>JAYTZV010000268.1:0-10328 GCA_043741695.1 Burkholderiales bacterium
TGCTTGCTGAGTACCTTGATGGCTTTTTCGGCCATTTCATCCAGCATCGGCTGATCAGGAAAACCGTAGTCGTCGACCACGGTGGAGGTGCCGCGGCGCTTGCCGATCTTGTCGAAGGCGACGTTCATGTTTGAGTAGCTGAAAAGACCGAGTAGTTTGTCCGGTACACCGGCTGCATCGAGCGCCGTTTTGTCGGCAGCATACGCATATCCTGCCGCCTGAAAATCACTGATCAAATCACGATCCGGATCGATCGAACCTGGTGCGGCACCCCATGCTGCGACCAGATCGGATGGCAATACATAATCGCTCGATGCCGAACGTGCCGAGCCATTACCGATATTACTTCCGAGCGCGGCAGACGCGGTCGATTTTTTCGGTATAAACCATTTACGTCCACCGCCCATCAGTACTTTCAGGCCGGTCAGATTACGGTCATCCAGAAACTGATCGACGATGCCGGTGCCGCGGCCGCGGTTGGCAGTGTGTACCGCGTTGGCTGCCGGTGTGGCATCAAATACGTCAGCGGTGGTGACGATACCAAGCGATTTGCCTTTGGTGCGATGCAGGTATTCCGACAGATATTCCACGCGTGGATTGTCGAACGCATCGATGGTGTCATCCGGAAAAACGCCTTCCTGATTGTTGTCTGCCTTATTGCCGGTAACGTAATTGGACATGCCCGGTGCCGAGTCGGTCACGATCGAATTTAGCGACGACGTCATCACCATGCCGGTGTACGGAAACGTATCCATCGCGAGGCGACCTTGCGACATCCCCTGCGCGTAGCCCTTGACCATGATGCGCGCCGCAGTGCGATGCGCTGCACCCATGCCGTCACCAAGCAGCAGAATTACGTTCTTTGCGACGCGGCCCTGATTGGTCAAAATCGGCATGACTTCAAAACGGCCGGTTGCGGTGGTCGTGCTGCCATCGCTTTGCGTAGCAGTGGCGGTCAAGGTGTGCACGCCGACTGTCGTATTCGAATACGCACGCAAGGAGGCCGCGACTGCGCCCGGTGCCTTGGCCGTGATGGCAGTGGCAGGTACTATGCTGGTGTATGCGGCGGGTACCTTGATGGTCTTGCCATCAACGGCAAAGCTGACAGCGGTGATAGTCATGCCAGCTTCTGGCCGGACCGTAGCTTGCAGATCAAAGCGCTGTCCAGGCAAAAAACGGGCAAGCGTTGATGCGCCAGCGTAGGACGGATTGCTCGGCGGTGTCAGCCGCGAAATTGTCGGTGCGGCCGTAGCAGTTATCGACAAGCTGCTGAGTGCGAGAGCAATCGTCAGCGACAACCTGGTTGGCGAGAAAGCGGAATGATTCATGACGCGATTCCTGAAAAAAATAATGGTGGAGATTCGAAAAAAGTGTGCCTGTTTTTTAATCAGCTGCGAATATGGCTAGGGGGATTTTTTTGCGGTGATATCTGCGGTGGTTGGCAAGATCGTGGGCAAGATCGTAGGCAAGAGCGTCGGCACGACTGCTGGCAAGACCGCTTGCGTTAATGCGGCATCGAGTTGCAACCGCACTGTGGAGACATGGCCATCTGCCTCATCATGCGGACCGAGCAGCAAAGTGCCGGTCAGTTGCAGCAAGCCAGGGTAAAACGGCAGCGCAGTCGCGGCACTCGCCGCATCGAGATGCACAAAGACAGAACTCGCTGGCAGATCATCGGACAGGCTCTCATCTTCATCACCGAGCGAAACCGGTAGCGGCGTCAAAATGAACATACCCGGCACCGGCTTTTCTGCACGTACCATGTAACCAAGTAGGCGTACCTGTTTGCCGGAAAGCCCAATTAATTTTGTCGAGGCATCGAGGCCGCGTGGGCCGATCGGCATACTGAAAAACTCGCCAAACTTCAACTCGGTAACGGTGACGGGTAGCAGAGGTAGAGCACCGCGTACCGCGATTGCTGCAGGCGGCACTCTCATGTCAATTGCATGCGCTACCAACGGTGTATCGTCAGCAGCAGTTGCCCTGCTCGCGCTCAATAACGCGCAAAGCAATAGCGGAGCGAGGCAAAAGAGTTGATGCAATGGCGAAAAGCGAGAACGCGATGCGGGCACGGAGCACTCCTGAAAAAGTCCTCGGTCGCAACAGGAGCAGGGACGGGAAGTAAAAAAATCTGTCGACTTTTTTGATGCTAAAAAGCATAACCCGAATTGATGACGCGGTGATGACGCAGGAACGAGTCTGGTCGATTTAAAAAAAGCGGGGAACCTACCAAGCCGCAGCAACAACGACGAGCAGCACTGTCTGGTGATGATTGGGCGCATACCAATCGCTGGAATCACCTAAGCGGTATCGCCTTTTTTTAGCCAGGCTTTTAATTGATGCGGCCGCAAGCTGTCGTATTCTTCAAACGGCTGATGAATCCAGGGATTAGTGGGGAGATAGGTCAGATAAAAATCTGGCGTAAATACGGAACACGCCTTTACCCAGATTACCGCCGATTTGACTTCGGTCACAGCCGGAAAATGCGTCCGTAAATGCAGCATCACCTGCTGCAACGTCACGCCCGAATCAACCAGATCATCGAGCAACAGCACGCGACCGCCCAGTGTGCCTTTGTTGATTGCAATCGATGCACCGATGTCGAGCGTACCTTGTGCGGTGCCGCCATCTTCCCGGTACGAGCTGGTCGGCAGTATCGCCAGCGGTGTGTCAAAAATGCGTGAAAACACATCGCCCGGACGCAAGCCACCGCGTGCCAGACACAACACCTGATCGAACTGCCAGCCGGAGTCATGCACCAGCAACGCGAGCTGTTCGATCGCGCGGTGATACGCGTTCCACGAGACCCACAGGTGCTTATCGTCGGAAACCGGCATGTTCATTGAACGTGCGAAGGCTTAGTTGAACGGGTGACGCAGAACGATCGTCTCTTCGCGGTCAGGGCCGGTCGATACCATGTCGATCGGTACGCCGACCAACTCTTCAATGCGCTTGATGTAGGCGCGCGCATTGGCCGGTAACGCCGCCAGTGACTTTGCACCGACGGTGCTTTCGGTCCAGCCGGGCATCTCTTCATAAATCGGTACGCAGCGACCCGCGTCTTCGGCACCGACCGGGAAGATATCGACCTGCTTGCCGTCGATCTGATAGCCGGTGCACAGCTTCAGCGAGGTCAAGCCATCGAGCACGTCGAGCTTGGTCAGGCACATGCCCGAGACACCGTTAATCTGCACCGAGCGACGCAGCAGCGCGGCATCGAACCAGCCGCAGCGACGCGCACGACCAGTGACTGTGCCGAACTCGTGGCCGACGGCGGATAGATGCTTGCCGACACCCTCATCGGTCGGTAGTTCAGATGGGAAGGGTCCGCTGCCAACGCGGGTGGTGTAGGCTTTGGTGATGCCCAAAATGTAATGCAGCATGTTCGGACCAACACCCGAACCCGAAGCCGCTGCACCGGCCACGCAATTGCTGGAGGTAACGTACGGATAAGTGCCATGATCAACGTCGAGCAAACTACCCTGTGCACCTTCAAACAGCAGACTCGCACCAGCCTTCCACGCGGCATGCAATGCACTCGATACGTCCGACGCCATCGGTGCCAAACGCGGTACATCGGCGAGCGCGGTGTCCAGGGTTTTTTGATAATCAACCGCGGGCGCTTTCAGATAGTCGGTCAGCACGAAGTTGTGATAATCGAGATTTTCGCGCAGCTTTTCGGCGAAACGTTTTTCATTCAGCAGGTCGGCCACGCGAATTGCGCGGCGTGCGATTTTGTCTTCGTAGGCTGGGCCGATGCCCGTGCCGGTGGTACCGATCTTGGCCGCGCCACGTGCGACTTCACGCGCATGGTCAAGTGCGGTGTGGTACGGCAGAATAACCGGGCAGGCTTCAGAGACTTTCAGACGCGATTCGACTTCGACGCCAACCGCCTGCAGCTTGTCGATTTCGCGCAGCAGATCGGGCACTGACAGCACCACACCATTGCCGATATAGCAGGCCACGCCAGCACGCATGATGCCCGACGGGATCAGCTGCAGCGCGGTCTTGACGCCGCCAATAACCAGCGTGTGGCCGGCATTGTGACCACCCTGAAAACGCACCACGCCTTGTGCATGGTCGGTCAGCCAGTCGACAATTTTTCCCTTGCCTTCATCGCCCCACTGGGTACCGATTACGACCACGTTCTTTGCCATCTTTTGCTGTGTCATCACTTGCCTGCCTGTTGTAGAGCTTGTTATGAAGTTTGCTATGAAGCTTGTTTTGCAGCTTGCTTTGAAGTTTGTTTTGAAGCTTGTTTTGAAATTTTTTTATTAAACTTTTTTCAGAATCCAGTTGCCATTATCAAGCACGAGCACACGGTCACAGTCGAATTCATCCTGATCATTATCGTGGCCCGGCAAATGCTGGATCACGATTTCATCTGCGCTGCGCAATGCGGCGATGGTCTGACGTAGTGCCGCGTCACGTCCCCACGGCGCACGAATCGCGCGCTTGCGTTCCGCGGTTGGCAGCAGCCGCGCGAGTTCGCGCAAGTCCATCGAAAAACCGGTTGCCGGACGCGCCCTGCCAAATGCTTCGCCGACGTGATCATACCGCCCGCCACGCGCCACCGGGTTCGGCAGGCCCGGCACATACGCCGCAAACATCGCGCCGCTTTCGTATTGATAACCGTGCAGATCGGCCAGATCAACCGTGACAGATGCGGTGCCAACGAGGTCGACCAGCGCATCGAGTTCATCGAGCGCGGCGAAGATGCCCGGCAGTGGCGGCAGTTGTGCACGTGCGCGCTGCAGGGTACTCGCATCGCCATATAACTGTGGTAGCGCCAGAATAGCGTCGCGTGCGGTAGCACTGAGGCTGTGCGTGAGGTCGCGCAAGCTCGGTGCGTCCTTCGCTTTCAGCAACGCGCATAGCGCTGCTTCGTTGGCTCGGGCCACAGGATCGATCGATAAAATCGCCTGCAGAATGCCGACGTGACACAGATCGAGCCGCACGGTATCGAAGCCCGCCAGCGCCAGCGATGCCAACGCCAACTCCTGGATTTCCGCGTCCGCTTCCAGGCCGGCATGACCGTAAATCTCAGCACCGATTTGCAGTGGCTCGCGCGTCGCATGCAAACCGGACGGCCGGGTATGCAGCACGCTGCCGGCATAGCAAAGACGCGTAACCGAATCACGGTTGAGCAAATGCGCATCGATGCGTGCTACTTGCGTCGTCATGTCGGCCCGCAGACCCATCGTGCGGCCTGATAGTTGATCGACCAGTTTGAAGGTGCGCAACGCGGTATCGGCACCAGCGCCGTTCAGCAGCGACTCCAGATATTCCAGCATCGGCGGCATGACCAGTTCATAGCCGTAGCGCCGGAAGTTATCGAGCATCTGGCGACGCAGCTCTTCGATCTTGCGCGCCTCCGATGGCAGGATATCGGCGATATTTTCAGGGAGAAGCCAGTTGGGCATAGCGGGGATTATCAAAAAGAAAAAGACGATGCGGTATTTTTATTGGGGCGCTGCCATCGCTGTGATCAAGTGCAGCCTGCGCGATCCGCGAAGCAGTCCGAGGCTTGGGTTTGATGCGTTATCGATTCTTGCACGGCCGGCGGTTTCGCCAGCCACGCGATAGCAAACGGCCCATCAATTACCGGTGCACCGTTTGCTGATCACAACCTGCTGCGCGATACCGATTCAGCCGTTATTTTTTCGTACCGGCCGTCGCTCCAGAGCTTTTGAAGTATTTGAAAAAATCAGAACTCGGGTCGACCACCATCACGTCAGACTTATTGCGGAAACTGGCACGATACGCTTCCAGACTACGATAAAACTTGTAGAACTCCGGGCTCTGCCCAAACGCCTGCGCATAAATTTGCGATGCCTTGGCATCGCCTTCGCCACGTAACTTCTCGGCTTCGCGATACGCTTCGGCCAGCACCACTGTTCGCTGGCGGTCTGCGTCGGCGCGTATCTTTTCCGATTCTGCCGAGCCTGTCGAACGCAGTTCGTTTGCCACACGCAAGCGTTCGGCCTTCATTCGCTCATAGACGGATGCATTGATCTGCTCGACGTAATCCACCCGCTTCAATCGCACATCGACAATTTCGATACCGATTTGCTTGGCTTCGTCTTCGACTTTTTTGCGAATCGCATCCATCACCTGGCTGCGCTCACCCGAGATCACTTCGCGCACCGTGTGCTTGGTGATTTCATCGTTCAATGCTGCCTTGACAATTTGCAGCAGTCGATCAAGCGCACGGCGCTCTTCACCGCCGAAGCTGACGAAGTACAAACGCGGATCAACGATGCGCCACTTGATAAACGCATCCACCAGAATATTTTTCTTTTCAGCGGTAATCAGACGCTCGCTGTCCGGCGTATCGAGCGTCAAGATGCGCTTGTCGAGAAACAGCACGTTCTGGAATGGTGGCGGCAACTTGAAATGCAGGCCAGGCTGGCTGATGACCTGCTTGACTTCACCCAGCGCAAACACAATTGCAAACTGCCGTTGCGTGACCACGAACACTGACGACGTCAGCACGTAGAGCGCAATCAACGCGAGTACAACATAAGAAATCAGGCGGTTCATTATCGGCCCTCCCGATCACGACCATCGCGGCTATCACGGCTACGAACATCGCGTTGTCGTTGCGCCTCCGATGACTGCATCGGATCAGGCGTAGCTACCGCTGGCGCCAGTACCGATGCGGGTGGCGCGATCGGTGCTGCCTTGTTTGTCGGGTCGGTGGCGGCGGTTTGCGCGATCAGTTTGTCGATTGGCAAGTACAGCAGACTATTGCCCGCTTTGCCGTCGACCATGACTTTGGAGGTATTGGAGAAAATCTGTTGCATGGTTTCGATATACATTCGGTCACGTGTGACTGCCGGCGCTTTTTGATATTCAGCGAGCACCTGCTTGAAACGCGATGCGTCGCCTTGTGCATCAGCCACAACACGCGCCTTGTAGCCGTCTGCTTCCTGCATCAGCCGTGAAGCAGCACCGCGCGCTTTTGGAATCACATCGTTCGCATAAGCCTGACCTTCGTTTTTCTGGCGCTCACGATCCTGCCCCGCCTTAACGGCATCATCAAACGCCGTCTGCACTTGCTCGGGCGGTTGCACGCCTTGCATCGTGACGTTAGTAATCTGCACACCAGCCTTGTAGCGGTCGAGAATTTCCTGCATCAATTTGCTAACGTCATGCGCGACTTTTTCACGGCCCTCATACAGCACCGCATCCATCTTGCTGCGTCCGACAATTTCGCGAATCGCACTTTCAGCGACCTGCTTGATGACTTCTTCCTGATCACGATTGTTGAATAACCATTCAACTGCGTCCTTCAATTTGTATTGCACCGCGAATTGGATGTCGATGATATTTTCATCGTCGGTCAGCATCAGCGATTCTTGCAACTGCTTGTTTTTTGCACTGCCGCGATAACCCACTTCAACCGTACGCACCGAGGACACATTGACGATCTCATGCGACTCGATCGGGGTTGGCCAACGCCAGTTGAAACCTGCCGGCGTCATGTGGTTATATTTTCCGAAGCGCAGCACGACACCTGTTTGCCCTTCCTGCACAATAAAGAATCCACTGACCAGCCAAAGGAACAGCGCGACCAACGCAATGATCCCGACACCGAACCTGGCATTACGCATATCCGGTTTGAAGCCGCCACCGGAATCGGAGCCGCCACCTTTTTTTCCGCTTAACAAGCGATTCAAACGCACATTGAAATCGCGCCACAACTGGTCAAGGTCGGGGGGGCCATCGGCGGGACGCTTGCCGTCCTGATTGCCGGTCTGGTTTTGCTTGTTGTCTTGTGAATCCCGCCCCCAACGCGGATCATTCAACGAAAATTTCAAGCCCAGTCTTCTTAAAAGTGAAACAAGCATTCTGTCGCGATCCGGCATAAGAAATCATTGAAGGGAGTACTGGTGCTGAATGTGCTGAATATGCTGAGTGTACTGAATGTGCAATATGTCAAGACTGTGCTGATAGTCCCGACTGTGCCGAATACCTTGATCGTGGTGCATGGCCCGTCTTTCAGACCGGGACATCGCACGGCAGAACTAGCGCGGGCTCAAGTGGCACAGCGCTCAGACGCTGCATTGCGAATTCACCGATGGCCGCTCTCAGCAGATCGAGGCCGGAGCCACTTTGCGCACTCACAAACACGCGTCGAATCTTATCATATTCGTCGCGCTCTACCGACGGCGGCAACGCAGCAGCGTCGATCTTGTTCCACACCAGAATCTGCGGTATTTGATCGGCACCAATTTCCTTCAGTACCTTGTTGACCTGCTCGATTTGCTCCATGCGATTTGGGCTGGCCGCATCGACGACATGCAGCAGCAAATCGGCATGAATGGTTTCTTCGAGCGTGGCACGAAATGCCGCAACCAGTTGATGCGGTAATTCGCGAATGAAGCCGACCGTATCGGACAACACCACATTGCCAGCTTCACCCAAATAGACACGCCGTGAGGTCGTGTCGAGCGTTGCAAATAGCTGGTCGGCTGCATACACGCGGGCTTTTGCCATTGCATTGAACAGGGTCGATTTGCCTGCGTTGGTATAGCCCACCAATGAAATCGACAGGACATTGCTGCGTCCACGTGCCCGACGCTGCGTAGCATGTTGCCGTTGCAATTTGTCGAGACGAGCACGTAGCGCCTTGACCCGATCGCCAATCAAACGGCGGTCAGTCTCTAGCTGGGTTTCACCCGGACCGCGCAATCCAATACCGCCTTTTTGCCGCTCAAGGTGCGTCCAGCCGCGGATGAGTCGCGTAGCCAGATGCTGCAGCTGCGCGAGCTCAACCTGCAATTTACCTTCGTGACTTTGCGCGCGTTGGGCAAAAATATCGAGGATCAAGCTAGTCCGATCGACCACGTTGATCGACAGGGTACGTTCGAGATTACGCTGTTGCGCTGGCGTCAGCGCATGATTAAAGATAACCAGGTCGAGCTGTTGATCAATGACTGCCAGGCGGATTTCATCGGCTTTGCCGGAGCCAACGAATAGTGCTGCATCCGGGCTGGCGCGTCGACCAGTGATCGTGGTGATTGGTTGCGCACCAGCAGACTTGGCAAGTAACGAGAGTTCTTCGAGGCTCGCCGCGAAATCACCTTTGCCGAGATCAACTCCTATCAGTGCTGCACGCATCAGGCGCACAGCGTCGGACTGCGAACGCTCATGAATTAGTCGGCTTCGGGTTCAAGATTGAGATTGACTGCGCGTGCAGGAACGACCGTGGAGATCGCATGTTTGTAGACCATCTGCGTGACCGTATTTCGCAGAAGCACTACGTATTGGTCGAACGATTCAATGTGCCCCTGTAGCTTGATGCCGTTGACCAGATAGATCGAGACGGGAACGTGCTCTTTCCTCAATGCGTTAAGAAATGGGTCTTGTAACAATTGCCCTTTGTTGCTCATGACAGCTCCGATATGTTGTTGTATTCAGGAATTGGAGGCGACTTGACGAAATTTCAAGGCCTGTCAAAAATTTGCCGATTTAATCGCATCCTCATATGCAAATACATCTGCACACAGGCGATTGTCAGCCATTACGCTGAGAAAACTGGAATTGAAATTAATGTAATCGATTTTTGGTTTTGTCGCCATGCGCTGGCGCACAGTGACCTGCTTCTCTGACAGGAACGGCGATGCAGATTCGTTCATGCGATCGCCAAAGGCAGCCGCTTCATTTTTCGTGGCGCGAGAACGGATTTTTACCGGACCGGAATTCGATGCGCAATGGCGTGCCGACCAACGCAAACGTATCGCGAAAATGCTTCTCTAAAAAGCGCTTGTAGTTGTCATCGATTGCATCCAGCGAATTGCCATGAATGACGACGATCGGCGGGTTCATGCCGCCCTGATGCGCATAACGCAGCTTGGGCCGGATCGATCCCTTGCGCCGCGGTTGCTGATGCTCGACTGCTTCAATCAAAGCGCGTGTGAGTTTTGGAGTCGACAGATCACTCATCGCCGCCACATAGGCCGAGTGAATCGACTTCATCAACTGGTCAACGCCGGTGGCTTTCAACGCCGAGATGAAATGAAATTTGGCGAACGATAAAAAATCGAGTTTGCGATCCAGATCGATCTTGATTTCATCGCGGCGACTGCTGGTCAGACCGTCCCACTTATTGACGCCGACCACCAACGCCCTGCCCGATTCAAGTACGAAGCCGGCAATGTGCGCGTCTTGTTCGGAAATATCCTGCTGCGCATCCAATAGCAGCAGCACCACGTTGGCTTCGGAAATCGATTGCAGGGTTTTAACAACCGAAAATTTTTCGATCGCCTCAAATACTTTACCGCGACGGCGGATACCCGCAGTATCGATCAAGGTGTATTGCT
>JAYTZV010000269.1:0-3720 GCA_043741695.1 Burkholderiales bacterium
CCACGTGAAAACTCCCACTCAGGACGACCCGATCGACACCGCCCAGCCAGTATCAAAAACGATCCGCCAACGCATCGAAGCCAGTAAAACCCGTTTCCACGCCAACGACAATATCTCCGCATTCATCGAACCTGGTGAACTCGATGCGTTGGTAGAGGAAGTTAAGGAGAAGCTGCAAGGCGTGCTGCGCAGTCTGGTTATCGACACCGATAGCGACCACAATACCCAAGATACCGGTAGGCGCGTGGCGAAGATGTTCATCAATGAAGTTTTCCGCGGCCGCTATGTGCCGATGCCGGCGCTGACTGAGTTTCCGAACGCGTCGCACTTAAACGAATTGATGATCATCGGTCCGATCACGGTCCGCAGTGCTTGTTCGCATCATCTGTGTCCGATCATCGGACGCATCTGGATTGGCGTGATGCCGAACGAGCACTCGAATTTAATCGGTCTGTCGAAATATGCCCGGATTGCCGACTGGATCATGAGCCGGCCGCAGATTCAGGAAGAGGCGGTGGTGCAACTGGCCGATGTCTTGCAAGACAAGATCCAGCCGGACGGCCTGGCGATTGTGATGGAGGCTGACCATTTCTGCATGCACTGGCGCGGTGTCAAGGATATGGATTCAAAAATGATCAACAGTGTGATGCGCGGGTCGTTTTTGAAAGATGCCAACTTGCGGCGCGAATTTTTATCTTTGCGCAACATTAAAAAATGAAATGCTCTCTCATCGTTGAGGAATCACCATGCTAGTCCGCTTACTCTACGCAAGTCGCGCCATCGACAAAAATTCAACTGACCTGGTCAATTCGATCATGGCACAGGCGCGCATTCATAATCCACCGCAAGGTCTGACTGGCATCCTGTGTTACAGCGGTGACATTTTTATTCAGGCGCTGGAAGGTAGCCGTAGTGCGGTCAATGCCCTGTACGCGCATATTCTGCGCGACAAGAGACATTGCGATGTGCAAATACTGCAGTTTGAAGAAATTACCGAGCGCCGTTTCAGCGGTTGGACCATGGGGCAGGTCAATCTGGCCAAACTCAATACGTCGATATTGTTGAAATACTCCGAGTTGCCGGAGTTGAATCCATTCGCGGTCTCAGGTGCTGTGTCGATGGCATTGCTTGATGAATTGATTGCGACAGCGTCGATCGTCGGTCGGGTGTGACCATGGTTGATTAAAATTAATTTTGGTAATGTTGGTTTCCGCACAGAGTGGTTTCGCAGCCAGATAGAAAATCGGGGTACTGAATTTTCTTCCCTGTGCGAGAACCGACGATGAAACCTTCCCTGACTTTACGCTCCTGCGGCAGCTTTTTAGCTACAGCCATCTTGATGTTATTCCTGTTCGCAACCGGTGCATCTGCATTGGCTGGATGGATGCCGGATAACGATGGACTGCCAGTCGATATTGCTGCTGTTGCCGAGTAGTCGCATTACCTACTGCTATCTGGTAGCGTCGAAAAAGTTGCGGTATCCGCGACACGGTGGCGCCGATGTGCGTGCAGCAGGATAGTGTCTGAACTCGCCGCGCGGCACGGGTAGTCGACATGTTACAGCGAGTTTTAAAGCGGTCCCATCATCATTGATAACGGCACTAAATGCCTCGCCGAAATTCAGACCCTTCGCTATTACCTTTGCAAGCCGCCGCATTCGGCTATCGGGAGTTTTCTGGCCGCTATCGAGCGGTAGAAACGTCACCATCTGCTGCACCAGCGCCGACAATCCATCCTTCCAGCGCGTCAAAACGCGGCATGCCGAAGCGCTGATCGCGCCGCTGCCAGGCCCACGCCGCTAATAGCGCGCACAAGACCGCATCAAGCAAGTCACCGCTGGCATCGTCGATCAAGGCTGCGCGATGTTTGCCTGCATCGAGCTTCACTGCGAACCGGTAATCGCCGCGCTCCAGATGATCCACCAATTTCTCACGTGCTTGTCGCCGCTGCGGCGTCTGTTTAGCACGCGTATCGGATTTGTACGATTCCTGCAAGATCGATCGGGCGACCATGCCGGGGTAGCCTTCGAGTGCGATGCGCAGCGGATCACCGGGATGCATGTCAAACAAGGTAATGCCGGCATCGAGTAGTAATGGCACGCCTGCGTGCAGCATGTAAGCCACGGGCGGGTTGACCCACTTCATTGATGGCGACGATGCGGCTGGGCCGTCAGTAGCGCGATGCGCGAATTTTTTGCCAACAGGACGGGCATCGCAGAATTGTTTGAACGTGTCTCTGATTTCTGCGCGGGAGAGGGTCGAGTAATGCGCAATCATGGCGCGCCAGTTTAGTGGCCAGCCTAATTGCTCGATCAATTCTCGGGGAAGGGAGAAGGGTAGGTCAAAGGCGGCGAGCCATGGGCCTGGCTGCTGAAGCCAATCTGAAAATGCTTCGAAGTCGGGAAGTTTGTGTAGTTTGATTAGCCGCCAGGTATCCCCGATCATATGGCCCGACGCGATCGTGATAGGTTTTCGATTTGATGGTGCTGACGTGAAATCTATGCCGTGTAATGGCCAATCTAAATCGGAAGCTGAATCCATGTGAAGTAATCCAAGGGCGAATCACGTTTTTATTGGCGAAAAAAAAGGTACCCGAAGGTACCTTTTAATTTAAACATCATTGCCACAGGCTTGCGCCTGTAGACAATTAGAACGTGTGGCGAACGCCGACGTCGAAGTTTTTGAACGATTGGCCTGCAACTGCGGAAATACCGCTGATTCCACCAAATGCTGCTGCGCTATCGTTAGTAACACGTGAGTACGAAGTGTACAGGGTCGTGCGCTTCGACATTGAGTAGGTGTAGCCGATTGCATACTGCTTGGCATCGCTGTTGTTAGTGGTTTTGTCTGTGTGCTTGATGTAGTCAACCAGGAAGTTGCTTGCACCAAACGGAACAGTTGCGCCAACCAACACGTCACGTGCATTACCACCAGCATCAGTCTTTGTACGATCGAACATTACGTGGGCTTTTGCTACGCCGAAATCGTATGTACCGCCAAGGTTAGTAACTTTTGTCTTCTGGTTCGGCACACCGATTACCGCTGGGCTCGAATTCGACTGATCGTAAATTGCATTCAGGAAGATCGGTCCGTTTGTGTACTTGGCTGAAAATGCATTATCAGCACCATTCGATGCAGCACCAACGACTTCGCCAAACGAATGCGAGTAACCAAACTGGAATCCGCTAATGTTCGGCGATTCATATTTAGCGGTGTTATTTTGACGCAACTGGGAAGTTGGCTGAGGTGCGAAGAATTTTGTCGAGTCACCGGCCAGACCGATACCAAATGGATCAACAGCAACTTGTGCATCGTAAAGGAAGCTTTGCTGACGACCCAGCTTTACGGTACCGAAGCCACCGCCAAGGCCGACGTAAGTTTGACGGCCGAATGCAGTACCACCTTGAGCAAAGCCGCCGGAATCAACGTTAATACCTGTTTCCAAAACGAAAAGTGCTTGTAAGCCGCCGCCCAAATCTTCAGTACCTTTGAAACCCAAACGGCTACCGGAATAAATACCGCTATCGAGTTTGGTAACTTTTTGTTGACCGTTGTCAGCGCGGACCAAGCCAGCGTCAACAACACCGTACATCGTTACATTGGTTTGTGCTTGAGCAACGCCAGCGAAGGCGCCAAGGATTGAAAGTGCAAGTAGCGATTTTTTCATTGTGTCATTCCTGGTTGAGAAAATAGTAAATGGGTTCTATGCCGGTAAATGCCA
>JAYTZV010000270.1:0-1162 GCA_043741695.1 Burkholderiales bacterium
TGCAGCGGATGCTCGACCAGCAAGCGCTTGCGCGCCACTGCCAGTTGTTGCATATCGTTGGCATCAGTAGCAATCGCGGGTACCAGATAGTCAAGCAAATCTGCAATCAAGACCGACGGCGGCATTGCTGCGTTGTCGCGAATGCCGTGTCCGGTGAAGCTCAAATATAGTCGTCGCCTTGCTGACAGAATCAGATCGAGCATCAGGTTTCTATCGTCCGCACCACGCTGTCGATCACCGCGGCGCGGTGCCAACGGCATCAGATCGAATTCAACCGCCCGCTCGGTGGCGGGAAATACGCCATCGTTCAAACCGATTGCGCAGATCACCTGATACGGCAAATTGCGCAGGCTCGTCATGCTGGCAAATGTGACGCTGCCGGTCGGCACGCCGCCGGGCAACGGATCATCGAGCAGCGCGGCCAGCGCGGCGCGGACTACGTCGTGTGGCAGCACCGCCTGCAGATCGGCGCGCCGCAATTGGTCATGCAATTCGCGCAGGCAGTCTTTCAATGCGTCGAGTTGATCGATCTGCGCGTTGTCGGGCGTCAGAAAATTATCGATCACGTGCATCAAAAATGCTTGCCAGTCGAGTGCAGTGCGCGGCTGCGTCAACTCCACGTGCAAGCCTTCGATCAGGTGCAGGCAGTGCCAGAAGTTGCCGAGTACGGTTGTGTCGCTACCTTCGATGCCGATCGTGGGTACGCATCCTGCAAACGGTGCTGTGACTGCATTTGGTAGCGCATAACCCAGCAGCAGCCGCGACAAACCATCGTCGAAAGTGTTAGACGACGTCGCCGGTACACCGACGCTCGCACGATGCGCGGCGTTGAGTCCCCAGCGGATGCCGGCCTGATCGATCCAGCCGTGCAGCAGATCGAGTTCGCTGCTGCCAAAGCCAAAACGTCGGCCGATGATGGGTTGCTGCAGCAACGCCAGCACGTCGCTGGCAGTTACACGTGAGGTGGCCAGCGACAGCACGGCAAGTAGCGCCTGACCAGCCACATTCGATTTGATCGCTGCGCGCCCAGTGATCATGTAGGGAATGCGCCGCGCAAACGGCACGCTGCCAAATACTGCGTCGATTAGTGCCGCAGATTCGTCGAGATTGGGCAAGACCACCAACACGTCGGCGGGTGCAGGCGCATTGTCCTGCGCAAATA
>JAYTZV010000271.1:0-25664 GCA_043741695.1 Burkholderiales bacterium
TGGCCTGTGGTCGATGCCAACTTCGAGACGGCGTCGTACAAACAGTTTGCCGAAGGCCACTTCTTGACGCGCAACATGATGAAATGGTTTTGGGACAACTACACCACTGATGCGGCCAAGCGTAAAGAGATCACCGCCTCACCATTGATGGCGACCATTGATCAGTTAAAAGGCTTGCCGCCAACGTTGATCCAGACGGCAGAAAATGATGTGTTGCGCGATGAAGGCGAAGCATACGGCCGCAAGCTGGATGCAGCTGGCGTGGCGGTGACTAGCGTGCGCTACAACGGCATGATTCATGACTTCGGTTTGCTCAACGCCATCGCTACTGTACCAGCGGTGCGTTCGTCGCTGGAGCAGGCCGGTGAAGAGTTGAAGAAGCATTTGAAATAAGCAGAAAAGTCAGCAACGCTGACGATGGCGGCGGTGGCGAATATCATGTTCGCCACCGCCGTTTTTTTAAGCGATGACTGTATCGCCTATGCTGGATGCATTGGATGCATTGGATGCGTTGGATGTGTTGGATGGGTCGGAATCCGTCGCTATTCTGTTTTTAAATTTCCTGTCGCGTCGGACGAAACAGAATTTCGTTGACATCGATATCGTCCGGCTGCTCCATCGCATAGGCCACGGCGCGAGCAAATGATTCCGGCGGTATCGCCATCTCGTAAATCTTGCGTACGTTGGCGGCGACATCCGCTTCGGTCACGCTGTTGGGCAATTCGGTGGCGACCGCGCCGGGCGAAATTACCGTAGTGCGGATGTTGTAGGGTTTCACTTCTTGCCGCAACCCTTCCGACAAGGCCAGTACCGCATGCTTGGTGGCGGCATATACGGCACTGCCGGGGCGCACCTTGTGACCGGCGACCGAAGACACGTTAATGATGTGCCCGGATTTGCGTTGTTGCATGTGCGGTAGTGCGGCGGCAATGCCGTACAACACACCTTTGATATTGACGTCGATCATGCGGTCCCAATCGGTGATTTTGCATCGATCAAGGGGCGAGTGCGGCATCAGGCCGGCGTTGTTGATGATGACGTCGAGCCGACCATATGTGTTGATGGCGGCGTCGACCAAGCGCTGCACCTGGGCGCTGTCCGTCACATCGGTAGCAACTGCAAGTGCAGCGCCGCCGGCGGCAATCAATTCTGCGGCTAGTGCGTTGATGCGATCGACGCGCCGCGCACCGAGCACGACGGTTGCGCCAAGAGCGGATAAATGACGGGCGGTCGCTTCACCGAGACCGCTGCTGGCCCCGGTGATGACGACAATTTTTCCTGCGATATTGTTACTCATTGCTGCCTCCGGCTTGCTATTGATAAGATCGCTGTTACAACTATCAAAAAACCTATGTGGGGTTAATGCAGTCATGGACAAGCGTTGAAGCCGATCGTTTCTTCGCCGCTGCGTTAAAGTCAGTGGTCCATCGCACCGAATACCCTTGGCACTCATCTGCTTGCGATAATCTTTTCCAAGCACGAAGCGGTGGCTTTGCTGCAGGTCGTTTCCTGATTGTTATCCAGTCGCACATTTTTTATGCGTCTACTTGTCTGAATATTACTGCGCATCTGAGGTGGGGCGGACGCTCGAATTGCACGCATGGTTTTGTGGTTGCCGAAAGTGGTATCTTGTCCGCATGAGCGATGACACCCAACTGACCCTGTGCGGTCCCTTTACTGCCAAAGATTCATCGGGGCAGGTGCGCGAGATCAGCGCAATAAAAATTGTCGATGAAAGTTATGGCGTCATTGATGTGCAAGTGGACCTGCGCTATCCGATGGAGGGTGATCCGCTGTTTAATGACCTGATATTGATTCGTCATATTTCAGCGCACCTGCGCTCGCTCGGTTATGTTGGCCCCGATTTGCACGTCGGTGACGCCGGCTTGCAGGACGAGCAGGTGATTGTGCTGGAAGCTCCCGAGGCATTCAACGCCTTTGCCGAGCGCCATGGCTGGAAAGATCTGGCGGCTGAATTCGATGACGATGCCGACGACACGCCACCCGCTGCAGCACCAACCGAGCAACTTAACGCGCTACTGCGTAAATTTCAAACCAGGTAAGTGGCGTGGCAGAGGGGACCGAGTCTGCCGGATTGGCTGCGCTTGCCGAGGTAGCTTTTAAAAAAGAAAAAACCGCGGCACGTCGACTTGCTGTGCATACCGGCATGAGCGATGCCGACGCATTGCAGCAGGTGTTGTCTGCCGCAGCGTTACCCGGATATCTCGTTGATCTGGTTGCTCGCAGGCAGCAAATTATTTTGCAGCAAGTCATTCGCGATCACCGTCGCAAGCAGCAGCAAGCCGATGCGCGGCAACGCAAGCAAGCGGTGGGCGCGTTGAAGGCGGGGCAGTGGCAAGCGTGGTTCGATGGCTCGGCCATGCCCAATCCCGGAGCGATCTCACTGGGTGCCGTACTGTGCAGTCCGCTTGGCATTGTTACCACTATCAGCCGGGCATCCGGTCATGGTGACAGCAACGATGCCGAGTATCTTGCATTGATTGCGGTACTTGAAGAAGCTGCCTCGCAGCACGCTACCACCTTATTGATTTATGGCGACAGCCGCATCGTTATCGAGGACGTCACCGGGGTCCATCTCGTGGCGGCGCTCTCTCCATTGCGTCGCCAAGCGCAGCTTTTGCTGCAGCGATTCGGTGACACCAGTTTTTGCTGGATTCCTCGTGCAAAAAATGGCCGTGCAGATGCACTGGCACGGTCAGGACGATGAGACTTTCGCGGACGAAAAAAAACCTCGCCGCTCGCGAGGTTTTTTGTACTTCGGTAAATCAATAACCGTATTTTTGCCCAGCCATGTTGCCGAGATAACCGCCGCCTACTGCACCTGCTACGGTGGCAAGCGTACGACCGTTACCTTTGCCTACCTGGTTACCGAGCAAGCCGCCAACGACTGCGCCGGTAGCTATACCGATCGGGCTATTGGCCTGACGTGCTGGCTGTTGGTAGGCCGGTTGCTGATACGCTGGCTGACGGGTGTCGGCTTGGGCGTAGGTTTGCGCGCGGTGGTGCGTGGTGTGATGAGTCGGCGTCGGTGCCGCGTGTTGCGGCTCGACTTGCTGGTAGGCAGCCACGGGTGCGGAAACCGGTTGCATGTATTGATAACCCGCCGGCGTTTGTACCAGAACCGGCGCGGTAGCCGTTGTGCTCGTTGCCGCCGTCACAGTCGGTACGGCGGAAGATGCCGCTTTTTGCGACTCGATGCCGCCATGTGAATTAGGAAGGATTCCACTGATTGCAGCCACGCCAAGCAGGCTCACTAGGGTGACTGCCACTGCTGCTCCAGCGACCAGCGGGTGAATGCGCGATGCGGTTGCGGTAGATGATTGAGTCAGTTCCATGGGGTGCTCCTCTGTTGCTGATGAATGAGCCTGTATGTTACCGGGGAAGTTCAATCCGACAAGCCCGGCACAGGTATCAGACGTTACGAGTTGTAAGGGGTGGCGTGTGCCTGCGAGAGTTATGTTGTCCTCTGCCCAACGTGCACAATCACTTTCCGGGCAGCCAGGGTGTGTTCTCGTACAGACGATATCGTCGTCATGACGCACTGTAACTTTTTAATGCAGCATCGCTGACACCGACGCCTGCGCCAGTATTTCAATACTTTTTTAAATATTCGAACATGATAAAAATTCTCCGCTCTGTCCTTTTGATCGTCGCTGCAGCGATTCTTCACCCCGTTATTGCGATGGCAGCAGTGACCGATTCGTCCGCCGCGACCGCGCTGCAGGCCAGGTTTGTCGAATTAAGCCCGCGCCTGGCGCACAATGTGTTCAAGCGACCACTGGTGTTGCTGTCGGATGCTTCATCGTCGGCTTTAAAAGGTGATGTCTACGCGGTTGTCGATCATCCGTTTGACGAGGTCAGCAATAACCTGAATGGTCCGAGCCACTGGTGCGACGTGTTGATCTTGCATTTAAATACCAAATACTGCCGTGCAGTCAACGGCGTGGCCGGCACAACCCTCAATGTCAGCGTTGGTAAAAAATTCGATCAGCCGCTGGAAGACGCCCACCGCGTGGCGTTTGCTTACAAGCAGGGCGTTATCACCCCGGATTATTTCGACGCCCGTCTCGATGCAAAAAAAGGCCCGCTTGGTACCAGCGATTACCAGATATTGCTGGAAGCAACAGCGATTCCCGGCAATAAAACCTTCATGCATCTGACGTATTCTTATGTCGTCGGACTGGCCAGCAAAGTGGCGATGCAAGGCTATCTTGCCACCGCCGGTAGCGACAAGGTGGGCTTCACGACAAGCGGCAAAACGTCCGATGGACAAGCGCAATATATCGGCGGCATGCGAGGCTTGATTGAGCGCAACACCATGCGTTACTACCTGGCGATTGATGCGTTTCTTGATACGGCCGCATTAGCGGGACCCCAGCAGGTCGACCAGCGTCTGCAGCACTGGTTCGATGCAACCGAGAACTATGCGCGCCAACTGCACGAAATCGATCGGGCCGACTACATAGCGATGAAACGTCACGAAATCAAGCGTCAGCAGAGTCTCGAATAAGGGCCGGTGTCACACAAAAAAATGTGCGTTGGTAGGCTTGAAATTTTTTTTTGAGATTCTATATCTGCAGTGCGGGTGCTCCACGGAGGTCCGCACCTCATTTATCGCTTAACTTGAAAAGGATATCGCCATGCGTACTTATGACTTTGCTCCGCTGTACCGTTCCGCCATTGGTTTCGACCGTCTTGCCAGCTTTTTTGACGAGGCACAGCGAGCGGATGCACAGCCAAGCTATCCACCGTACAACATTGAACTGGTCAGCGAAGACCGTTACCAGATTGCGATGGCTGTTGCCGGTTTCGATCGTACCGAACTTGATATCGAATCCGAGAACGACACGCTAAAAGTCACCGGCCGCAAGCGTCGTGACGAAGGCCAGCGTACTTTCCTGCATCGCGGTATTGCGGCACGTGATTTCGAGCACAGCTTCCGGTTGGCAGACCATGTGCGCGTGGTCGGTGCCAAACTGGAGAAAGGCCTGCTGCATATCGAGTTGGTACGCGAAGTGCCAGAGGCGCTGAAACCGCGCAAGATCTCGATCGACAGCACGGAGAACGTGCATGCGATAGAGCAAAAGCGCCAAGCTGCATGACCTGACTGCCCCCGTTTTCTAATCCACAGCCCTGCCTCTGCAAAGAGGTGGGGCTTTTTGCTTTTTAGACGTGGCTCTACTGGTCAGCATGTCCTACCAAAACATTCGGGTAATTCCTTAGAAACCGATTTTTCGGAAGCGGCTTCCATGACGCCAGCTATTTGGCAGCCTGACAGCATGCGTCGCCGAGTCGGCCCCAACAATCGACCTCAACAATGCAAAAAAATGCAACTTTTCGTATCACTACTCCAACACTTTTATACCGTTAGTCACAAAATTATTACCATTAGTCAAAATAGCTCAACAAGCGCCGCCAGTATTGCTACATTTTAATTTCTACAACGAAATGTTAATAAGGAACTGCGGTGGCTCCTTCTATCGAAATTACCCCAGTCTGTAAGCGTCGTTTCAGCGCGGCATTCACCTTGATCGAGTTGATGATCACTATTTCGGTGGCGGCCATCCTGGTCGCGGTTGCGGCACCGTCGTTTCAGTCCCTTATTTTAAACGCACGACTGTCCGGCAAAAAAAATGAATTCATTTACGCGCTGAATTTCGCGCGTTCTACTGCTTTGGCGCAAAACAGCAGCATCGTTGTCTGTCCTTACTCAGCAGCGGGCTCGACATTCTGCGGTGCGTCATGGAACAGCGGGTGGATTATCAAAAAAACCGACCCCTCGAGTGGAGTCGCCGCCCTGATAAAGCAATACCAGTCCAGCGCAAAAGATCCGGTCCTGAGTGCGGTTGCTTACGGCGGGCCGGCGGTGACCAGCATCACGTTTGATCCCGTCGGACTTAACACCACGCAGTCCAATTTTACGTTGTGCGACAGCCGTAGCGATGCTAACGCGGTATCGATACAAGTTTTGCTGACTGGCCTTATACAGGCGGGGCCACCATCGCCAGCGACACCGCCACTGCCACCGGCGCAGAGGGTCGCGATTTGGGGAGGGCCGCTAAAGTGTCCATAAACAGGTTACAGCGAGTCGCAAGGCGCTTGCACCAGCGTGCAGGATTCGCATTGCTTGAAGTATTAATCAGCTTTGTTGTGCTGGCGTTCGGCATGCTCGGCATTGCCGGTTTGATACTGACCAGCCACAAGGCGAACGCGTCGAGTTACGTCAAGCAACAAGCGATTCAATCCTTGTCGAATATAGCTGACAGGATTCGGGCCAATAGCGCTACCGCCATCGCCACGGGGTATGACATCGACAACTTGTCTGCGGGCACGAAACCTGCGCAGCCAGGTGTACTCTGTGATGTAAGCGCTTGCTCACCCACGCAACTTGCGGCTTACGACGTGTGGTACTGGCTTTCTACGGATCTCACGGCGCTTCCGGAAGGGCGCGGCGCGATTAGTACTACGCCGCTGGCCGGCAGCAGCACCAACTTCAAAGTCACCATCACAGTGCAGTGGAACGATGATCCCGCGCAGAAACTCGGTAACAGTACCAGTACCGCAACGCCGGCCGGTAACACGAAGAATCTGTCACAAATGTCGATTGAGACCCTGCTATGAAAAACGTCATTCGTCCTCCTTCCGGTTTTTCTCTTGTCGAGCTGATGATAGCGATGGTCATCGGACTTTTTCTGGTCGGCGCAGCAACTTCGGTGTTTATTGCGCAGTCTGCGATGTCGAAAACTACGATATCGCAGGCGCAGATACAAAATGCCGCAAATGCATTGGCCGCACTGGTGACGCCGATCATTCGGGGCGCGGGATTTACCGGCTGCTCCAATCTCGGCGAGGTCATTGGATCGTTAAATACCGGTGGTCCGGCACCGCTGAGCGACGTGGCTGCGGCAAATGGCCCGGTTGCGATGATCAAAGGCTATGAAGCCATGGGAACAGAAGTCGGCCAAACGCTAACAATCCCTGCAACCAATGCAGCAAATTCATCCAATCTCAGCGACTGGTCGTTGTCATTGGAGCCGACGCTCCAAGGTCTGCCGCAAAGTGGTAGCGATGTGTTACTGGTGTTGGGTGCGATACCTGGCTTTAATCCGGTCGCCGTCACCACCCCCTCGACAAAATCTAGCACGGCACTGGGTGTACAAAACACGACCGAACTGGCTCAACTGAAATATCCCTACGCTGCGGTAACCGACTGCGCAAAAACCACGATTTTTCAAGTGACATCGGTGTCAGCAACCAGTGTTTTGCACGCGGCCGGCAGCAGCCCACTGACCAATAAAAGCGATTATTTGCCAGTTCCGTTTGCACCTGCCTCGCAATTGGTGGGACTGCAGCTCTCGGCGCTGTACGTCGCGCAAGGCCCTGGCGATCAGAGCAACTTGATGCGGGCGACTTACCAGGGTGGCCAGGCTGGCCAGGGTGGCGGGTGGACCGCGGTGCCGCTCGTGCCCGGTGTCGACAATTTACAAATTCTTTACGGCATTGGCGACGGCACATCGATCACCAATTATTTCCCTGCGAGCAATGTAACCGACTGGACGAAAGTCGATGCCATCCGGCTTGGATTTTTGATCGAGGGTGACAAAGGGTCCGGAGCCACGACCGCTGCCACCTCTCACACGCTGCTGGGTACAAAGATCATCGCACCGGCTGATGGCCGCTTGCGCCATGTGGTCGAAATGACGGTCAACTTGAGGAATGCATCATGAAAAAAATGGGTGCGCCGGTCAAGATGCAGCATCAACACGGTTCGGTGCTGGTCATCACGATTTTGCTACTTATTTCATTAACGATCATTGGTTTGTCGACGGTCGTGCTCAACACCACCCAGACACGTATTGCAACCAACAGTGCCGATCAGCAAATTGCTTTTCAAACTGCCGAAGGTGCATTGGCCGAGGCGCAGCAATTCATTCTTGATGGTGTCGCAAAAAATACATTAAACGTGAGCAGTTTTGTGGACAGTACATCCAGCAGTACCGGACTCTACGTCACCAATCCAAGCAATCAGAAGCCACTCTGGAACACAGTCAAATGGGGTGCGGATACCGTGCAGTCTTTCAAGGGAAAGTCAGCCCAGCCTTCTGCCTACATCGTCGAGCTGCTGCCACCTTTCCATGTGAAAGGAACCCCGCAAAACCAGCGCACGCTGGCGTTTCGCATCAGTGCCCGGGCTATTGGGGCGAACCTCGCATCGCCATCGCCCGTCATTTTACAAACTGTTTTCCAGATTTCAACCTAGTGCAGTCGCAGCCGGAGCAACGACACCATGTCCATACTTACGCCACAACTTCTCCCTCTGCGGCAGCGATTGATTTGCGCAGTAATTACTGGCGGATTACTCGCGTTGGCAGGCACGTTTTCGCTGATGGGTGCCAACGCTAACACGGCCCCGACGCTGTCGATTTCCCAGATTCCGCTGACGGTTGCCTCTCCAGTGCATCCCCAGGTGCTTTTTGCTTTGGGGAATTCCCAGTCGATGGATGGCACGCTGAGCGGCGCGATCATGACCGGCTCAGGTTCGCTGCCGTCATCGTTGAATTCGCTGAGCGCCACCTCCTCGCCGGTCAATTACGCCGTGCCAGCCGGCTTTACGCCGCCGCTGTCTGGGCCGGATGCGTCCGGCAACGCGCCCTATACGGTATCGATGGGCGATGGCGTGCTGGCTGATAACGGTGCCAGCCGGCTCAACGTTGCCAAGGCCGGCATCAACGCGATTATCAATGCGTACATGCAAAACACCGACTTTGCGCTGGAGACCTACAACACGTCGCCCTCTGCTTTGTACTCGACCTGGGTGTATTACATGTCGCCCGCCGGAACCGCGCCAGACGGCAAGTTCAACTTTACCAATACGCCAATCAGCGGCAAGCGCTACGTGGCCAATCCGTGTTTCAGCTATCAGGCAGGGACGACAAGCAGCACTGTGAAAGACAACTGCGCTTCGATTGCAGGCCGATACGGTTCCAGCACGGTCAATTTATCGCAATGGATGGAAATCAGCGCTTCCAGCGATGACCCGCAAGTCAACGATGTGCTCTACGCCCCCAGCTCCCTCGGCGTTTATGTGAACTATGGCGGTACTTCACCCTCGTCGCCCTATCCGCCGCAGCAATCGCTGGCTGCTTACAACGCAGGCAATATTCATGTTACGTACCCAAATGCGCTTCCCACTTACGCATACAAAAGACATTCACCCACCAATGCCGGCTACGTGCCTTTTACCTCCGAGGTAATGGAGTCGCGGCGCGGCTTTGGCTATTATGCTTATCAGTACCCGAATGACGGCACGGTGCTGGTGCCGATGACAAGCGCAGGTACGGTGCCAACCAGCGCATCGGTGACTGCCGCAGTGGCTGCGTTGACAACCCCGCATCTCAAGCCGGAAACCAATATCGTGAACAATCAGGTGCACGAAATCCGGGCAGTGGCGAGCCAGTCACCGACAGCGGGCTTGCTGACCAAGGCAAAAAGCTATCTTGCCACGACAGCCACCGGCACTAACGGCTGTCTGCCCAAGCAGTACGTGGTGCTAATTTCCGATGGCTTGCCAACACAAGATATGGCCGGTAACAACTGGCCGCCCCTTGGTAGCGCTGCTGCTGCTGGCTACGGCGTGACGGCAAGCTTCAATTCGGATGGAACCGTTGCAGCGACCAACGATACTGCCTTGACCGACACCATTACGGCGCTGACCAATCTGAGTAACGCCGGAATCAAAACCTTCATCATCGGCCTGGGCGCTGGCGTAGACCCATCGGTCAATCCGCAAGCAGCGTCTACTCTGCAAGCCATGGCGATTGCGGGCGGCAGTACCAGTTACTATCCGGCGAGCAGCCCTGCCGCGCTGGTCGATGATTTGAATCAAATCTTGTTGTCCGTGCAAAGCGGCACACTCTCGACCACGTCGGCGGCCGTGAATTCAACTTATCTAAAAACCGGCAGTGTCGAATTCCAGGCCAACTTTACGTCGAGTGCAACGCCTTACCAAGACTGGACCGGCGATGTTTTTGAAAAAGCTCTGGATCCCAATACCGGGGCACCGACGGGCGCGCCAATTTGGTCGGCGGCAGCGAATCTCGATGTCAAGGCGAATGGAACCGGCTGGTTATCGGGGCGCAACATCGTCACCTGGGACCCTACACTCGCAAATAATGCTGGTGCAGGCGCGCCATTTCAATGGGCGAGCCTTGGAAGCGCGCAGCAGGGACTCTTGCAACCCGCTGACGCTAACGGTATCGCGCGACTCGAGTACTTGCGAGGAAATACCGCACTGGAAAAACGCAATGCAGGGGGGATTTTCCGCAATCGATCGCATCTTTTGGGCGACGTCGTCAACAGCCAACCGATCTACGTAAGCACGCCCAACGACGCCTATTTTTCCAGCAGCTATCGCAAGTTCGTCGCCGCCAATAGCACCCGCACGCCGATGGTGTATGCCGGTGCAAATGACGGCATGTTGCATGCGTTTGTCGCCAGCACCGGCAATGAGCAATTTGCTTTCGTTCCCAACGCGATGTTCGCCAATCTCAAATCCTTGACAGACCCGTTGTATAACCAAAGCCACCGTTATTTTGTCGATGGTCCACCGAAAGTGGCCGATGTGCAGTTTTCCGACCAGACCTGGCATACGTTGCTGGTCGGTGGTGAAGGTGGTGGCGGCAAAAGCATCTACGCCATTGATGTCACCAAACCGCAACTGCTGACGACGGAGTCGGCGGTCGCAAGCGCCGTCTTGTGGGAATTTGCCGATGCCGCTGGCGGCGTGCCGAGTGGCGACCTTGGTCTGACCTACAGCGAACCAGTCATCGCGCCAATCAACGTTTCAACCAACGTGTCAACCAACGTGTCAACCAACGCGCCAGTCAACGCGACTGGCATGCGGTTCGCCGTATTTTTTGGCAATGGCTACAACAGCGCGAACAATCACTCGGTGTTGTATGCGCTGGATCCAAAAACCGGGGAGACACTCGCCAAAATTGACCTGTGCGCTGCAGTCCCGAGCGCCTGTAGTACTGCTTCACCACAAGGGTTGTCGTCTGTCTCGATCGGCACCGCTGATGGTCTGGCAAGTAGCCCGATTACCCAGATCTATGCCGGCGATCTCCAAGGCAACTTATGGGCCGTCGATGTGAGCAACAGCAACCCCGCCAGCTGGGCGGTGCGCCTGCTGTTCCAGGCACGCGACGCCGGCGGCAACACGCAACCGGTGACCACGGCACCGCTGGTCACGCTGCATCCCGATTATCCGCGCCAGCTAGGTAACTTCGTCATGATTGGCACAGGCCAGCTTTTGCAGTCAGTCGACCTGACCAGCACCGCAACGCAATCGATTTACGGTATCTGGGACAAAGAGGAAGTGACGACCGTTGCAACCCGATCCATGCTGACCGCGCAGACGCTGACTGCGTTGTCTGCAGCCTCCACCGGCTTGCCGCAAGATGTCTTGACCGATACGCGCAATACGGTTGAATGGGCGACAAAATTAGGCTGGTACATTGATCTGATTGTTCCGGGGCAGCGTGTTGTTACGCAACCGCAGTTGCTTAATGGTGCGTTTTTAACCGCGTTGAACACACCGCCCGCCAATAGCTGTACCGCCGGATTTTCCAGCGATTTTCTTGAAGTCAATTACATCAACGGAGGATCGTTCGATACTCCGCAACTCGATATCAATGGCGATCATTCCATCACGGAAACCGATCATGTGTCGGGCGCAAACCCAAATCCGGTCGGTGTAAAAATTGGCGGGGGTTTTCTCAGTACCCCAACGCCGGTAAAGAACAAGGGAAGAATCGGAAAAATCGGGACGCTTTCCGCTGGTAATCAGCCGGTTATTCAAGATCTGGATAACGCCAAAAAACGTACTTCATGGTGGCAGGTGCAATGATGACTACTTCACGCGGTTTGTCTTCGGTAGCGGCGCGCAAACGCTCCGGCTTTTCCTTGATTGAATTGATGATCGTCGTGGCAATCGTCGCGATCATGTCTGCGGTTGCGTACCCCTCGTACCTAAAGAGCATACAAAAATCCCGGCGAGCGGATGCACTCAGCACGCTGGTGCAAACGCAAGTTATCTTTGAGCGCTGTTATGCGCAGAATTTTTCGTATGTTGTCTCGTGTAGCTTATTACCGACCAGAGCGTTTGCGTCGCCTCAGGGGTACTACACGATCACACCATCGAGAGTCACTGCGACGGCTTTTCTGCTGACGGCAACGCCAATACCAACGGGTAGCCAAGCTGGCGATACCCGCTGCGCGACAATCAGTATTAACGAAACCAATGATCGCATCGGTAAGGATGCGAACGGAACATTGCAAGAGGAATGCTGGAATCCGTAAGTGTGTCGAGCCGTCTTGATCTTTGCTTGATTCCGGTTCGCAGCAGCGCAAATTCGCTCTAATGCTTCGTCGGCTAAGCCGGGCGATTGAGCACGCTGCAAACGCGCAGACCAACGGTCTTTCAATGCGCGACGGCCGTATCGATGACCGACAGCGCAGCATCTGTTGCTCAGACCTGACAATATCAGTTCCGTCAAACTTAATAATTTGATAACCTGCAGTGGTGTTTCGGACTAAAAATAAAAATCAGGTTCCAGCATCAGGGAGAGCAGGCATGGCAAGCGCGAGTGCTGTCGGGCAGACAGGTGGCGAGCGACCATCGCGCGACGGCGTATTAGCCGCCTTGTACGACGGCGTGATGGCCACCGCCGGTTTCCAGCAATTCATTGAACAACTCATTCCCGCGTTTGCCCTCAGATCAGTCACGCTGATGATCCGCCATGAACACAGCCACGAAGTCGAAGGATTGTGGTTACATGGCTTGACGCAGGCATGGCTTGAAAAATACGCACTGCACTACGCTGCCGAAGACATGCTGGCACAGCATATCCGCTCGGTACCGGCCGGACGATTTTACGCCAGCAACCTTGACTTGCCATACCAGGAACAAATTCCGCTCAGCCGCTTTTATCGTGAGTGGTTGGAGCCACAAGGCATAGCCTACGCCGCCGGCGGTATCGTCTGGCGGGAGGGAAACTGGTGCACCGAGTTGTTTGTGCAGCGCGGATCGGACCATGCGCCATTTTCGCGGGACGATGTGCACGATCTCGATGCGCTGTTACCGCACATTGAGCGCGCAATCAAGATGCGCCAGCGTTTTGCCACCCTGCAGCGTGGCCAGGATTTTTTATCTGCCAGTTTTGACTTGTTGACTACGCCGGTGTTTTTTTAGACGAGCACTGCCGCGTTACTTACTTCAATCGCGGTGCAGAACAGTTCTTGGCCGCTAATCCAGTTGTCTTTTTGCGAGATAACCATTTACTCGTTACCGAGTCGCAGGCCAGTCGGACCTTGAATTTTGCAATCGGCAGTGCGATCCAGATAAGTCGCGGTGAACCAGCGTCGCTGACCGAAGTTGTTCGCTTGCCGCGAGGTAATCGGCAGCCGCTGTTGCTGCGCGTCGCACCGATGCGATTGCGTGCAGCGTTAGCCCTGAACCCCGGCGCACTGGTGTTTGCATTTGATCCGGAAGTCACGCCGGATCTGAAGGTGCATACCGTACGCACGCTGTTTGATTTAACCGATGCAGAAGCAGGGTTGGCGGTGGCGTTATGCAACGGCAAAATGCTGGATGAGATCGCCACGCAGCGTGCGGTGACATTACACACCATCAAGAGTCAGCTTAAAACCTTGTTTGTTAAAACGGGTACGAGCCGGCAGGCGGAGTTGGTGGCATTGCTGCTGGTTAGTCCGGCGAGTTTTTTGTCGGATGGGGCGGGGTCTGTGTAGACGATTAGGTGCTGGTTGTTACCCGCTTTGTTGACGTGGGATAAAAAAACCATCCGAGATCGTCGGATGGTTTTCTTGAGAGCGCAAGAACCTATTTGCCCACCAAAATGCTACTGAATGGTGATTTTGTATGGCGCGTAGAAATGCGTGAATTCATGCAGAGTTGCGTCGCTTGAAAACAAATGTAGTCCAGTTAAAAAACTTGACGATGAAAAGGTAATTACTCCGTTTGCCGTTGAACAGTGGGTGTCCGCTGACGATTGCGCGGCACAGCGAATTTTCCCGGTTCTTAAGCTTGACCCGACTGGTGAGCCATCGTCAAACGGCAGCCTACTCGTACTGGAAACAGAGTATTTCCCAAATATTTTGATCGCGGTTGGAGCAAGCGCACTTGTGCCAACAGTCCAATCGAGTTGGAAAAGACCGGTACCTCCCAGGGGAATAACGGAACTGGTATTGGTATTGGCCTTCAATGTCGCTAGATTGGCATCAGTCAGGTTTGCTAAGGGCTGATTTTTTAATTCGGCAATCGTCAATGCACGACCAACGGTTCTGTAGTACTGAGTTTCATCCGGTGTTGTTGTTGAATTTGCGGCCAAGTAATAGTCAAATTTCCACGTACTTTGCTGCGGTAGCGTTGCAATGTCGGCATCAGCCAGGCGAGGAGAAAGGAATACAGGACCCGTATCGGCCAACCCTGGATCCGAAGTGGTGGCAGGATCGGCATATTCGCTTCTGTACCGAATATAGCTGGTGCCGGACGGAAGCCCGCCTTTTTGCACAACGAAATTCGAACTTCCTGGGCCATTTACAAAGGTTGTCGCATCGCCTTTCGGGCTGGTTACAACGACTTTTGAAATTGCTGTGTTACTTGGAATCCGAATATCGTACCCCGTGCTGTAATACGTGGCCGCTGGCTGGTTAAAGAATTCTCTTAGTTGCTGATACGGCACGATACCGCCACCGTACTTGTATTGGTTGCCGATTAAATGAAGCTTATTATCGGCCGACGACAGTCTCGCAACGATATTGTCGTAGTTAATGTTTCCGCTCGAATCAGTCGTTCTATAACCAACAACCAAATCGCCATTGCTGCGAGAGAACAGATAGTTGCCACGATCGAACACGAGATTAGTGGCTGCTGCAGCGTAAATGCCGTTGAACCTCGTGTTTGGCCCGCGGCCGACGACGTTACCGTTGCTTTTGAAATTCGCTGGATCGTTGCCATCAAAAATTGTTTTACAGGCGGGCGCTTTGATATCCGCGGCGACCGCGATGTCGGCATCAGGAACGTTGACACGATCTGCAACCGGCACGGCGAAACACGCAGTAATCCGGCTCATTAAATCTGCAATCAGCGGCGCAGTTCCTGATGGAACCAAATTCGTTGGAGTTACGGCAGGTAGCGGTCCAACACTTGGCGTGGTGTTTGTGAAACTCAATGGAATCGGTTGTTCGAAGCCGGTTGTAGTTTGCTTGATTGAAATTTCGATATTAGTAGATGCTGTGCCCGTTGGTGTAATCGTAATTGACAGCGAGTCGAGCACTCGATCGATACCGGTGCCGTTTGCTGTGAACGCTCCGGTGAGCGGATTGGTTGTGGTCCCAATAGCGTCAAGCAAAGGCTGAAGAATAGCGACAACTTCGGCAATTTTCGCTGTTACGTTTGTGGCAGAAAGAAGCGCTGGATTGGCCTGAAATTCTGCTGCTAATTTTAATGGATCACCCGAGATGGTCAAACGCGATGCAATTAATGTGGTGATCGGCGAAATGTTCAACGTGGTGCTGGACGTATCAGCAGCAAAGCTTGTCAGCGTAATGTCGTCACGCACCGCTTGAATAACAAAGGGGCCGGTGGCACCTATTGGAAGTGTGATGGTGTAGCTACCATCGGCGGCAGTTGTTGTCGTACCAATTACGGTGCCGGTTTTGTCTGTGATATTGACAAGTGCGCCAGCAAATGCGCCACCGGTTGCGGCAGTACCCGACACAGTTACTGCAACGGGCGCTTGTACGACGGGAACAGGAGCAGATGTGTTGGAACTGCCGCCGCAGCCTGCAAGTGCTGTGGCAATAGCCACTACCAGTAATTTTGTTTTCATCAAACTTCCCCTGAAGTTGGTTAATAATAACCGCGCCTGTATGGCTTCAATTCATCGTGGGTGATTGGCATGTGTTGTACATACCGACGCTGAATCGAAGAAATTTCATTCGCTACATAAAAGGTAAGCGAATGTAAGCGAGTATTGAGGAGAAGTTAATTGCCAACAATCACTCGAACGAGTGATGTGTCGTTGATGCCGCTATACCGGCACCAATAAATGATCAGCGCTGAGGAAGGTTTTACGCTGATGCTCGGCTAGTAGCGCAAACACCTCATCACGCGATAACACATAACGCTCCATCAACGCTTCCTTGATGAACTCTATCGTCGACCGATAGGCCTGCATCGCGCTTAGCGTCGTGCTGTAGAGCTCGTCAGCCTTGGCCTCGACCTGCTTGAGCATCTCGCTGTGCGAACCCTCCTGCCGTAGCTGGGTATAGTCCAGCTTCGAGCGCGAATACATCGACAGACGCGTCACCATCAGGTTCAGCAGCTTGGTGGCTTTTTCAATGTCGTTCATGCTGCCGACCGAAATGCCGCGCTCGCCGTAAAACAATTCCTCTGCAGCGACACCGCCGTACAGCTGGATCACATCCTGTTCAAGATCGGCCAGAGTTTTTAGCGGTGCGTCCTCAGTCGATTGCAATACATAGCCGAGTGCGCCAATTTTCGAGACCGATTCGGTACTGATTTTCAGCAGGTCGGAGCGCTCACGGATGTCATCCAGCGCCAATCCTTGTTTGAGCAAAGGATCAATCTGCATCAAAAAATGTCCGAGTTCGTGAATTGCCACGCGCTCGCGTTGGCGCGTTTTTTCTGCAGTGGTAGCACGATCGGTCAAGCCGATCGTGGCGCGCTCGAAGGCGCGCACCAGCACATCGGTGGTGATCAGGCGGTTTTCCTGAATTGCGATACGGCTGCCGCTATCGACCACCGTTTCCAGCAGCGCCGGGCTGAGGTTGGCAGTAACCTTGGCGACATGTTCCAGATCGAGCTGGCTCCAGTCGATGCAGTCCGCATTTTTCTTTTCAAGAAAGACGCGAAGAATATCGCGTCGCTCGGCCTTGTTCGGCAGGCGAAAATTGATTTTGACCGAAAAGCGTCGCAGCATCGCTTCATCCATCGCGGTATTGGCATCATCGAAATTCGACGCCACCACCCAGATCACACCGGCACCTTCGCTGCTCTTGATGCCGTCCAACAAACCAAGGAGCGTGTTGGCGGTGTCGTCTTCCCATTTCTTGTCGCCGCGGCCGCGTGGCATGAACAGGCCCTGCGCTTCATCCAGAAAAATGATGCAGTTGCCTTCCTTGCAGGCTTTTTTGTAGATTCGGTTCAGTGCATTCGAGCCGCCACCGACGAAACCGGATTCAAGGCCAGAGCCGGAAGCCTGAATCAAGGAGACGTTGAGTTTTTTCGCCAGATAGCCGACCAGCTTGGTTTTACCGGTACCCGCCGGGCCAGTCAGCATCACATTGAACGGTTTATCGATATTGTGGGCGCGGTACAAACTGCGGTTGCGGATCATGTCTTCGAGGTGCGCCACTTCCTGCTTGATGTCAGCCATGCCGATCAGATCCTCCATGTCACCTTTGATCTCGGACGGACGGGTAATCGCGGCTTTGGCACCTGCGCCGGGCATGCCATTTTTGAGCGCAAAGCACAGAAACACCATCACCCCGAGCGACAAAATGCTGAAAATATTTTTGAAGATGAAGCTGCCGACAACCTCAATCGGGTCGCGGTGATTATCGAGAATCTCGCTATGCGCGGCCAGGAAATCGTCTTTCGCCATCGAATACGGAATGGCATTTTTAAGCAGAATTTCGCGCTCAAGGCTGATGTGGGTATTGATCGGAACCTTGACCGAATGGATGATCGGCTGATCGGTGTACTTGAAGATGTAGCGCGGAAAATCTGCCAGTGGCTGCGCCACCATCACATACTCAATGCGTGATTTATTCGCGACCAGCGCAGTGATTTCGGCAATGTCTTGCGACTGTTGCACCACACCGGATTGGCTGGCAGGCGCTGCCTTGTAGTTGGCAACCGTGGAGGCAAGCAGCGCAATCACGAAAATTGCGAGAGGAAGGTAGAAGCGTTTCAGCCAATGATGGAGTTTGAGCAGATTTGACATACGCGGAGGTATAAAAGGCAGGGTTTATTTAACTAAGGTAACTCTTGCGGTTGGCCAGATGGATGTTGTGCAGCAACGAATCAATATTTAAGTCGTATCGAAATTGCAAGCGGCCGCGAATCGGTCGACGTTTTAAGTGAACCTTGTCACTAGACGGTCAGAGGAAAGTAATACCATCACTGCGTTCGGAAACCGGTGTCGATCAATGTGTCGGCCCGCAGTTCAACGAGGGCAAGATCGAATTGTCGCGGGCCGGTTTGCTGACGCGTTACCAAATTTCGCCATCGCAGATTGAAATCGAGCTGACCGAGTCGGCGACGATGGGCGATCGTGACGAGACGCGCGCCGAATTGGTGGCGATTCGGGCGTTGGGCGTCAAGCTGTTCCTTGATGATTTTGGTACCGGGTATTCGTCGCTGTCGCAACTGCAGCGACTCAAGATGGATTCGCTGAAAGTGGCTCGCAATTTTACGGCCGAGCTGTGCCGCACCCGCGAGGGCGAAGTATTTTTAAATTCGATCGTCTCGATGGTCCATGTGCTGGGGCATGTCAGTGGTCGCCGAAGGTGTCGAAACGTTGAACAAACTGCGCGTGTTGCAGTCGCTGGCTGTGACGAGGTACAGGGTTATCTGATTCCACGGCCGGTATCGTCGGACCAGATACCAGCACTGCTTGACCGGCGCTTTTTGTTTGACGCGATACCCGGCGCTTTACGCGCGGACTAAGGTTTATGCTGGTTTTGTTTGCCTAAGGTTTTGGTGATCGCGAGGCATCGGGATACACGGCCGCGAGTTGATCGATACCTGCCAAAGGATCTTCACTGCCATCCTGTTGCAAGTCTGTCGTATCGGTCGAACCTGCAAGTCGCGTCGGCTTGCCAGGAATAGCGGCGATCGCTTCTGCTGCTTCTGCTGCTTTTGCCGCTTCTGCCGCTTCTGCCACAGCAGGCAACGTCTCGCGCCGTGAGCCCCACGCATGTGAATACGCCCAGGTGAATTCCGCGCCCAGCAAGAAAATCTGGGCTGAGTAATACACCCACACCAGCACCACTACTAGCGATCCGGCCGCACCAAAACCCGACGTGATGCCGCTGGTACCGATATACAAACCAATCAAGTGTTTGCCGATCGTGAAGAGAAACGATGTGACGATCGAACCGGTGATGACGTCGCGCCAGCTGACTTGTACCCGCGGCATCAGTTTGTAGATCATCGCAAATACGGTCGCGGTCAGCGCAAAACCTAGCCCGAGATCGATCAGGTGTGCAAGCGTTGTCCAACCTGATAGCAGCGGGCTCCACAAGCGACCGAGTGCGCTAAGACCGGCACTGAACACCAGTGAAATCATCAGCAAAAAACCGATGCCTAGGATCATGCCGAACGAAAGCAAGCGGGTGCGCAGCAAATTCCACAGGCCAGTTCCACGACGCTTGCTCGCCAGCACGGGCGCCCGCCATATGCGATCAAGCGCGTCTTGTAGTTCACCAAATACGGTGGTTGCACCCAGCAGCAGCAACACAATGCCAATACCGGTGGCCAGCAGGCTATCGGCTGGTTTGCTGACACTGCGCAGCAAACCCTCAATTGCTATTGCACCGGGCTTTCCCATCATGCCCGCTAGCTGGCCGACGATCTCGCCGCGTACCGCATCGGCACCAAACACCAGGCCTGCGATCGAAATCACGATCAGCAACAAAGGCGCGATCGAAAACATCGTGTAGTAGGCCAGTGCCGCACCCATGCTCGGGGCGTAGTCGTCGAGCCATGCGTTGAAGGTAGTTTTAATCAACGGCATCACGTCGCTGATCTGCATTGCGGGGATAGTGTCCGGCTGACTTTTCGGGGGTGGCAATGGCATAGAAATTTTCGGTGCAGGCTACTGACCGTCAAGTATACGAGCGCGAACGATAGCCTGTCCGGCCGGATCATGCCATCAGAAGTGCACGAAAAATGCTGTAAGAAAAATACTGAAGTTGCGCGACACACGAAATGCTGCGCAGTGATTTGTCGTGGTGTGCAGCAGGAAGATGGTTCAGGGATGGTTCCCTGCTGCGTTCATTTACTACCCCTCACGACGCATCGACATCAATGCTTTACTGCGAGGTTGATCTTCAGCACATCATGTTGTCGTGCAAACCGATGTTGAACCCATGAAAAACACAGCCAGATTGTAGGAGCCCATCGATCGCGCGCCTTTGAGGTGTGCCTCAATAGTCACTAGTCAGTCGATCGCCATTGCCCGGTCGATCAGGCGCAAGGCGCGCTCCGCGGCATCGGTGATTGACCAGAGATAATTACTTTTGATGTGCTCGTTGTGGCTACAAAAATTTTCCAGTCCCTCGCCACTGATCAAAAGCGTCTGTGCATGCACTTGAGAAATCAGCATGCGCAGCTCTTCATGCGTATCCACTTCGTTGTTGACGACAACCAGTTTGTTCGTATTCATTTCAGGTCTCCTGATGCGAATGATAGAACTGCTACAAACAACAGAAACAGCGCAGGAATTTCCTTGGCGGCACGGTTGAAGAATAGTCAGTGTGCGTGCTGGCAACAATCAGACGTGGCTTAAATGGTTGCTGACGAGTTGAAATCGACACGAGGTTCAGCTGGAAAACGTGGTGCGAAATGGTACTGGCCTTGGTCAACCTTGCGTAGCCAATATCCGCCTGCGCTAGCCCTATGAAGGATATATAAAAAGAACATTTTTTCGGCAAAATTTACCATCGCAACGTCGGGGTTTGCCGACATGATTTATACAAAGCACCGCGTTTCCTGCTCCGCGATGACAAAAGCTTCGGAAGTGGTTGCGCTGACGAACCAATAGATTGTTCGTTAATGCGTTGTGATGGGCGGGATGATTGACATTGCCACCTGCAATGACTTAGCCGTAACGACGCATTGCGTCGAGTGCCAAACCGGTACCGATACTGCCAAACAAGTCGCCTTCAATGCGTCGTGCTCGCGGCACCAGTGCGGCAATGGATTCGCGTAGCCCACTGACACCGCTGGCACCCCCGGTAAAAAACACAGTGTCGATGTGGTCGGGATCGATCTTTGCATCCTTCAACATGGCACTGACTGTCTGTGCGATGTTGTCGTGCAAATGGCCGACGGCGTTATGTAAGGCAGAGCGCGTGATCGTCAATTGCTGTCGCGGTACGAGGCGATCCAGACCGACGACGACGGTGTCCGCACTGGACAAATCGATCTTGGCCTGTTCAATTTGCATTGCCAGCCAATGTCCACCGCGTTGTTCTATCAAGTCCAGCAAACAATCAAACTGTTCACGTTCGGCCAAGTCATGGCGCAGGTCGTTGAGCTGGCTCCAGGCTTTGCGGGTGTATAACAAATTGATCGTATGCCAGGTGGCGAGATTGAAGTAACTGGTAGACGGGATGTCGGTGCCGTTGCGCAAGCGGCAACCCAAGCCGAGCAGTGGCATTACCGTCGCCAGACTCAAATACTTGTCGAAATCGGTACCCCCAATGCGTATGCCGCCGTGCGCAAGAATATCGCTTTGGCGGTCTTGACGATGCATCCGTTGCGGCCCCAAACGTACCACGGAAAAATCCGAGGTACCGCCACCGATATCGGCCACCAGAACGATCTCTTCGCGGTCAATGCCGGTCTCGTAATTGATCGCGGCGGCAAGCGGCTCATATTGGAAGAGTACGTCTTCAAAACCGGCTTCGCGCAGACTAGCGTCAAGTGTTTGTTCGGCGCGCTGGTCTGCGGCACTATCAGCATCGACAAAAAATACCGGGCGTCCTACAACTACCTGGGACAGCGGCTGACCACTGGCATTTTCCGCATGGCGTTTCAATGCGCTGATATAGAGCGACAGCAGCTGGCGAAACGGTAGCGCACGCCCTGCGACTTCTGTCTGGCCGTCGATCAACGACGTACCCAGCAGGCTTTTCAGCGAACGCATCAGACGGCCCTCGTGCCCGGCGAGATACGTCGCAAGGGCTGCGCGGCCGACACTGATCTGTTGATCTTCGGCATTGAAAAAAATTACCGACGGCAAGGTTACCTTGTCGTCCTCCAGCGCTAATAGCGTTGGCTGCCCCGGCCTGATTAACCCTACCGTAGAGTTCGAGGTGCCAAAATCGACGCCGCATGCGTTTGCCATCGTTAATCCAAACCAGGGAAAAGCGGCAAAGCATAATCGAATAGACCGGCCAAGTGTGGCTCGGTGCTGCTACCCCGCAACGTCGACCGGGTAGGCATAAAAAAAGAGCGGACACATAGTCCGCTCTCTTCAATCACGCTTGATCGGATTATCGATCAGTTGATACGACGCTCGATCGTCACTTGCTCAACTTCTACGCGGCGATTTGGCTCCAGGCACTTGATCAAAGCAGGACGCTTTTTGTTAGTGCAGACAACCACTGGATTCGATTCGCCCTTGCCAACTGCCGACAAACGGCTTTCCGGCACACCGCGGCCGACCAGATAAGCTTTGACTGCATCAGCACGACGCTGCGAAAGCTTCTGATTGTAGCTGGCCGAACCGATGCGATCGGTATAGCCGCTAATAACGACATTGGTATTGCGATCATCGCTCTTTAACGCGTTGGCAATATCGTCAAGCTTAGTTTGCGGCATGCGCAAGTTTGAACGATTGAACTCAAACAGTTCCGTTGCCGACAATGTCATTTTTTCAAAGCGCGGCGCCGGGGCTGGCGCTGGCAATGGTGCCGGAGCAGCTTCTACCATCGGTGCAGGCATTGGAGCGACAGCGCGAATTGGCTCTGGCGACTTGTCGAAGGCGTAGATCAGGCCCAGGTTGACATAGTTGGTGTTGGCGCGATTGAAGCCGAAGGTATTGCCGTGCAAGAAACCATGCACGCGGCGCACATCCGCCTGCATTGACAACTGGTCGGTGAAACCGTACTGGAAGCCCAAACCTGCATCGATGTAAGGAGACGTTTTTGATTTAGAACCTTGGCCTGTGATACTGACGCGATCGCGCTCAGCACCGGCACCGATCACGATAAACGGGCGGAAAGCTTTGCGCGAGAACATGTACAACGCATCAGCGCCGAGCAGCTCTTGACGGTAAGTATTGCCGTTTTGACGCGAACGCGCAAAACTACCGCCCAATTGCATATCCCAGTTTTCCGAAACAGGCTTACCGAAACGCAAGCCCAGCCCTTCGCCGGTTTTGTTCACGCCAAAACGGTCGTCTGGGTCCATCGCGTTAATGCTTGGTGCGATGTACCAAGAAGGGTTGTAATCAGGAACCGACTGGGCATGTGCCACGGAGGTAGCGATGTTGCATAGCAGTGCCGCTGCGAGCGCAATTTGATGGGATGTTTTCATGAACTTTTTTAAATTATGTTGTAGGAAAAAAATGCGACCGGATACAAATCAAAAAGAGCATCAGCGTTAAAACTAGCAAAAATTGTTTTTGGGAAAACAAACTAAATTGAGCGTGATACCGATGGGAGCGAAAGATACCGGAGGGCGACGTGTGGCTCTGTTATCCAGCACACAGAGTGATCGTTATAAATAATGTGAAAGGGAAATTTTACAAATACGAGCACGAACACCTAAAACAGCAGCATTGCAAAAGCAACCGACGAAAAAAAAGGACCGCAGAGCGGTCCTTTTCGATTAAGTCGAAACTCAATTATTTCTTTGCGCGGGTCGTTGCTTTTTCAGCAGCTTGGGCGAATTGAGCGGTTGCCGAATTGACGTTTGCTTCCATCGTCTGTACGGCCTGCTTGGTGGTTTTGTTCAGTTGTTCGAAACCGGCGTTGGCGTTGCTGATAACCGATTTCATCATCGTGATGACGTTTTCCGAACCGGCTGGTGCGTTCTTGCTTACGTCGTCGACCAGTGCTGCAACTTTGCGGCTGGTTTCAGCGATCTGGGCTTCTGCAGCGCGGGTGAATTCGGCTTGTACGCTTGAGGCGATCCCAGCGACGTGGCGGCTGTAGGCCAATGCTTTTTCAGCACTTGGCTTGGATTGCGATGCACTCAGTGCCATAAATTCTTGTGGGTCTTTTGCGCTCAACAGCTGCTTGGCATTGATGGTCGATTCTTCCATCGAGCTCTTGACGGCGGTTAGGTTCAGTTCGACGAGCTTTTCAACACTCTCGAATGCTTTACCGGTCAACATCGTGATCAAGGCGAGTTGCGATTCGAAATTGGCTTTGGTAGCGGCGGAAAACTGGTCGTTAAGTGAAAACATGTAAATCTCCTTAGAAGTATCGTGGGAATCGCATTGAATGCGCGGCGGCATCAACTTTGAAGAACATGGTGCACCGCAACAAATCTAATTTTACCCCCTTGACGGAGCTTGTCAAGCTTTAATTGTGCATCGCAGCAAAATTATGAATTCAACATAAGTGACCTAGATTCAATGCGCGCCGGAAGCTGTTGAAGTTTTTACAGAAGCATCGTCCTCAGGAGATATAGATCAAATGGCTGCGGAAAGTTATCAGCGAGTTTGTTTGCGAAAGCACTACGGCGCGCGGCAGAAGAAATTTCAAAGCCCGGATGTTCATTCCGCGACATAATACCTAAGAGACAATTTCATAAAAAACAAGCAAGGCGATCAACATGACACCCCTGCACCATGCCCATTGGCCGACCGGGCTACCGACCAGCCTCACCCTCCCTGCAACGAGCGTCTACACCAACCTGATGGTGAGCGCGCTACGGTATCCCGATAAAGCAGCATTAATTTTCTACGATACCGTCCTCACGTATCACGCGTTACATCAAGAAGTGCTCACGCTTGCCGGATATTTGCAGCAGCACTACGGTGTCCGACGCGGTGACCGCGTGCTGCTGAATATGCAAAATTCGCCGCAGTGGGTGATCGCTTATTTCGCGATATTGCGGGCAGACGCGATGGTGGTGCCGGTCAATCCAATGTTGCTGACCGACGAGTTGCGTCATTACGTTGACGATAGTGGCGCTCGCGTCGCTTTGGTTTCGCAAGAAATTTTCGCGAAAATGGCACCGCTAATTGGTGGCGGAAAATTGGATCGGGTTATCGTCGCGACTTACGCAGATTACTTGCGGGTATCAACCACGCTGAGCGTGCCGGAGGTTATTTCGGCCCCGTGCTCAGTTGCACCGGTCGATGGTGTGGTGCTGTGGCGCGAGGCGCTGGCAGCAGGTGGTACCTTGCAGCCGCATCAGGCGGGGTCCGACGACCTAGCGTGCATGCCTTATACCTCCGGCACTACGGGCCAGCCGAAGGGCTGCGTCCATACACATCGCTCGGTCATGTATGGTTGTGTCGCCGGCCCGGTCTGGTCGGCCGCACCGATACCGGATCAGGTCACGTTGGCAGTGCTGCCGTTTTTTCACGTGACCGGTATGCAAGTCAGCATGAACGCGACTATTTTTGGTGGCGGCACGCTGGTGATTTTGCCGCGTTGGGATCGCGATGTCGCGGGCCAGTTAATCACCCGATATGGCGTGACGGTGTGGACCAATATCCCGACCATGGTCATTGATTTTCTGGCTAACCCGCGCTTGTCCGAGTACGACATCTCGGGCTTGCGACGTATCTCGGGCGGCGGTGCGGCAATGCCAGCTGCAGTTGCGCAAAAACTGCGTGACCTGACTGGCC
>JAYTZV010000272.1:0-3701 GCA_043741695.1 Burkholderiales bacterium
ATCGGATTGACTACGATCGAGCCTGCCGTCTACGGCATCGAACAGGTTGAATTTCTTGTCGCGGGTCATGCGGGTACGGTACCGCGGCCGCTTGCCAAAGTCGCCTCAGGCGGCGAGCTCGCGCGTATTGCTCTGGCGATTTCGGTAATCGCATCGAGTGCCACCGCAACGCCAACGCTGATCTTCGACGAGGTCGATAGCGGCATCGGCGGTGGCGTCGCTGAAGTCGTCGGGCGCTTGTTAAAGCGGCTAGGCCAGGATCGCCAGGTGTTGTGCGTGACGCATTTGCCGCAGGTGGCAAGTCAGGCCAACCAGCATCTGCAGGTCAGTAAATTCAATGCAGAAGGCAAGACTGTGTCGCGCATTGACGCACTCGATGCGAAAGCACGCGTCGAGGAAATCGCACGTATGCTGGGCGGTATCGAAATCACTGCGACCACGCGCAAGCACGCACGCGAACTATTGGCTTCATAATCTAAGCACTCACTCAAGATTGACAAAAAATAAAAGGCAGGCATCAGATGGCGTTCAACAAGGAACCGCAGTACACCCACGTCGCACCGGTCAAGACCGCCATCGTGCTGGTCAATCTTGGTACACCCGACGCACCGGATACGCCATCGGTACGGCGTTATCTGAAACAGTTTTTATCCGACCCGCGCGTTGTGGAAATTCCACGGGCAGTATGGTGGTTTATTTTGAACGGCATCATCTTGCCGATTCGTGCCAAAAAATCTGCAGAAAAATATGCGTTGATCTGGACCAAGGACGGCTCGCCGTTGAAAGTGCACACGTCGCATCAGGCCACGCTGCTGCGCGGTTTGCTTGGCGAGCAGGGGCATGATGTCGAGGTGGCGTATGCGATGAGTTATGCCAATCCATCGCTGCCGGATGTGCTGAACAAGCTCAAGGAAAAAGGTTGTGATCGCATTCTGATTTTGCCAGCGTATCCGCAATATTCGGCTACCACGACTGCATCGATTTTCGATGCGGTGACCAGCCACTATCGGTCGGTACGCAATGTGCCAGAGCTTCGTTTCATCAAACATTATCACGATGATGCGCTCTACATCGACGCGCTCAAGCAAAGCGTGTTGCATCACTGGCAGATGCATGGCCGCGGTGAAAAACTGGTGTTGAGTTTTCATGGGGTGCCCAAGCGCACCTTGATGCTGGGTGACCCGTATCACTGCGAGTGCTACAAGACCGCGCGTCTACTTGCGAGCGCGTTGGGCTTGTCGCGCGATGATCTGCTGGTAACGTTTCAATCGCGTTTCGGCAAGGCAGAATGGTTGCAACCGTACACAGCGCCAACGCTGGAAAAGCTGGCGAAGGAAGGATTGCAGCGAGTCGATGTAATGTGTCCCGGATTCACCAGCGACTGTCTGGAAACGCTGGAAGAAATTTCGCTCGAAGCCAAGCAGGATTTTTTACTGGCCGGTGGCAAAGAATTTCACTACATCCCGTGTGTCAATGATTCCCCGGCGATGATCGTCGCGTTGGCGGGAATTGCAAGTAATCACATGCAAGGTTGGCCGACGCGGCTCGATGCTGCCCACCGTGCAGCGCAACAGCAGCAGCTCGATATCGGTACAGCCGAAGCGAAGCGGATCGGCGCAGTGGAATTGCGATAACCGGGGCGTTTGTTGGCTTGTTCGGGATTAAAAAAATGAACTGGCGGCGATGCCTATGCCGGCGAATGCCGCGCCCAGTGCACCCCAGACCAGCCAGCGTTTGCGGGTCAGAATCGTGATTGCAGCGAGTGCCACTGCAACCTGAACGAAGGTCAACCCCAGCGCCATTTTTTCGTGCGGTCTGAGTTTTGCTTCCGATTCTTCACCGAGTTTGCGAGACTCTGCCTGCAGTTTTTTTGCTTCTTTTTCAATCTCGTTTTTTTGCGCATCCTGTTTGGTTTTGTCGGCCAAAAAGTACGCTTTCAATTCGGGCGTTTGCGCCAGCGCAGCGGCGGCGTCATCGAGATGACTCTTGGTGGATTTGGCCTGGTAATAGGCCCACTGATCGCTGGCTTCGGCCTGCTTCAGGATGCTTTGATTTTTCAGAAACATGGCTTCGTTCTGGTTGCTACCGCTTTGGTAGCTGATCATCGCCCCAACGGTCGACAGGATTGCCGTCATCAACGCAATACGTTGTGCCAGCGTGTCTTTTTCGTTTGCTCCAGCTTCTTCGATCGCGTGCTCGTGCGGACTCGGCATTTCGTATTCTTCTTCCATCGTATGCTCCCTTGGTATTACATCGTGGCAGACCTAAGTGGTTTAATCATAATCGAAACCTCGGGCGGTCAAGCATGATCGAAGGTATATGCCTGATTTAATCCTCACAGGCTGTTACAAACTTGGCGATGTCATTTGTCGGCGGTTTCTCTGGAAGGCTCGTTAAGACAGCGTAAGTGCAGCTCATCCGAATCGTCATTCGATTCATCGCCGACATCTTTAACGCCAATTCAGGGAGATTCATCATGACCACCACCGTGCGCCTCGCCAAACAACTCCTCGCTACTTCACTTCTTGCCGTCTTCGCCGCCACTGCCGGCAGTGCTATGGCTGCCGATACAAAATTCGAAAAACATCATCCGCGTCGCGATCAGGTCAATGACCGTCTCCAGCATCAAAATCAGCGTATTCGTACTGAGGTCAAGGAAGGTGAATTGACAAAAGCCCAAGCGCGCAGGCTGCATCGCAAAGACCAGCAGATCCGCAAGGAAGAGCGCCTGATGGCCAGCCAGAATGGCGGTCACATTACGAAGTCGGAGCAAAAAGTATTGAACCAGCAAGAGAACGCTGTCAGCAAACAAATTGGTAAATAATATTTTTTGGGAAGCGCTGATTAATTCTGGCGGAACTGCCGGCATGAATTGACCAGTGTTTCCTCAGTCGCACGGATATCGCTTAACCGGTATCCGTGCCGGAGACCTCCGATGAAAATCAATTATGCTTTTGTCACTGCGGCTTTGTTAAACGCTACGTTCCTATCGGCAGCGCACGCTGCAGATTTTGACGACACTGCGCGCGTTCTGTACGTTACGCCGCAAGTCGAGCAATTCAATCACCCTCGGCAGGAATGCCACACCAGTTATGTGCAAGAGCAGCAGCGCCAGTCGCGCGGTTACGGTGGCTCGGTACTCGGTGGCATTGCCGGTGGCCTGCTTGGCAATCAGGTCGGGCGCGGTAACGGACGCACCGTCGCTACCGCTGCTGCCGCCATCACCGGTGCCATCGTCGGTGACCGGCTCGAAAACAACCAGCCCGCAATCGTTGAGCGGCCAGTGCAGGATTGCCGCCGTGTCGATCACTGGGAATCGCGCAATAACGGTTATGCAGTAACGTATGAATATCAGGGTCGTCGCTACACAACCGTGATGCCGTACGATCCAGGTGAGCGACTTCGATTGCATGTGTCGTTGTCGCCGCGCATATAACGTTGCCACTGAAGGAAAGCGCCATGAAGGTATTGATCCGGTTGGTGGCAGTCAGTCTCGCGCTGTCCGTTGGTAGCGCTATTGCAGCCAACGATATGCCCAGCGACGAGCGCGCCTTGCATGTGTTGAACCGAATGGGCTACGGTCCTCGTCCGGGTGATATCGAGGCAGTATCGCGGCTTGGGGTCGAACGGTATATCGACATGCAGCTGCACCCGGAATCGATTACGCTACCCGGCAGTTTGTCAGCTCGATTATCGGGTTT
>JAYTZV010000273.1:0-10261 GCA_043741695.1 Burkholderiales bacterium
TCGTTGCAGGCAGCAACCGCAGGCTTTGATTCTGTATCGGTATGCTTGTCGAAAGGCCTTGGCACACCGGTTGGATCAGTTCTATGCGGCAGCAAAGAGATGATCCATCGCGCGGTGCGGTGGCGCAAGATGCTGGGTGGCGGGATGCGCCAGGCCGGCATTCTTGCTGCGGCTGGGCTGTATGCGTTGGAGCATCATGTGGCGCGATTAGCAGACGATCATGACAATGCCGCGCTACTGGCAAAAGGCCTGTCTGAAATTGACGGTATCCACACCACACTTCCACAGACGAATATTGTTTATGCAGATATCCCTGCCGATTGCTGCGCAGCGCTTGCAAAACATCTGACGGAATGCGGCATTAACGCAACCGTCAAACCACATATGCGTCTGGTGACGCACCTTGACGTCTCTCGACACGATGTCGAACACGTCGTGAAAGAGATAAAGCGATTTTTTCACACGCATCGTTGAGCGGCAATTTCTTTCGAGATCCAACATAGCCACAGGTACATCCTCGGCGGATTCAGCTCTAAGAGCGCCTTATTGAGTCGCATCCCGCCGTGCATGTTCGTTTGATATTCGGACCGCGCACGATTTTTTACCGTTTCATCGATCATGGCCAGCAGCCGAAAAACTTCGGCAAACCTGGATGCCGATCGTCTGATTTATTACCGGTCGTCTCGAACTAATCGGCCTGTTATTTCGGTGACGTGTCGCCTGTTAGCTTGTCGTCCGCTGCCGCGAACTTGGCTACTGGTTTGATAATTTTTACCTTCGCCTTTTGTTTTAGCGCGTCGAGATACGACAACATTTCCTGCTGTGCCAGCCCATTGGCGATTTGTTGCTGCTCAGCTTGACGACGTGTCTCGTCCTTTTTTTCTGCCTGCGCAATTTTGCCGATACGATAAATCGCATAGCCTTGAACACCCAGGTCGATACCAACCATAGTTGGCAATTTCGTTGTATCTGCCTTCATCACGGCATCAAACGCAGGGCCTGTAATCCCCGCATTTTTACTGCGCGACACCGTTTTTTCGGCACCAAACCCAGCCGTGCTGTCCGCTGCTTTGAGCGCTGCCAGCTTGTCTGCACCGGCTTTACTTGCCAGCGCCGCCGCTTCGACGCTAGTCACCCGCTCACGCACCTGCGCTTCAACTTCGGCAAATGGACGTTTCGCGACTGGGTGATATTCGACGATGTGGCCAGCAATCAGCATACCTGGCGCAATTTCCACCGCCTCGGTGTTGTGCTTGTTTTTGATAACGTCATCGGCAAAAAGCGCCTTCAAAAACTTCGGGTTATTAAAAAGTGCTGTTGGTGCTACGGAAGGTTTCGGTTTGCGTGACAAATCGTCAGCGGTTTCGATCTTGAGTTTTAATTTGTCGGCGACCGGCTTCAGACTATCGGACTGTTCGTAAACTGTATTGGTAAATGTCTCGACCAGATCGGCGTACTGCTTCGCTGCTTTTTGTTTTTTGATGTCAGCAATGATGTCGGCCTTTACTTGATCAAGCGGCTTGATCGTTGCCGGTTTGATGTCCGTTACTTTGATGATGTGAAAACCGAAATCGGTTTCCACGAGATCGCTGATGTCGTCTTTTTTTAGTTTGAAAACAGCCGCTTCGAACGGTGGCGTCATCATGCCCTTACCAAAGTAATCGAGATCACCGCCGTTTGCTGCAGTACCCGGGTCTTGTGAATTGGCTTTGGCGATCTTTGCAAAATCAGCCGGCGACTTACGTACCTCTGCTAGCAGCTGTTCCGCTTTGACTTTCGCAGAAGCTTTCTCCGCCGCGGTCGCATCCTTCTTCACACTGATCAAAATATGGCTGGCGCGGCGCTGCTCATCTACCCCATAACGCTTTTTGTTTTGCTCATAGAATCCCGCGACTTCCGCATCGGTGACGTTGATTTGCTCGGCCAAGGTCGCGTTGCTCAACACGACATACTCCGCCTTAGCGTGCTCTGGGGTTTCGAATTGCGCGCTGTTTTTATCGTAGTACGCTTTGAGCATCTCCGGTGATACTTTGACTTGCGCTGCAAAATCGGCCGGCTTGAAATCCAGTTCCTGTACGGTGCGTTCCTGCGCATTAATGTCAGACAGATGCTGGGCCACCGCTTTCGGTGCAAACGCTGTGTTTTGTATGGCGCCATTTAGCTGCTGCATTGCCATATCCTGACGCAAGCGTTGCTCGTACATCGCTGGCGTCATTCCCTGCGCTGCCAGCAAAGAGCGATAGCGTTCGCCATCGAATTTGCCGTCCGCGCCGGTCAAACCTGGAATTGACAGGACGCTCTGTTGCAAGGTGCTGTCCGTCACCGTCAAATGCTTGTCTGCCGCCTCAGCCGAGAGGGCGCGTTGTGCAATGAGATTATCCAGGATGCCTTGATGTGCCTCTGGCGTGTCAAACATTTTGGCATCGAACTGTGCGCCGAACATCTGTCGAAAGCGCTCCATTTGTTCACGCTGTGCAGCGTCATATTCCGGCTGTGTAATTGACTGATTGCCGACCTTTGCGATGACATTATCAGCGTCGCCAAAACGACTGTAGCTTTGAATGCCGACCAAGGCGAAAGAGGGAAAGATAATCAGCAACAACAGAAACTGCATCAAACGCTGATGGGTACGAATAAATTCAAACATGGGCAACCATTCACGGGTTCATTGCGATAATCCACAGCATGAGAAATGCACGCAGATCCATCACATACAACAGAAAAGCACATATGAAAAAAGGCGAACTTTCGTTCACCTTTTAAAGTTTTTTGTAATAACCCGAGCTCTTCGGTCGCTCGTACTACGAGTAATTTGTTGCGGATTTTGCGGGATCCGCCCACGTTTCGCAGACCGCGGGATCCCTTGCAGGGGATTCCCTTCGAGTCCCGACGTGAGCCTTTCGGCTCACTCGCGTTATTACTTGATTCTGGCGGAGTGGACGGGACTCGCCTACGTTTCGCAGGCCGCAGAATCCCTTGCAGGGGATTCCCTTCGAGTCCCGAAGTGAGCCTTTCGGCTCACTCGCGTTATTACTTGATTCTGGCGGAGTGGACGGGACTCGAACCCGCGACCCCCGGCGTGACAGGCCGGTATTCTAACCAACTGAACTACCACTCCTTGGTACTGCACTTAATCTTCTCTTGCCTAACGAACTGTTGGTGGGTGCTGAGAGGCTCGAACTCCCGACCTACGCCTTGTAGGGGCGCCGCTCTACCAACTGAGCTAAGCACCCTTTGGCATTTTTACCTTGCCAGCTCGTTGTCTCTTTGGCGATCATCAACTCGCCAAAGAGAGTTAGTTTACTGCATCCTTGAGTGCTTTGCCAGGCTTAAATTTTGGCACTTTTGCGGATTTGATCTTGATTGCCTCGCCGGTGCGCGGGTTACGACCCGTGCGTGCTGCGCGCTTGCCTAATGAAAAAGTACCGAAGCCGACCAGCGTTACCGTGCCATTTTTTTTCAGCGTCGTTTTGACGGCACCAATCATTGAATCTAATGCACGGCCCGCCGCTGCCTTGGAAATATCCGCTGACTTAGCAATATGGTCAATCAATTCACTTTTATTCACTAGGTTACCCTCAGGATGGTTTAAGCGCGCGGCGGCGTTGCTCGTTTTGGGCGCGATGAGTGCGCGTCATTGATGGTGCACCGCAAGCGACGTGCAGAATTTTCTGCAGCAAGTATTAGACTAGCCGGAGAGCGAGGTGTCAAGCGGTTTGCGGCGGATTTCGAAATCAAGTTGTGGTGCCGCATGTCGATCCTACAAGCTAAATTTTATGATGCTGCGGCAATATCCTGAGTGCGCTAAAAAAGCACACCGTCGCCCCAAAATACGATTTACGCGGGCGCTTCACAACCACACCATTCGTCAAAGGCATATTTCGAGATAATGCGCTAACTCGTTTACACATTAAAATGCCCACCACCGCACTCGCTCAACAAGTTTTTGAATTCTTGTGAAGCGCCGCGGGGGCAGGCATCATGTAACAGACGATCGATTTACCTCTGCAATAAATATTCGGTCAGCATCGGTATCGCGTCAGCCGTGAAGCTCAGTGGGTAACAACCGACGGATCTATCGGATCTTTCTTTTGTGCGGCAATTGCGCTCAGCGCTGCCTCTTCATCGGTCAATGGCACTGGCAGGCGTTCAAGTGCTATTTCAAGCGCCTTGTCAATCCATCGTACCGGCACGATTTCAAGCTTGTTCTTGACGTTGTCCGGAATATCGGCCAAGTCCTTGACGTTCTGCTCTGGAATCATGACGGTCTTGATGCCGCCGCGATGCGCAGCCAGCAGCTTTTCTTTCAAGCCACCGATCGGTAAAACTTCGCCGCGCAGCGTGATTTCACCCGTCATTGCTACATCAGCGCGCACCGGAATACCGGTAAAAATTGACACGAGAGCAACCGTCATCGCTACACCGGCAGAGGGTCCGTCTTTTGGCGTCGCGCCTTCCGGCACATGGATGTGGATATCACTCTTTTCGAAAATATCGAGCTTAATGCCGAGATTTTTCGCGCGGCTGCGCACTACAGTGCGCGCTGCCTCGATTGACTCTTTCATCACATCACCCAAGGTTCCGGTGCGGATGATCTGACCTTTACCCGGCATCGTGACCGCTTCAATGGTCAGCAAATCACCACCGACTTCAGTCCATGCCAGACCAACGACTTGGCCAATCTGGTTTTCTTTTTCAGCGACACCGAAGTCGTACAGGCGCACACCAAGAAACTTGTCGAGATTCTTGTTGCTGATGACAACTTTCTTTTCCTGTTTTTTCAGCAGCAGCATCTTGACCACCTTGCGGCAAATCTTCGACACTTCGCGCTCAAGCGCGCGCACGCCGGCTTCGCGGGTGTAATAACGGATGATGTCGCGAATTGCCGATTCGGCAATGCTGATTTCCGCTTCCTTCAGTCCGTTGTTCTTGATTTGTTTCGGCAGCAAGTAGCGTTGCGCGATGCTGGTTTTTTCATCCTCGGTATATCCTGACAGCCGAATAACTTCCATTCGATCCAGCAGCGCTGGCGGAATGTTGAACGAGTTCGAGGTCGCCACGAACATCACGTCGGATAAATCGAAATCCACTTCGACATAGTGATCCGAGAACGTGTGGTTTTGCTCGGGGTCGAGAACCTCTAGCAGCGCGGAGGATGGATCGCCGCGGAAATCCGTTCCCAGTTTATCGATTTCGTCCAGCAGAAATAAGGGATTACGTACACCGGACTTCGCCAGGCTTTGCAAAATCTTACCCGGCATTGACCCAATATACGTGCGACGATGCCCTCGAATTTCAGCCTCATCGCGCACACCACCCAATGCCATCCGTACAAATTTGCGGTTGGTGGCACGTGCAATCGACTGACCGAGCGAAGTTTTACCGACACCTGGTGGGCCGACGAAGCACAGAATCGGTGCCTTTAATTTATCAACGCGCTGTTGTACGGCAAGGTATTCCAAGATGCGTTCTTTAACTTTGTCCAGACCGTAGTGATCGCTTTCGAGCACTTTTTCCGCGTTCGTCAAATCGTTATTGACCTTGGATTTCTTTTTCCACGGCAGGCCCACCAACGTATCGATGTAGTTGCGCACCACCGTTGCTTCGGCCGACATTGGCGACATCAGCTTCAGTTTTTTGAGTTCGCTCTGTGCCTTGGCGAGCGCCTCTTTCGGCATTTTTGCAGCAACAATTTTTTTCTCAAGCTCTTCGAGATCGGCACCCTCTTCGCCTTCGCCAAGTTCTTTTTGAATCGCCTTGACTTGCTCGTTCAAATAATATTCGCGCTGTGATTTTTCCATCTGCCGCTTGACGCGGCCGCGGATACGCTTTTCAACTTGCAAAATATCAAGCTCGCCTTCCAGCTGACCCAGTAAATGTTCATGCCGCTTGGCGACATTGAAAATTTCGAGGATGACCTGCTTTTGCTCCAGCTTGAGCGGCAGGTGTGCAGCGATGGTATCGGCAAGCCGTCCGGCATCATCAATGCCCGCCAGTGATGTCAGAATCTCGGGAGGAATTTTTTTATTGAGTTTCACATACTGATCAAACTGTTGCACGATCGCGCGCCGCATCGCTTCGATTTCTGACTCGTCGCCAGATTCGGAATCGACCGGCGTCAGATCCGCAACGAAATGGGTGTCGAGTTCGCTGATATGGTGGATGCGCGCGCGCTGCGATCCTTCAACCAGAACCTTGACCGTGCCGTCAGGCAATTTCAACATCTGTAGAATGTTGGCGATGCAGCCGATTTCGTAAATATCGTCGGCAGATGGCTCGTCTTTTGCGGCGGCTTTTTGTGCTGCGAGCATAATGCTTTTGCCTTGCTCCATAGCCGCTTCAAGCGCCTTGATCGACTTGGGGCGACCAACAAAAAGCGGAATTACCATATGTGGAAAGACAACCACGTCGCGCAACGGCAAAAGAGGTAGCTGGGTGTGTTCGGTAGTAGGAGTAGTTGTCATAGCGAGCCTTATCAAAGTCCTGGTATTGATGTTGGCGCGAGAGCCTCAATCACAAGGCCAAACGGTCATAAAAAATATAAGCGAGAAAAGGTATTTACTGACTGTGCAAAAAAAAGCCACTCGGAGATCGTCTCCGAGTGGCTTTTCGCTGGAAGCATCAGAGGCCTGCAATTTTATTGTACTGCGTTTGGCTAATCATAATCGTCCACTGTGGATCGTAAAATAGCCTTTATCAATTCGCGTAAATCCCGTTAGCCAAATTATTTCGCGCCCGATACTTTGGGTTGATCGTGATAAATCATTAGTGGCTTCGCGCCATTCGTGATGGTATTTTCATCGATCACTACTTTTGCGACGTTTTGCTGATTCGGAAGTTCATACATTACATCTAGCAGTGCATGCTCCAGGATTGAGCGCAAACCACGTGCACCCGTTTTACGCTGCAATGCCTTGCGTGCAATTGCCTGCAAGGCCGCTGGACGTACTTCTAACTCAGCCCCCTCCATCTGCAGCAAGCGGGCGTATTGCTTGATCAACGCATTTTTCGGCTCCAGCAGAATCTGGATCATCGCGTCTTCGGTCAATTCGCTCAAGGTGGCTACCACTGGCAGCCGACCAACCAGCTCCGGAATCAGACCGAACTTAATCAAATCTTCTGGCTCTGCTTCCAGCAACATCTCACTGGCGGTACGCTCGCTTTGACTTTTCACTGATGCCGAAAAGCCAATGCCGCTTTTTTCGGATCGATTGCTGATGATTTTTGCCAAGCCGTCGAAGGCACCACCGCAAATGAACATGATGTTGGTGGTATCGATCTGCACGAAATCCTGATTCGGATGCTTGCGTCCACCTTGCGGTGGCACCGATGCCATCGTGCCTTCGATCAATTTTAGCAAAGCTTGCTGCACGCCCTCACCTGATACATCGCGTGTAATCGATGGGTTGTCCGACTTCCGTGAAATCTTGTCGATCTCATCGATGTAGACGATACCCTTCTGAGCTTTCTCGACTTCGTAATTGCAGTTTTGCAACAGCTTCTGAATGATGTTTTCGACGTCTTCTCCAACATAGCCCGCCTCAGTCAGCGTTGTTGCGTCAGCGATCACGAACGGGACGTTCAACATCCGCGCTAACGTCTGTGCAAGTAAAGTCTTGCCTGAACCCGTTGGTCCGACCAAAAGTATGTTGCTCTTTGCGAGTTCGACGTCGTCTTTTTTGCCAAGGTGCTTTAAGCGTTTGTAGTGGTTGTACACCGCAACGGAAAGAATGCGCTTGGCGGTTTCTTGGCCAATCACGTACTGGCCTAGCAGCTCACAAATTTCTTGTGGTGTCGGCAAGTCAGACTTGGGGCCGGTTACCGTTTCAACCGTTGATGCCTCATCGCGGATGATGTCATTGCACAGATCGATGCATTCATCACAAATGAATACCGACGGACCGGCGATGAGTTTTTTTACCTCATGCTGGCTTTTTCCGCAGAACGAGCAGTACAGCAGTTTTTCGCTGGTTGAGGATTTTTTATCGGACATGGAGTGGATCAAAAATATAGGGTATGAACGATATTACCTGCGAATTTAAAATTCGTCACGGTAGCCGTCAATAAACCCGAGCTACCCTGCCAAATCGTCGCAGGAAAACAAAACGCCCGGACGCACAAGCATCCGGGCGCTGTGCTGCAGATCGCCAGCTATGCACCAGCGCTTGCAGCAAACACTAAGCGCGCGTTGTCAGTACCTTGTCGATCATGCCGTATTTTTCGGCTTCGTCGGCTGACATGAAGTTATCTCTCTCCGTATCACGGCGAATCTCTTCGATGGTGCGGCCTGTATTTTCGGCAAGAATGCCATTCAGACGTTCACGCAAATACAGAATTTCCTTGGCCTGGATTTCGATATCGGTAGCTTGGCCTTGCGCGCCACCAGATGGCTGGTGAATCATGATGCGCGAGTTCGGCAATGAAAACCGTTTACCTTTGGTACCAGCGGCGAGCAAGAAGGCGCCCATCGATGCTGCCAAACCTGTACAGAGGGTTGACACATTGGGTTTGATAAACCGCATCGTGTCGTAAATTGCCATGCCGGCAGACACCGATCCACCTGGCGAATTAATGTACAGCGAAATGTCTTTGTCCGGATTTTCACTTTCCAGGAACAACAGCTGCGCAACGATGACGTTGGCAACGCTATCGTTGACAGGACCGACCAGAAAAATCACTCGTTCTTTTAACAGTCGCGAATAGATATCATAAGCGCGCTCGCCTCGACCACTTTGCTCAATCACCATCGGCACCATGCCGAGCATTTGTGTATCCAGCGCCGAATTTTGCATCATGCGTGTCATTTGCTTTCCTTTGGAGCGCGCCCGGCGAATTACGCCTGTGCGTTGTTAGCCATTAATTCGTCAAATGCGACGGATTTTTCCGACACCTTCGATTTGCCAAGTACGTAAGTGACGACGTTTTCTTCCAATACAAGAGCCTCGACTTCGGCAAGACGCTGGCGATCGCTGAAGTAGTACTTCAACACTTGCTGTGGGTCTTCGTAACTTTGCGCGAATTCTTCTACTTGCGCTTTGACCTGCTCAGGCGTGGCCTGCAGGTGATTAACCTTGACCACTTCGGCCAGGATCAAGCCAAGCCGAACCCGACGCTCCGCCTGAGCCGTAAATAATTCGGGGGGAAATGGCATGTCTTTGACATCCATGCCGCGCTGCGCCATGTCTTTACGCGTCATCTCTGACAGACGTTCTACATCCTGCTCAACCAGCGCCTTGGGCACATCGAGGTCCGACGCCTTGAGCAACGCTTCCATCACACTATCTTTGGTCTTTGCCTTGGCACGACCACTGACTTCGCGCTCTAGATTGGACTTTATGTCGGCACGCATCTTGGCAAAATCACCGTCTTCAATGCCAAGGCTTTTCGCGAAATCGGCATCTACCGCCGGCAAATGCGCCCACTCAAGTTTTTTAAGAGTGATCGTGAATTCAGCAATTTTTCCGGCCACGTCCGCGCCGTGATAGTCAGCCGGGAAAGCCAGCGGGAACGTCTTTGACTCACCGACTTTAAGGCCGGTAATTGCAGCCTCGAATTCTGGCAGCATGCGACCTTCACCAAGAACAAATGCGTAATCGTCAGCCTTGCCGCCTTGAAAATCAACGCCGTCTATGGTGCCGGTAAAGTCGACTGTTACGCGGTCATCTTTTTGCGCGCTCAAGTCAGTGCCGCCATCACCGTGCGCACTATGCTCGCCTTTAGTGTGATAGTGAACCCGCTGCTTGCGCAAGATATCGATCGTCTTATCGATCTCCACATCGGTGACCACGCTCACTGTTTTTTCCACTTCGGCGGATGACAGATCGCCGACTTTGACCTCGGGATAGATTTCGAAAGTGGCATCGAATACCACTGCGCCGTCAACTGCACCTTCGCCCGCGGCTTTTGGCTCGATACGCGGATAGCCTGCCACACGCAAGTTGTTTTCGTTTGCTGCGTCATTAAAAGCGCGCCCGACCTTGTCGTTCAGCACTTCATTTTCCACCTGGAAACCGTATTGCGCGGCCACCATTTTCATCGGTACTTTACCGGGCCGAAAGCCAGGCGCTTTGGCGGTTTTTGCACGCTGCTTCAGGCGTTTTTCAACTTCGGTCTGCACATCGGCCAGCGGGACCGCGATCGTGATGCGGCGCTCAAGTTTTTCAAGAGTTTCAACAGCAGTTGCCATGCGAGTCGTCCAAATAAATAAAAATTCTGTGGTGCGAGGAGGGGGACTCGAACCCCCACACCATTGCTGGCGTCA
>JAYTZV010000274.1:0-10257 GCA_043741695.1 Burkholderiales bacterium
TCGATCTTGTCAGGGATGTCGGTCGCCGAATTGGCGCAAGCAATTACGCTGCAGGAAAGCGGACGGCTGACCAAGGTACCCGGCATCGGTAAAAAAACGGCGGAGCGTTTGCTGCTCGAATTGAAAGGCAAGCTTGGCGCTGACCTAGGTATCGCGGGTGGGGCGACGCACTCCGACGCCACCGCCGATATTCTGAACGCACTGGTCGCACTCGGTTATTCGGACAAGGAAGCGATGCTGGCATTAAAACAGGTACCTGCCGGTGCCGGTGTATCGGATGGCATCAAGCTGGCGCTCAAAGCACTATCGAAGAGCTAAATACAGATGAACGCAGCTGAACACAGCTGAACACAGCTGAATTCGGCTGAAAAAGGATTGAAAGAGGGTTGACCAACAGTGAGCATTCAAACCGACGATTTCAGCGAGCAGCGCATCATCTCGGCCACGCCTGCTTCGCCCAACGAAGAAGCGATTGAACGGGCGTTACGTCCGAAGCAGCTCGATGAATACGTCGGTCAGGAAAAAATTCGCGATCAGTTAAATATCTTCATCACCGCTGCCAGACAACGCAAAGAAGCGCTTGATCACACGTTGCTGTTCGGCCCGCCTGGTTTAGGCAAGACCACACTGGCGCACATCATTGCGCGAGAAATGGGTGTGAACTTGCGCCAGACTTCCGGCCCGGTGCTGGAACGCGCCGGTGACCTTGCTGCGCTGTTGACCAACCTCGAAGCCAATGATGTGTTGTTCATCGACGAGATTCATCGACTCTCACCGGTCGTCGAAGAAATTCTGTATCCGGCACTGGAGGACTACCAGATCGACATCATGATCGGCGAAGGTCCGGCGGCGCGATCGGTGCGGCTCGATCTGCAACCGTTCACGTTGGTCGGTGCGACCACGCGCGCTGGCATGCTGACCAACCCGCTGCGTGACCGGTTCGGTATTGTTGCGCGGCTGGAGTTTTATACCGCCACTGAGCTCACTCGCATCGTTACTCGCAGCGCCGCATTGTTGCATGCGCCGATCGATCCGGAAGGCGCGTTTGAAATTGCCAAGCGCAGCCGCGGAACACCACGTATTGCCAACCGGTTGTTGCGACGCGTACGCGATTATGCCGAAGTCAAAGGTAATGGCGACATCACCAAACCGATGGCCGATGCGGCGCTGGTGATGCTCGATGTTGATCCGGTCGGTCTCGATCTGATGGATCGCAAATTGCTGGAAGCCGTCTTGTTTAAATTTAGCGGTGGCCCGGTCGGGCTCGACAATCTCGCGGCCGCCATTGGGGAAGAGCGCGAAACCATTGAAGACGTGCTGGAGCCGTATCTGATTCAGCAAGGCTATTTGCAGCGCACGCCGCGTGGACGCATCGCCACGCCGCTGGCCTACCGGCATTTTGGCGTGACCGCGCCGAGCACCGGTCCGAATGGCGAATTGTGGAACCAATAAGTACCTACAACGCGAATGCATGCGCAACCTTTTGCGACAGCGCCGTGTCCGCTGATGGAATGCGCTGACACGTTGCATCACCGCTTTGTGAAGACCGGCACCTGCTTGATCGCAAAGCTTGCTATTATTTGTGTAGTTTCATTAGGTTTCCGATATCGGTTATTACCGGAACAGCACGTTCCGCGCAACTTGACCATGTCGATAGCCCCCTCTGTTTTTTCTGTTGTCACTCCAGTGAGCCCGCAATGCTGATGTCGACCCAAGCCAATCGTTATGCCCATCAATTGTTGGATGCGCGCAGCCGCTCCGCAACGATGCCTCTGTTGTCTGCCGATACCGGCCTGTCTTTGCAGGACGGCTACGATGTCGCCAAATGCATTATGGACATCCGCATCGCGCAAGGCGAGCAGCCGGTCGGACGCAAGATTGGGTTCACCAATCGCAAAATCTGGGACAAGTTCAGCCCGGCGTCAGGCCCGATTGAAGCGCCAGTCTGGGCCACGATGTACGACACCACGGTGCGCTACGCGACTGACAATCGTGCTTTCCAGAGTTTGAGCGGCGCGGTACAGCCGCGTCTGGAGCCGGAAATTGTTTTCAGGCTCGGCAAGTCACCCGCAAAAAATGCATCGCTGGTCGATCTTGCAGGTTGTATCGAATGGATGGCACATGGTTTTGAAATTGTGGTGTGTCCGTTTCCGGGCTGGCGTTTCGAGCCAATCGATGCAGTCGCTGCATTCGGCTTGCATGGCTCGCTGATCATCGGCGAGCCGCGTATGCTGTCGGCGGCATCGCGCCGCAATTTGGCTGAAGTCCTCACCAATTCCAGCGTGTCGCTGTCGTCCGATTCCGGGCACGGCTTTGCACTGCGCGGTGCTGGTTTTGGCGCGGATGTGCTCGACAGCCCAGTGCATGCATTGATGCATTTGCACAAGCTGCTGCAAACGCAGCAGCAATTTGCGCCGTTGGCCGCTGGTGAAATTATCACTACTGGTACGTGGACCGAGGCCTATCCAATCGCTGCTGGCGAGACGTGGACCACCGCATTCTCTGGTGTGACGTTGCCGGGATTAACCGTCGCGTTCGTTTGATTTTCTGCCCGCGAACGCGAGATCGGAAACATGAAATGATTCGATCGCAGGAACGCAATACGCAGGACCGGCACCACACGTAATTTTATATTGCACCAAGTCATCAAAATCGACACTTTGCCCGTGTCGATTTTTTTTCGGCGGTCGATATCTATTCCGTCATGTTGATCGAGCCATTCGTGCCACTCATGCCACTAATGCCACCCATCGCATTCGGTAGCGTTTTTACTTGTGCCAGCAGCGCTTCCAATTGCGGCAGTGCTTGCTTCGCATGATGTTGTTGCGTGGTGGCAGTCGCCACATCGCGCTCGGCTTGCGACTGGTTGCGCCAGTTGGCTGCATCATGCATGGCCAAGCGTGACGTCAATTCAGCGGCGTTGCTGATTTGCTGATGCAGCGAATTGGATTGATCGCGTAGGTGTACCAGTAGCTGCCTGAATGTCGTGTACTCGGCGTGACTGGTTTCGTCCGGTGGCTGCGGTGCGTTAAACCATGACCTGTGGAGGCAACGTTCGGTTTCTTCAAAGCGAGGCCGCGCGACCCACTCGATGGCCGCCGTGTTGCGCGCTTTTGGCAGTAGCATCGCAATTTTCTGCGCATAAATTTCTGGTTGTTCGGTTTTAAGCGTCGGTAACAGCCATTCCACCGCCTCGCCAGCGACATGTTGCAGTGCCGCCCCAGCTTGCTGCATACCACGTTGCAAGCGTTGTTCGAGCGTGAGCCCGGCCACTAAGATGTGCTGAAATTGATCACTGCCAATGACCGCCAGCGACGCATTTATTTTTCTGATGTCGATGGGATGATTGGCTGCTGGGTGCGTTGGTTCATGCACGTCGATTGGGCGGCTTGCATCGGTCATTTTTGCAAGCGCAAACAGCCGCTGCGAACAAGCGATCGCAGCATTCGTTGCGCGCTGCGCGCTCTGCGTGGCATACGCAAGATCGGCGGCGCTAATCGCGCGCTGCGATAGTGTATCGGCCAGTGGCGCATGGCCAAAAGGGGCCAGCCAATCGAACGCCAACGCGCATTGTTCGGCGTCGCGCTTCATGCTGCCGACGATCTGCGCTATATGCGGCGGGATATCGGTGCCGTACGCTTTTGATAGCGCGTGTTCGACGGCCTGCACCATATCGTCGGTCACCTTTTTGGATGTAGCAGTGCGCGTGGAATGGATGGCACAGCGATCATGCCGCTCTTGCTGAAGCTCGGTCTCATCAGTGCGTTGCGACTGCACCGGTGTAATGGCCGCGCCGTACGTTCGCCAAAGGGCGCTGAGCCATGCGGGTCGGGTACTGCGGCCAAGTGATGTTCTATTTTCAGCGCTGCCGCGCGCTACTTGATGTGCCGCGGGAAAATTCCCATTGGCTGATGAGCTTGATGCCGAGGAAACCCCGGAGTCGGATCGAAATTCAGGTAGGGATTCCGATTCCGATCTGAAACGCGTTGCCAGCGAAGATCGATTAGGTGAGATGGGTAAAATTGGCTCGGAGACGAACGCAACCAGCGGATAAAAAAATTTGGATAGGGGCGATGAGGACGGTGGTGACATAGTGACTCCGGGAGCAGTCACCGCGTAAAAATCGCGGTGTCAGGTTGATTGTCCCGTTTAGTGGCGATGTTTTTAATCCAGTTCCATTTTTTAAAAAAAAATTGGCGCAGCCAGTCTCGCAAAACATCACTGCAAGCTGGCATTTATTACGTGCAATTACTTGCTATGGCTCACGTAACCAAACCTGCGTACGCCCCAGCATCGGCACGCCGATATAGCCGCGCACTTCCAGCTTTTTTCCGCCGTCGGTGAGCATCATCCGGCTTTTGTACACGCTGCCGTTATCCGGATCGAGAATGCGACCACCGCCAAATCCATCGCCCTCGGCACGCATGCCGTCGACAATCGTCATGCCGATGATTGGTTGATTTTTACGGGTGTCGGTGCATTGGGTGCACCGCGGATTGGTGTCTTCGGCGGGCGATAATAAGAGTTTTTCGATCTTGCCTTTGAATTCACCGTGCTCATCCGTGATGCGAATTAGCGCAGTCGGTTTACCGGTAGCGTCATCGATGCTTTTCCACAATCCGGCCGGAGACAATTGTGCGGCTACCGCCGAGGCAATGAGCAGACTGCCTAAAATACAGGCAGCCACTGTTGATTTAACCGCGCCATAGTTCATTGCGATCAAGCCGGTGGCAGCTTCTCGAATTGCTCGCGCAATTTACTCAGCGTACCGACAAAACCCGCCAGCCGTTCCTGCTCGGCCTGCACCACCTGCGCCGGTGCCCGCGCCACGAACGCCTCGTTACCAAGCTTGGCATTGCCCTTGGTGATTTCACCTTCGAGCCGCGTGATTTCTTTCAGCAGACGTTCGCGTTCAGCGGCAACATCGATCTCGACTTTCAGCATCAGCTTGGTATTGCCGACAATCGATACCGGTGCTGGCGATTCGGGCAGCGCATCGACTATCTGCACTTCCGACAGCTTTGCGAGCGCTTGCAGATACGGCGCAAATGAATTCAATTGCGCAGCATCGGCACCGACCGCAGTTTCCATGATCAACGGCACGCGCACTGCTGGCGACAACTGCATCTCGCCGCGCAAATTACGGCAGGCATCGGTCATCGCCTTCAATTGCGTCATCCAACCTTCAGCAAGTTCATCGATTTTTTCTGGTTGTGAAATCGGATACGGCTGCATCATGATCGAATCGCCTTCCGGCTTCAGCACTTTGCCGGATAGTGGAGCCACCGTTTGCCACAACTCTTCGGTGATAAATGGAATGATCGGATGCGCGAGACGCAGCGTGGTTTCCAGCACCTTCAGCAAGGTACGACGCGTGGCGCGCTGTTGTGCCTCGCTACCGTGCATGACCTGTACCTTGGCCAGTTCCAGATACCAGTCGCAATATTCATCCCAGATAAATTTGTAGATCGACGCGGCGATATTGTCGAAGCGATAGTCGGCGAAACCCTTGGCGACATCGGCTTCGGTACGTTGCAATAGCGATGTGATCCAGCGGTCGGCCGCAGAGTAATCCAGATAATCCAGATAGCCTGCGTCACTGCGCTCTTCGATACCGCAATCCTTGTCGACCGTATTCATCAACACAAAGCGCGTCGCATTCCACAGCTTGTTGCCGAAATTACGATAACCCTCACAGCGCGCCAGATCGAAATTGATATTGCGACCGAGCGATGCATAGCTCGCCATTGTGAAGCGCAGGGCATCGGTACCGAACGCCGGTATGCCATTCGGAAATTCGCGACGCGTGGCCTTTTCAATCTTCGGCGCGTTGCGTGGCTCCATCAAACCGGTAGTGCGTTTGGCTACGAGTGTATCGATATCGATGCCGTCGATCAGATCAATCGGGTCGAGCGTATTGCCTTTAGACTTCGACATTTTTTGAGCCGTACCATCGCGCACCAGGCCATGCACATACACGGTCTTGAACGGTACCTTGCCGGTGAAATGCGTGGTCATCATCACCATCCGCGCGACCCAGAAAAAGATGATGTCAAAACCGGTGACCAATACCGACGACGGCAAAAACATGTCGTAGTCGGCGCTCGGCGCAGGCCAGCCCATCGTCGAAAACGGCACCAGCGCTGACGAGAACCAGGTATCGAGTACGTCGTTATCGCGCTGCAGGGTTTTGCTTCCAGCCTGCGCTTGCGCTTCGGCCTCGGTGCGCGCCACGTAAATATTTCCGTCTTCGTCATACCAAGCCGGAATCTGATGACCCCACCACAATTGCCGCGAAATACACCAGTCCTGAATATTGTTGAGCCACTGGTTATAGGTCGTGGTCCAATTCTCGGGAATCATGTTGATCTCACCGCTGGCGACTTTTTCCAGCGCGACTTCAGCAATCGACTTGCCCGGAAAATGCGTACCTTCCGGCGCCGGTTTGGACATCGCGACAAACCACTGATCGGTCAGCATCGGCTCGATCACGACACCGGTACGGTCGCCACGCGGCACCATTAATTTATGCGGCTTGACGATCTCCAGCAACCCTTGCGCTTCCAGATCGGCCACGATCTGCTTGCGCGCGACGAAGCGATCCATGCCCTGATAGGCAGCAGGCGCGTTCTCGTTGACCTTCGCATCGAGCGTAAAAATATTAATCATCGGCAGTTGATGACGTAGGCCGACTGCATAGTCATTGTTGTCGTGCGCTGGCGTAATCTTCACGCAGCCGGTACCGAATTCCTTGTCGACATAGCTATCCGCGATGATTGGAATTTGTCGATCGCACAACGGTAGCGTCAGCATCTTGCCGATCAAATGGATGTAGCGCGGATCGGTCGGGTCAACCGCCACTGCAACGTCACCCAGCAGTGTTTCCGGCCGCGTGGTGGCTACCGTCAAATGTCCGCTGCCATCGACCAGCGGATAACGGATATGCCACATGAAACCGTCTTCTTCTTCCGATACCACTTCCAGATCCGACACCGCGGTGCCGAGAACTGGGTCCCAATGCACCAGCCGCTTGCCACGATAAATCAGGCCTTGCTCGAACAGCCGCACAAACACTTCGGTGACGGTGCCGGACAGCTTTTCATCCATCGTGAAATATTCACGGCTCCAATCGGTCGATGCACCCATGCGCCGCATTTGACCAGTGATCGTCGAGCCGGATTGTTCTTTCCATTCCCAGACCTTCTCGACAAATTTTTCGCGGCCCAAATCATGGCGCGATAATTTTTGCGCATCGAGTTGGCGTTCGACCACGATCTGCGTGGCGATACCGGCGTGATCGGTACCTGGAATCCACGCGGTATTGAAGCCGCGCATGCGGTGATACCGGGTCAGACCATCCATGATGGTCTGGTTGAACGCATGGCCCATGTGCAAGGTGCCGGTGACGTTTGGTGGCGGCAACTGAATGCTGAACGCAGGCTTGCCGGCATCGGTCGTAGCGGCGTAATAGCCCCGCTGTTCCCAGGTGCTGCGCCAGTGTTTTTCAATGGCGGCGGGTTCGAACGACTTGGCTAATTCCATGATGGGCGATAGGTTTGAGGGAATCGCGCATTATAAAGGGATCCAACTTCAAGCGATCCACCTTTCACTCATAGGCAATCGCGGTTAGAATTAGCAAAGCCGGTTGTGCCACGGTGCCAAGCTAGGGGTCCTGACGAAAAGCACAGTTGCTGCCGCCGGGTGAGAAACACCCTTGACCTGATCTGGATAATGCCAGCGAAGGGAAGCTCCGGAGTTATTGCTCTCTCCGCCGTTCCTTCGCTTTCATGCAAAAAAATGCAAAGCAAAGGAATACCATGAACGACAAAATTCACAGCACGGTTGAAAAAACCGTCGCCAAATTCGACGCTACCACTGCTACCGTCGACGAAGCAGCGATTCATCCACTGCCAAATTCCCGCAAAATTTATGTGCAAGGCTCGCGTCCCGATATCCGGGTGCCCATGCGCCAGATCACGCAATCCGATACCGCCGCATCATTCGGCGCAGAAAAAAATCCACCGATTTATGTCTACGACACGTCCGGTCCGTACAGCGATCCTGATGTTAAGATTGACATTCGCTCGGGTCTGGCGACGCCGCGTACGCCGTGGATTCTGGAGCGTGACGATACCGACGAACTGGCAGGCCCATCTTCCGCTTACGGTATCGAGCGTCTGAACGATCCAGCATTGGCCGCGCTGCGCTTCAATCTGCATCGCAAACCACGCCGCGCCAAGGCCGGCAAAAATGTCTCGCAAATGCATTACGCCCGCCAAGGCATCATCACGCCAGAAATGGAATACGTGGCGATCCGTGAAAACATGCGCCGTCGCGATTATCTGGAAGAGCTGAAAAATTCCGGCCCAATGGGTAATCGCTTGGCTGAATTGATGGGTCGTCAGCATCCGGGCCAATCGTTCGGTGCCGCGATTCCGGCTGAAATCACGCCAGAATTCGTGCGCTCCGAAATCGCTCGCGGCCGTGCAATTATTCCAGCCAATATCAATCACCCAGAAATCGAGCCGATGATCATCGGCCGCAATTTTCTGGTCAAGATCAACGCCAACATCGGCAACTCGGCAGTGACCTCATCCATCGGCGAAGAAGTCGAAAAAATGACCTGGGCAATTCGCTGGGGTGGAGACAACGTGATGGATCTGTCGACCGGCAAGCACATCCACGAAACCCGCGAATGGATCATCCGCAATTCGCCAGTACCAATCGGCACGGTGCCTATTTATCAGGCACTCGAAAAAGTCAACGGCAAGGCCGAAGACCTGACCTGGGAAATTTTCCGCGACACCTTGATCGAGCAAGCCGAGCAGGGCGTCGACTACTTCACGATCCATGCCGGCGTGCTGCTGCGCTATGTGCCGATGACGGCCAAGCGCTTGACCGGTATCGTTTCGCGCGGTGGTTCGATCATGGCCAAGTGGTGTCTGGCGCATCATGAAGAATCATTTTTGTACACGCACTTCGAAGACATCTGCGAAATCATGAAAGCCTACGACGTCTCATTCAGTCTCGGCGATGGCTTGCGTCCGGGCTCGATCTACGATGCGAATGACGAAGCGCAACTCGGTGAATTGAAAACGCTCGGTGAGCTCACGCAAATCGCGTGGAAGCACGATGTGCAAGTGATGATAGAAGGCCCCGGCCACGTGCCGCTGCATCTGATCAAAGAGAATATGGACCTGCAACTGGAGCAGTGCTATGAAGCGCCGTTCTACACGCTCGGGCCGTTGACTACTGATATCGCACCAGGCTACGACCACATCACCTCGGGCATCGGCGCGGCCACGATCGGCTGGTATGGTACCGCGATGCTGTGCTACGTCACACCGAAAGAGCATCTCGGTTTGCCGAACAAGGCGGATGTGAAGGACGGCATCATCACCTACAAGATCGCCGCGCACGTGGCTGACCTGGCGAAGGGTCATCCGGGCGCGCAAATTCGCGATAACGCATTATCCAAAGCACGCTTCGAATTCCGTTGGGACGATCAATTCAACATCGGTCTTGACCCCGACAAAGCGCGCGAATTTCATGACGAAACCTTGCCGAAGGATTCCGCCAAGGTCGCGCATTTCTGCTCGATGTGCGGACCGCATTTCTGCTCGATGAAAATCACGCAGGAAGTGCGCGACTATGCCGCCAAGCAGGGAATCAGCGAAATCGCTGCGCTAAAAAAAGGCATGGAAGTGAAGTCGATCGAGTTCGTTAAAAGCGGTGCGGAAATTTATCGCAAGCAGTGATGGCGGAATCGACACAGAGATCGCGATCATGATCGAGATTGAACTCAACGGCGCGCCGCATCACATCGCTACCGAGCAGATGCTGCAAGACTTGATCGACGCGCTCGATCTGACCAATAAATCATTGGCGGTAGCGGTCAATCGCGAAGTTGTACCGCGGCAGCAGTGGCCACATCGGCGATTGCTGCCGCGTGATCGGGTAGACGTGGTGCGGGCAATCGGCGGAGGGTAATAGAGAGTACGTCGGCTGCCTTTTGCAAATTGCCTTCATCTCGATGGTATCGACACAGCCCGGCTCATCGCGATTTCATTTTCCATTGCGATCTCGTTTTGATGCAACGAATCTGTTTGATCAGAGCTATTTTTATTTCTGCCGAACTAGAAGCGTTTCCATGTCACTCAATAAGGTCGGGTACTGACAGTCGGCGATTTAGTCGCCCGCCGTCGGTGGTCCGTCCGGCCACGCATTTTTTGCTGTCGCATGCTGGTCGCCTTCATT
>JAYTZV010000275.1:0-3693 GCA_043741695.1 Burkholderiales bacterium
CGAATGCGGTCTGGCTTGCGCGACGTAAATTGGAACAATCCCTGACCGGAATCGAGACTCTGAATCAGATCGCGCGTACAGTTTTTTTCAAATGCGCCGCCGGGTGATTGGCCTACCGCATAGCTCTTATTCAAGCGCACGAAGTTGGCATGGATCGGGGTGAGATTATTCTTATCGTCACCGAGTTGCACTTTCAGTGTATCGACGTTGTCCGGGCACTGCACGCCGGTATGGTTGGGTTCAACGTCGGTGTTTGCGAAGTATGTTGGTCTCGCTTCGTTTCGATACTTTTCGATTACGTCCCATAGCGCATCGACTGGATGCGCGGCCTTTGAAGGCGCGGCTTCATAGCTTGTGTGCGTTGCATGAACGTCGGGAGAGTGTGATGCGACGCTAAGTGATGGCGGCAGTGAAGGTGGCGATGCGGGGCTACTCTGCATTCCATGCGGCATGTTTTATCCTGAAATGATTGATACGGCATCACGTCAGGCAGTTGAGAAATTTCTTCCTCAACCATTTTGCGCAACGCGACTTTTGGAAACTCTTCTTATATGTCGCTTGATGCGATTTGGTTCCAAAACTAGGTGCTTCATTTTTTGCTGCACACACGCGCGTTTCATCGCCAAAAAAAATGCGCGTCATACATCGACCAGCCAAAAAAAACGACCGCACAGTCGCGGTCGTTTTCAATTTGCCGATAGCGGCATTCCAACGCGCTACTCGGTAGCGCATCGTTCGGCCAAGACTTACTCCACCGCCTTAACCATATCCTCAATCACCTTCTTCGCATCGCCAAACACCATCATCGTCTTATCCATATAAAACAATTCGTTGTCCAACCCCGCATAGCCCGCCGCCATCGACCGCTTGTTCACGATCACGGTCTTGGCTTTATAGGCTTCCAAAATCGGCATGCCAGCAATCGATGATTTCGGATCTTTCGCAGCCGGATTGACTACGTCGTTCGCACCCAGCACCAACACCACGTCGGCCTGACCGAATTCGCTGTTGATGTCTTCCATCTCGAAGACCTGGTCGTACGGCACTTCGGCTTCGGCCAGTAACACGTTCATGTGACCCGGCATACGGCCTGCCACTGGATGAATCGCATATTTGACGATCACGCCTTTGTGCGTCAGTTTTTCGGTCAGCTCTTTCAACGCATGCTGTGCACGTGCCACGGCCAAGCCATAGCCCGGCACGATGATCACGGTTTCAGCGTTGCTCATCAAGAACGCCGCATCATCTGCCGAGCCCGATTTGACTGGCCGCGCCGCTTGCGCGCCAGCCGCACCGGCCGTCGCGGCTTCACCGCCGAAGCCACCGAGAATGACGTTGAAGAACGAACGGTTCATTGCCTTGCACATGATGTAAGACAGAATCGCACCGGAGGAACCAACGAGTGAGCCTGCAATGATCAGCATCGAATTGTTCAACGAAAAACCGATACCGGCTGCTGCCCAGCCCGAGTAACTATTCAGCATCGACACCACCACCGGCATGTCTGCACCACCGATCGGGATGATGATCAGCACGCCCAACACAAACGCGATTGCGGCCATCAGCAGGAACGGGACCCACGCTGGCTCGGTGCCCGGTGCGAAGCAGAAAATCAAGCCAAGACCAAACATCAACACTGCCAGAATCAGGTTCAGAAAATGCTGACCAGCGAAGCTGACCGGCGCGCCCTGAAAAAGACGGAACTTATATTTGCCTGACAGCTTGCCGAATGCAATGACCGAACCCGAGAAGGTAATCGCTCCGACGAAGGTACCGATGAATAGCTCAAGCCGATTACCGAACGGGATCGCTACTTCGTGCGCTGCGATGTTGAAGGCCCATGGTTCGGCTACTGCGGCAACTGCAATACAGACTGCTGCCAGACCGATCAGCGAGTGCATCGCTGCAACCAGCTCCGGCATCTTGGTCATCTCGACCGTGCGGGCGAGGAAGGTGCCGATTGCGCCACCGACCACCACGCCGAGCAACACCAGACCATAGCCGAGCGGTGCGCCCTGCATGTCGGATTTGAGTTTGACGATCAAGGCGATGGTGGTGAGTACTGCAATGGCCATGCCGCCCATGCCGAATGCATTACCGCGTCGCGCAGTCGATGGATGCGACAAGCCTTTCAGGGCTTGAATGAAGCAGATCGAGGCGATCAGGTACAACAGGGTAACCAGATTCATGCTCATTGCTGGCCCCCCTCAATTGCTGCTGGCGCTTTCGGTGCCTTCGGTTCTTTTTTCTTGAACATCTCGAGCATGCGTTGCGTGACTAAAAATCCGCCGAACACGTTGACTGCTGCGAGTGCCACGGCGAGTGTGCCCATGGTTTGTCCGACTGGGCCTTCAGTGAGGCCTGCGGCCAGCATTGCGCCGACAATGATGATTGCCGAGATGGCATTGGTGACGGCCATTAGCGGCGTGTGCAGTGCCGGTGTGACGGTCCATACAACGTGATAACCGACGTAGATCGCCAGTACGAAAATAATGAGATTGATGATGGTGTGACTGACTTCCATGATGCCTCCTGGAGGGATTGGTCTAACTTTTTTTAAGGGATGTCATGCGGTTTGCGGTATCGACGAAGACAACTTTCGGCACATGCGACTGCACCTCGGTATCGGTCATCGGCGCATAAGTGCAGATGATCATCAGATCACCCAACTGTGCCTTGCGTGCTGCCGCGCCGTTGAGTGAAATTTCGCCGCCGCCGCGCGCACCGCTAATTGCATACGTCGAAAACCGCTCGCCGTTATTGATGTTGTAGAGCTCGATCTTTTCGAATTCACGGATATCGGCTGCGTCCAGCAAATCGGCATCGATGCCACATGACCCTTCGTAATGCAGATCGCATTGGGTCACGGTGACACGATGCAGCTTTGCACGCAGCATGATCCGTTGCATCGTCAGCCTGGCTTTCGCAATACTTCGCCGCCGGTACACAGCAAGGTCGCCGCTACGATTTCATCTTCACGATTGATTGCCAGCGCGCCATCTTTGTCGACGATCAGCTTTAAAAAGTCGAGCACGTTGCGCGCATAGAGTGCCGATGCATCGGCTGGTACCAGCGTCGCCAAGTTCGGCTCGCCGATGATGTGTACACCGTATTTGGTGACGATCTTGCCGAGTTCGGACAACGGGCAGTTGCCGCCCTGCTCGACTGCCATGTCGACGATCACCGAACCTGGCTTCATCGCCTTGACCGTTTCTTCGCCGATCAGCGTCGGTGCCTTGCGGCCCGGGATCAGTGCAGTGGTGATGATGATGTCAGCCAGCTTGGCACGCTCGTGCACCAGTTCGGCTTGACGGCGCATCCAGTCGGCAGGCATCGGACGCGCATAGCCGCCCGCACCTTTGGCGATTTCTTTTTCTTCTTCAGTCAGGTACGGCACGTCGATAAATTTTGCACCGAGCGACTCGACCTGTTCTTTCACCGGCGGACGTACGTCTGACGCTTCGATCACGGCACCCAGGCGCTTGGCAGTCGCAATGGCTTGCAGACCCGCCACACCGACGCCCATGATTAACATGCGTGCTGCCTTGACGGTACCAGCGGCAGTCATCAGCATCGGCATAAAGCGGCCATAGGTATTGGCTGCCATCAGCACCGCCTTGTAACCGGCGATATTGGCCTGGGATGACAGCACGTCCATCGATTGTGCCCGCGTGATGCGCGGCGCGGCTTCGA
>JAYTZV010000276.1:0-3691 GCA_043741695.1 Burkholderiales bacterium
CCTACACGACGACTGGCGAGTCGGCTGCCGAGATGACTGCCGATCTGTTTGCCAGCGAGGCATCATCCCTGACTTTGCTACCGCTGCCGGATGCCGAGGTCCGCTTCCAACATCGCTTTTATGGCGAGGCATTCTGCACGACCGCATTTGCTGAACTGCGCGAGCAGATCGCGTGGCAACACGCGCAGATCACCGTGTTTGGCAAACGCCATTGGCAACCCCGCCTCTCGGCAGTGTACGGTGATCCTGGTATCAGTTACACCTACTCAGGATTAACTCTGCCGACCATGCCGTGGATACCGCTGCTGCAGCAGATTAAACAGGATCTCGAACGTGCCACCGGTCATTGCTTCAATAGTGTGCTGCTCAATTTCTATCGCGATCAGCATGACAGCATGGGCTGGCACAATGACGACGAAGCCGCGCTTGGACCGCAGCCCGTCATCGCATCGCTCAGCTTCGGTGCCACCCGTGAATTCAAACTCAAGCATAAAACCCGCACAGCGTTGCAAACTGTGCGACTCGATTTGACCGACGGCAGTCTGTTGCTGATGGCGGGCATGACACAGCGCTGCTGGAAACATGCGGTCGATAAAACCGCGCATGCGAAGGGTCCCCGCATCAATCTGACCTTCCGTTGGAGTCTGCAAAGCGCATGTGCTCCAGCGCACCAAATACCGCAAGCGGGTGTGCTATAAAACAAGAAGATAAGCGCCGCGCGAGCTGGGCTTCGCCCACAGACCTGCGCTGCGAATTATTGAAATTCATCGAACATCATCAGTAGTCAAATCATTAGTACTCAAAGGACCTCAACATGAAATGGGACGGCAATCGCGAAAGCGATAATGTGGAAGACCGCCGCGGTGACGACTCGGGTGGCGGCGGCGGTGGCGGTTTTGGTTTTGGCGGCCGCTCGATTGGCATCGGCACGATTGCAGTTGCGCTTGCGGCATCGTATTTTTTCGGAATCAATCCGATGACCGTCATCAATTTGATGAACGGTGGCAGTGCACCAATCGCACCAGCGGTGCAGCACAGTCCATCCAGAGCGCCCACAGCCAACGACCCGGCAACGCATTTTGTCAAAGTAGTGTTGGCCGATACCGAAGACGTGTGGGGCGCGTTATTCCGCGCGCAAAACGCCACGTACGTAGTCCCAAAACTGGTGTTATTCAGCGGTAGCACCTCCACCAGTTGCGGCCAGGGGCAAAGTGCAACGGGTCCTTTTTATTGCCCTGCCGATCAAAAAGTCTATATTGATCTGAGCTTTTACAAACTGATGCGCGATCGTTTTCATGTCGATGGTGAGTTCGCCCAAGCCTACGTGATTGCCCATGAAGTCGGCCATCATGTGCAGAATCTGCTGGGCGTTTCTGACAAGGTCGATGCGGCACGGCGCCGTGCCAGTGCGGTGCAATCCAACGCATTGTCAGTGCGGCTTGAATTGCAGGCGGACTGCTTCGCCGGTGTCTGGGCGTTTCACGCTAACGAGGCACGCGGCATTCTCGAATCTGGCGACGTCGAGTCGGCATTGAATGCAGCCACAGCAATCGGTGACGATGCACTGCAGCGCCAGGCGCAAGGCCACGTGGTACCCGACTCGTTCACGCATGGCACGTCGGCGCAGCGGGTACGCTGGTTCAAACGCGGCATTTCTACCGGCAAGGTGACCGAATGCGACACCTTCAAGGCTGCGGCGCTGTAGGTTCGGACCCTAATTCGTCACCGTGAAATTGCGTATCGCTTCGATCCAACGCAATTTCAACGTAGTTTTTTTATTCGACGACCGAACCAATCCTGTATTCGTGCCACATACAGCGGCAATCACCAATTTTTGTGCTGGCCGCAGGTTCGGTTGTGCTGGGTACGGGAGTGTCACGTCTTCTCGTGGTTCGTCATTGGTCAGTCGCTGCGATTGCTTTCGATAGCAGCGACACCAGTATGGCGTTGTTTTTTGCGCCCACGCACAGCCGATGTTTCTCTGTGGAAAACGCGTTGGAGGCGACGATATGCAACGCATGTCAACGCCAATTGCCGCCTCCTGCACACGCGAGCGGTGATTGCTTGGACGCGGCCCGCCATCATTTTTCGCGAGCCGTGCAGCTGCAGTCACAATTCGACCACGCTATCCAGCCGTTGAAAAAAACGGTGCGGTAGCCGACGCGACTTTTTTTACGGTGAATCATTCATGACAATCAAATGCGGTGAAGACACGGTAGCCCCAACTGGAAAGGCCCGTGTCATTGTTTCGGCACGCGAAGGAATTATTGAAATTGAAGGTAGCGAGCCTTTTGTATCTGATCAACTAACCCGCTTGAAAGCAGTGATTACCCAAGTCGTTACAGCCGGTGCAAAATGGCGCGCGCAAGGTGATCAGCCCAGAAACAACGCATCACATAATGGCAGTGCTTCACCCCAAGCACTTGCGCCCTACTCGAACGTATTCGGTCACGCCGATGGCAAGATTCGTTTATTGAAAGAATTACCTGGCACGAACATGGCCAACAAGACGGTTAACGCCGCCCTGTTGGTCGCCCACGCCAATGCGTTGATGGGCTCGGAACACACCACGCTCGATACGATCCGTTCGGTCTGCAAGGACCAGGCTTGCCACGATTCGAATAATTTTTCTGCAACGTTGAAACGTGAAAAAGAATTATTCGTCCATAGCGGCAGTTTGCACATCACGCTCAGCGAGGCGGGTCGCGAGCGGGCCGCGTCGCTGGTGAGCCAACTCAATACCGATGGCTGAAAACGCGTGCGCTGGCGCACTTCTACCAAGATGCTCATGCAGGAAGGTCATGCATTGTGCTTTGCAAAATCTCTTCTACACTGGGATATCCCCATTGTTTTCAGAGGTGAAGGATGGACAATGTTCTGGCCCACAAGCCCATGACCGATCAACACGATCCTCACGAAAAATTGCGACGTGAAATTATCAAGGCGATCGAACCCTACGGCATTCGATCGTTGTCTGAACTTGCGGAAATGCCGGACCACGAACGCACCAAATGGCTGTTCTGGAATCTGCATGAAAATCTTGAAGCGATCCGATTACTCGAACCGACGCTGGTCGGCCAGATCATTCGCACGCAACTAACGGTAAGCGATGGTCAGTCGATGTGGACTCAACGGTATGGCCTTGAAAAACGCGTTGAGCTAAGCTGCAAATGGCAGTTGTTGTTAAAGGGTTCGGCCTACGAAAAAGAGCAGATGCACGCGCTCAGCGATGGCTGGGTCGATCTCTTTATCGGCGATGCGCCACCACCGCATCCAGTATTGCGCGTTGGTCAAAAAGGCTATCTGGATCTGGACAGCCCGCTTTATCCAAATCAATTGTATTTGTATGGATGGATCAGTGACGGCGTCTGGCAGGAAATAAAATGCAATATATCGAATGCGAATGCGACATCGCATACCGATATTTTTTTGCGGGATAATTTTTTATTTCCGGTCAAACAAGGGCTCGATTTTTTGAGTGGACCAACCGCGTCGATCGGCATGACTAATATTGAATTTCGCAGTGCAACGCAGCCACGTCTGACTTCGTGGGCCAAGTCCTGAAATTTACTTGCGACCTGATCGTGCGTTGTATCAGTTGCGCTAAGGATCCACCACACACAGCATCGCGTAGTCAATCCATTGCGCCAAGTCAGTCGCTAGCGAAAAATCAGCATCGATCGCCAGCGCA
>JAYTZV010000277.1:0-3689 GCA_043741695.1 Burkholderiales bacterium
ATCAAAGTAGTCGAATTCATGGATGCCCTCGATCTTGCGCTGGAATTAGCCACGACGCGGGAACAAAAGAAAAATACGCAGCCGACCGTGCAGTAATGCGGTACGGATGTTTTACTACAGGAAAAAATCATGCTGGAACAATCCGAACTCTTTGATGCGCGCATCCTGATTGTCGATGATCAGGCAAGCAACGTGATGTTGCTCGAACAAATGCTGGCCAACGCCGGCTATCGGCAAGTCAGCAGCACCATGGATCCGCAGGCAGTCTGCGCATTACATGCAGAGCACGACTTTGATCTGATTTTGCTCGATTTGCAGATGCCGGTCATGGATGGTTTTCAGGTCATGGAAGAGTTGAAAAAAATCGAGACGCACGACTACCTTACGGTGCTCGTCATCACTGCGCAGCCGGGGCATAAATTGCAGGCGCTGCAGGCCGGTGCAAAAGACTTTGTCAGTAAACCGTTTGACCTGGTTGAAGTGCAGACGCGCATTCTCAATATGCTGGAAGTACGGCTGCTGTATAAAAAACTGCGTGACTACAACGCCGTGCTCGAACAGACCGTGCTGGAACGCACTGCCGAATTACGCGCCAGCGAAGCACGCTTTAAAAGTTTTACCGAGCTATCGTCGGACTGGTACTGGGAGCAGGATGCAGAAGGTAATTTCACCAGCATGCATGGTCCAGTGCTGGATATGCTCGGCATTGCCTCGGCTTCTGCCGCGTCGGATTCCAGCACCTGGAATCCCGCCGAACGCGAGCAGCTTGAGGCCAACATCGCAAGCCGTCAGCCGTTTCTGGACTTTATTTATACCCGCACCGAAGTCGACGGCAGCATTCAGTATTTGCAGGTGAGCGGCGAGCCGATGTTCGATGCAACCAGCCGCTATGTTGGCTACCGCGGCATCGGCATGGATGTGACCGAGCGCATGAAACGGCAGTAGATCGGTAGTAGATCGGCAGTAGACCGGTAGTACACCGAATCGTGCGGGTTGGCAGACCTCCCCGCACTGCCCGCTAGAACTCGCGCCACGCCTTGTCGATATAACGCTTGCCAGCAGTTTCACTTTCCTGCAACACCGCGCGATAGCTTCCGAGCTGTACGCGCAAAGTGCGAATCTCTATTGCCATCTGCTGCTGGTCCACGCTGCTGAAGAATGCTTATGTAATCGTACGTCCATCAAGTTGCGCAATGCCGGCGTCCATACCCAGCAAATGCAGCAGCGTCGGCGTCACATCCACATTCGACGTCGGCGTGCGCACCATTGCACCGTGCTTGAAATCCGGGCCTTTGGCGAGCATCGTATTGCGCATGGTCCACGGCCTGACACCGCCGTGATTGCCGGCACTACTGTCGACATTACCAGAGGCGGCATTATCACCGACGCCAATGCCATGTTGAATATGATCGGGATCGGTCATCCAGATGAACAGTACATCGGGCTTTACTTCCGGCAAAACATAATCGCGTACCACGCGCATCGACCAAACGACCGAGGCATCATAGCGGTCCTTTGCGCCACCTTTGATCGGTGCCGGGCCAAAACGCTGCAGGACGAGATCACTGACCGCATCTGGATAGGCGACTTTCTTACCGGGTAAAAAATCTCCATTGATCACCATGCCATCACCGCTTGCTGCCTTTGGCATGAGCAAAATTGCGCTACCGGTCGAACCTGAACTCACTACTGCCATCCGCCGCCCTGCCCGCTGCATCGTCTCGGCGAGTCCAGAAACAGTCATCATGCGCCCCGAGGTGGCCGCATCGAGCTTCATCAGATTGTTGAAATCGTCGTTACTGAATGGGCGCAATGGATCGACCGCTGGCACGTAAATCGAATTTCCCATACTGCCGTGACGATTCGGATAGACACCTGTACCGAGCGATGCGGAATTGACGCGAGTAACCGTGGGAAAGACTGTGTGGGTATTTTCAAACTGCACACCACTGGATCGCAACCGATCCAGATTAGTCGTGATGGCTGGTGTGATGCTGTCGGGTCGGAGGCCATCGAGGACCAGCACAATCTGAATTGCGGCCTGCGGTAACTTGCTCCCTGCTTCCCGCGGCGTTTCTGCAGTAACCGGTAAAGCCAGCGCGACCAACGCGGTCATGGCCAGCAAGCGCTATAGCAAATTAGGCATGAAAATCTTTCGGTGTGGAGGTGCGTAAATCGGCACCAGCTAGGCGAGTTGATAATAAATCGATGATCAAGAAAATCGAGACTGAATCTGCAAGACTGTGGCCTGCTGAATTTTGCGAGTCGAATTATTTCACTGCCGTGTGTCGGCACCGTGACATGGCCGATTGCTTTAAAAAGCAGAAACGTTTCCGAGATGAAGTTAGCGTTGTCGATTTCTGTTCGACATCGCTTGACATGAAGAAGACCAGACCCGACCAGCCATCCACCATCGGATTTGATATTAACTTGGACTTACTTGGACTTTAAGGGATGGCCGAAATCCTCCGAAGCAGCCGGCCGGGAAAAGCAGCTTCCCAGTCGTTCAACGGCCGCGATCGCACTTGGCCGGCACGGCCGGATACTTCGCGGCCAAGGTCATTGATTACCTTCATTTAGGGGCGATCAACAATATTCAGGCATCACGCCTTCTGCCGTACAAATCGCGCTAAAGTCGATGGAAAGTGTCGGCTGTCGCTGACAAAGGATGCAAGTAAGTTCGCCACCGAACGGAAGTTCTATCGGACCGCGCATAAAGTTAATTAGCAAGACACCAACTCTGCCGGAGTTGGACTTGCTTGAATCCACCCATCGAAGAAAAGGGTTATCAATCATGAATCAAATAATTTGGATTGTCGGCGCAGTTGTCATCGTCCTATTTATAGCCGGATACTTCGGACTACGCTGAGCGCGCAAATGCCCTCCTGCGAGCGCGACAGTTCCTAACCGTTGACGATCGCTTCGGATTGACTCACCGTCGCCACGCCCGGCTACCCGCTGCAGCACTATTCTCGACAGTAACGCGGCTGTGTTTTCTTGCTCGGATGCTGGGTCAATCACAGGCGATAATTTTCGAGAAAATTGGCGCAGATTTGTGTTGTAGCAAACTTGTGCGCAAGTTCGCACGTAGAACTTATCTGCAGATTGGTACACACATCAAACGCTTGTTCGTGACTGATAGCAAAGTCACGTAAGTTCGCTTGGTTGATTTGTGTAACTTCCACTGAAAACCTCCAGCCTGCCGCCGGTGCATCAGCCACGGCAACGGCATCTTTACGGGTCGTGGGTTGTCGCTTCAAATCGCCGCCGACAATGCCTATAGCATAGGAATTGAATCTGGATTCAACGCGTGCAATTGCCGCCATCATGGCGGGAGCAATGCTTGGGGCGCATTATTGTGCGAGAGGGAGAAATTCCAGCATGGCGCCGATCCTGTTGGCGTGATTTCGATTGGATCGACATTAGCATTTGTCATTGTGATTGAGATCACGCTCTGCATATTGTTTGCGTTGTTTCAAGCGAACGATTTGCTGAAGGTAAAAAAACAGACAGCTTCCACTCTTCATTCGGTCTAATCGATGACTACGGCTGGATGCCGCTGCCTCTTTTTTGTGCAAATAGTTGTAATGGCTAATTCGCATGGGCGACTGGTAATTCATCCCATTGCGTTGTGTAGTTTGGGGTTTTGTTTTCGCGTCGCATTGTCCAGTTTTTATCGATACCGGCCG
>JAYTZV010000278.1:0-3687 GCA_043741695.1 Burkholderiales bacterium
CTGAAGGGCCCGCAGCCGCTGATGAAAATCCACGCTGGTGTGCAGCCACCTTTGTCTGAACTGGCGCCGCCCTACGATCTCTATACCGATGAAGACATCGCGCATCGGACCTTGTATGTCGAGGCGTCACGTGGTTGTCCGTTCAAATGCGAATTCTGTTTATCGGCACTCGATAAAACTGCATGGCCTTTCGCGCTGGATAATTTTCTAGCGGAGTTGGAAAAGCTGCATGCGCGCGGTGCACGCCTGTTCAAATTTGTCGATCGCACATTCAACCTGAATATCAAATCGAGTTTGAAGATTATGCAGTTCTTCCTCGATAAGCTAGCTGCGCATCCGGACGATCCGGTGTACGCGCATTTCGAAGTAGTACCCGATCATTTACCTGATGCGCTGAAGGCAGGCATCCAGCAATTTCCGCCCGGCGCACTGCAGTTTGAAATTGGTATTCAGAGCTTTAATCCGGCTGTGCAGGCGCTGGTCAGTCGCAAGCAGGATAACGAAAAAGCGGCGGAAAATATTCGGTGGTTATGCCAGCATTCCAACGCGCATTTGCATGTGGATTTGATCGCCGGACTACCGGGTGAAGACATCGCCAGCTTCGCGCGCGGCTTCGATAAACTCGTCGAATTGCAGCCGCACGAAATCCAGTTTGGCATCTTGAAGCGTCTACGCGGCACACCGATTATTCGCCATACCGAAGCGTATGGCTTGATATTCGATCCGGCACCACCGTACACGATTTTGGCCACCGACCGCATCAGCTTCGCCGACATGCAGCGGCTGGTGCGATTCTCGCGCTATTGGGACATGGTCGCCAACTCCGGCCGCTTTGCGCACAGCCTGCCGATGATCCTGGCAGCGACGCCATTTGACCGCTTCATGGCCTTGTCAGACTGGCTGTTTGAAAAAACCGATGCCACGCACCGGATTGCGCTGGAACGTCTGGCGGTACTGGTGGCGCAATGGTTGTCATTGAATGGCTTGACCGATGATTCAGCCAAGGCGCTAGTGTCGAGTGATTACGCCGGACAGGTCAATTTGCCACGGCAGCATGCGCGACAGCCGGCCGTCGCGCCGATCAGTGGTGTACCGCAGCGCCAAGCCCGGCATCTGGCTGCATAAATGATTGACGCAAGTTAAGAGGCCGTCGCTGCCGCTGCGCGCCAGGTTGAAATAAGCGTTACGCACATCGGCTGCAAGGTATCGAGCGGCGTCGTCTTCAAATGATTAAAAATCATCGCTGCATACACGTTGGCCAGTGCATTGACTTCCGGCGACAAGGCCCGCTCTTCGCCGGTAGACGGTTTGATGGTGCGCCAATAATTGATGGCTTGTTCGAGTTCGTTCAGTGTGATGTCCATCGCCTCATTGTACCCGTCGAGCCGAATGTCCTGAGCTGCAGATTCGTTGAATAAACAGGCCGAAAATCAACACGATCCGGCGTCGCAAATGCGCGCAAGGCCTCGGCCTTGCTGTGCTTTGCTGTACTTTGCTCCTCGTATCGCGTCGATTTCAAACTGCCTATTGTTCAATGAACTTGCACCTCAGGACACTAGGACAAATTAGGTGCAAGCCAGCGCTCAACCTCTTCTTTCGCCACACCACGCCGCACCGCCATATCGGTGACTTGATCGTCGCCGATCTTGCCGACGCTGAAGTACTTCGATTGCGGATGTCCGAAATAAAATCCGGCTACTGATGCTCCCGGAAACATCGCATACGACTCGGTAACCTGCATGCCAATTTCGTCACACTGCAGCACCTTGAACATATCGGCCTTGACCGTATGTTCTGGGCACGCCGGATAACCAGGCGCTGGCCGAATACCGAGATATTCTTCTTTGATCAACGCGGCGTTGCTTAAATTTTCATCAGGCACGGTACCCCACAAATCGGTACGGATTCGTGCATGCATTTGTTCGGCAAAGGCTTCGGCCAGGCGATCAGCGAGTGACTTCAACATGATCGATGAATAATCATCGTGCGCATCTTCGAAGCGCTTTTCGTACTTCTCGATACCGATGCCGGTGGTGACTGCAAACAGGCCGATGTAGTCGGCGACGCCGGAAGATTTCGGCGCAATGAAATCGGCCAGACATTGATTCGGACGCGCCACGCCATCGATTACCGGCTTGACAGTTTGCTGGCGCACGCCGTAGTACGTGAACGCGACTTGACTGCGGGTCTCGTCGGTATAAATTTCGATATCGTCGTCGTTGATGCTATTTGCAGGCAGCATCGCCACCACGCCATTGGCAGTTAGCCAGCGGCCATCGATAATTTTTTTCAGCAGCGCTTGGCCTTCTTCAAAGACTTTGGTCGCCGATTCACCGACGACTTCATCGGTCAGAATTGCTGGAAAAGGTCCGGCCAAATCCCAGGTCTGGAAAAACGGACCCCAGTCGATGTACGGAGCCAACGCGCCGAGGTCGACATTTTTGAAGACGCGACGGCCAATAAATTTTGGCTTGACCGGCGCAGTCAGTCCGGTAAATGCAAGCTGCATTTTATTTGCACGGGCTTCGGCTATCTTCAACATCGGCACCGCTTTACGGTTCGCATGCTGCTCGCGAATACGTTCGTAGTCGGCAGAAATTTCGGCAATATATTGATCGCGCTGTTCCGGTGTCAGCAGCGATTGCGCGACCGAGACCGAACGTGATGCATCGGGTACGTACACCACCGGGCCATCGTAGTTATGCGCAATTTTCACCGCCGTGTGTGCTCGTGATGTGGTGGCGCCACCAATCAACAGCGGAATTTTCATCATGCGGAAATACGGATCACGCTGCATTTCTTTGGCGACGTGCGCCATTTCTTCAAGCGACGGCGTGATCAATCCCGACAAACCAATGATGTCGGCATTCTCGGCTTTGGCGCGCGCCAGAATTTCCGAACACGGCACCATCACACCCATGTTGACGACTTCAAAGTTATTACACTGCAGGACGACCGAGACAATGTTCTTGCCGATGTCATGCACATCGCCCTTGACCGTTGCAATCACGATCTTGCCTTTCGGCTTGGCGGCGACACCCGTCTTTTGTTCTTCCAGCAGCTTTTCGATTTCGATGAACGGAATCAGATGGGCGACTGCCTGCTTCATCACGCGCGCCGATTTGACCACTTGCGGCAAAAACATTTTGCCCTGACCGAACAGATCGCCGACGATGTTCATGCCATCCATCAGCGGGCCTTCGATCACATGAATCGGTCGCCCACCGTTGGTCAGCAATTCCTGCCGCGCTTCTTCGGTGTCGTCGACGATCCATTGCGTGATGCCGTGCACCAGCGCATGCGCCAGACGTTTTTGTACCGAGCCCGCGCGCCATTCCAGATTTTGTTCTTCCTTCTTGCCACCGGCTTTCAACGTACCGGCGATCTCGATCATGCGTTCTGTTGAATCTTCGCGGCGATTGAGCACGACGTCTTCGACCCGCTCGCGCAACTCGGTCGATAGTTCGCTGTAGACACCCATCATGCCGGCGTTGACGATACCCATCGTCATGCCAGCCTGAATTGCGTGATACAAAAATACCGTGTGAATCGCCTCACGCGCCGGATCATTGCCGCGGAAGCTGAAGCTAACGTTCGAGACACCGCCACTGATTTTTGCATGCGGCAGATTGGCGCGAATCCAGCGCGTCGCGTTGATGAAATCGACTGCGTAATTGTTATGTTCTT
>JAYTZV010000279.1:0-3682 GCA_043741695.1 Burkholderiales bacterium
GGTGTGCGCATTCCGTGTATTGCTTTCACCAAGGGCGGCGGCTTGTGGCTGGACCAGATTGCCGATATCGGTGTCGATGCGGTCGGGCTGGACTGGACGGTTAATCTCGGCAAGGCGCGTGCGCTGGTCGGTGACCGGGTCGCGCTGCAAGGCAATCTCGATCCGGTTGCGCTCTTTGCCAAGCCGGAGCAAATCCGTGCGGAAGTGGAAAGCGCGTTGACTTCCTACGGCGTATCCAGCGCAGGTCACGGCCATGTGTTTAATCTCGGCCACGGCATTTCGCAGTTCACTCCCCCGGAATCGGTTGCCGTGATGGTTGAGGCGGTGCATGAAATCAGTCGACGCTTGCGCCGATAGGTCATTCGCTTGCGCGGAGCTTGTTTTTGCGCAGTTTTTTGCAGTACGCCTGACGGGTTATTCACAAAATCCAGAGCCGATATCGCGGAATAATAAAAATTTAAAAAATTTTTATTCGCCAAATGTATTTTTGCAAGCCATTGAATTTAAACGATAATATTTTTGCTGATGTTGTAAGCAATTTGTTGAAAGCCGCATCGCATCAGGGCTTCGGGGATGTCAAGCGGCACTTGTCCACAAAGTTATCCACAGCATTTGTGGATAGATTTAAAAGGGCTTTTTAATCTGATGGTTACGCCAGTTCTTGAGGTTTTACATTAAGTTCGACAATGACTTTGTTGCCGCAGGACACGTTGACAATAAAAAAATTACTGCCTTTCGCCGCTGGCAATCTGTCAAGCTTCCGATGCCTGATCCGGGTATAAAGTCAACTTTTTTTGCAAGAAAATCCGGCGGTTATTCACAAAATTTCGGCTTGTGCATTGCAATATGATTTTTTCATCAAAAAATTCGTTTCTCGAAGAGCAATCTATTAACTCATTGATTTTATGTGATTTATTTTTTGCTTTTCTTTTGAGCATTTTGTAGGAAGCCGCGTGTTTGTTGGCTTTGGTGGCTGTCAAGGTGCCGTTATCCACAAAGTTATCCACAGTCATTGTGGATAGATTAAAAACTGCTTATGAAACGTGGTGTTAGACAATTTGCTCAAGATTTTCTTTAAGTTGTGACACATCACATCCTGAAAATTGCACTCGACACGCCGCTCGACCGGGTGTTCGATTACCGTTGGGTAAGTCAAGGCAGTGCCCATCCGGCTCCGCTGGTTGGGCACATCGCGATCGTACAATTCGGCAAACGAGAAATAGCAGGCGTGATCGTTGCCATCGACACCGACAGTGAAGTCGCTCCTGAAAAGCTCAAAGATGTGCTGACAGTGACCTCCCAGTTGCCACCGCTGGCATCGACCTGGATGGCACTCTGTGCTTTTGCCGCCGATTATTACCAGCGCCCGTTGGGAGAGGTCATGGTGCCGGCGCTACCGAAAAATTTGCGGGCGGTGACCTCGGTATCACTCGATCGGGCGCTGAAAAAACTGGCCAAGTCGCAGCGAGTACATGATGCCAGTCCGGTAGATGTGCCGATGCTGAATTCTGCGCAGCAGCAGGCCGTGTCGGCCATTGCCACCTCCACTGGCTTTGCGCCGCATCTGTTGTACGGCGTGACCGGCAGCGGCAAAACCGAAGTCTATTTGCAGGCTGCGGCATCGATCCTGAGCCAGGCAAATGACGCGCACAATGCCGCGCAAATTCTGATTCTGGTGCCGGAAATAAACCTCACGCCGCAATTGGAAGGCAACATCCGTGCGCGTTTTCCCGGCGTGACCGTGGCAACGCTGCATAGTGCACTGGCCGAGGGCGAGCGCTTGCGCAACTGGCTGGCCGCGCATCTCGGTCAGGCACGAATCATCCTCGGCACCCGGCTGGCGTTGCTGGGGTCCTATCCGCATCTGAAACTGATCATCGTCGACGAGGAACACGATCCGTCGTACAAGCAGCAGGAAGGCTTGCGCTACTCAGCGCGTGATCTGGCGGTATGGCGCGCGCGGCAACTGGAAATTCCGCTGGTACTGGGTTCGGCCACGCCGTCGCTAGAGACCTGGCATCACGCGCGGACCCAACGTTATCGCCTGCTTGCGCTGCGCGATCGCGCGGTACGCGATGCGGTGCTACCCCGGGTCAACTTGCTCAACATGGAATTCGACAAACCAGTCGATGGCATTACGCCAACGCTGCTGGCCGCGCTGAAGCTGCGTCTGGAGCGTGGTGAGCAATCACTCTTGTTCTTGAACCGTCGTGGGTACGCGCCGGTACTGACCTGCGACGCCTGTGGTTGGATCAGCAACTGCACCCGCTGCACGGCGTTCATGGTGCTACACAAACCCGATCACCGGCTGCGCTGCCATCACTGCGGACTGGAACACCGTATCCCGAAATCCTGCCCGACTTGCGGCAATGTCGACATTCAGCCGCTTGGGCGCGGCACCCAACGCATCGAAGAAGGATTGCAGGCGCTGCTGCCAACGGCGCGGGTGCTGCGCATCGATGCCGACTCGACGCGACGCAAAGGCAGCGCGCAGGCAGCATTCGATACCGTGCACCGCGGCGAGGTGGATATTTTGATCGGCACCCAGATGGTGGCGAAGGGGCATGATTTTCAGCATCTGACGCTGGTCGGTATTTTGAACCCCGATACCGCCTTGTTTTCGCAGGATTACCGCGCCAGTGAGCGGCTGTTCGCGCAACTGATGCAGGTATCCGGCCGGGCTGGCCGCGTGGCGCAAAAAGAGGGCGGCAGCGCCAGCGAGGTATTAATTCAAACCCGCTATCCGCAGCATCCGTTGTACGCAGCCCTGATTGCCCACGATTACGACCGTTTCGCCAACAGCCTGATCGCAGAGCGCCAGCAGGCTGGTTTGCCGCCGTTTATCTACCAGGCACTGCTGCGCGCCGAAGCCCGCGAGCTGCCGATTGCGCTGGAATTTTTGCATGCGGCCGCTGCCGCCATCCCGCAGCAGGGCATCATTATCAATGATCCAATTCCCATGACGATGACCCGCGTGGCCAATGTCGATCGCGCCCAATTGCTGATCGAATCGGCATCGCGTCCGGCCTTGCAGGCTTACCTGAAAGACTGGATCGCTGCATTGCGCGCCATAAAAACCCGCGCCCGCTGGTCAGTGGAGATCGACCCCGTCGATATCTAACCGGCCCTCTTGCGCCAGCTGCCGCACCAGACGAATCGTGTCGATATCGGATTCCTGATACGCAGATCGGCGGTATTCATCGTAGAACGCGTCCATGGAACCAGCCACTACTACTTGTTCGTCGTCATACAGAAAACGCACGAACAACGCTTCCGGCTGAGGTTCTTCGATGCGCATGATCAGCGATGAGGCCGCGATATCCTTTTGCGCCGGTACAGTGATCACGACCTCGTGTTGCGGTATCAGCGTCACTACATCACAAATCGTCACTTCCCCATACCGCAATGCACGAGCAAATTGCTCGGGCTGGCGATCGGAAATCGTGCAGTCGTCCAGATAAGGTACGAACAGTTTTGGCGACGCCGCGCGCAATACCAGTCCGCGCCAAAGCTGTGCGCGAGTGAGTACGTCGACCAGCGGCATCAGCGGATCGTTAATTTCAATCAGGTGGGTAAATTTCATGATGTGGAGGTACGGTGAAATATTCGGTGTCAACTAGATGCGCTGAGAGTACCGCATCCTCGGCGTCATCAACGAGGCGCTGCTGCAAGCGACATCAAG
>JAYTZV010000280.1:0-1147 GCA_043741695.1 Burkholderiales bacterium
AGCAATTACTGCATCAAATTTTGCAGGCACCAGTCGATCTGTTTTACAACGGCGGTATCGGAACCTATATCAAGGCATCGAACGAATCGCATGCTGACGTGCGCGACCGCGCCAATGATGCGATTCGGGTCGATGGAAATACGCTGCGTTGCAAGGTGGTGGCGGAAGGTGGCAATCTGGGTGCGACACAAAATGGGCGTATCGAATTCGCGTTGCAAGGCGGTCAAATTTTCACCGATGCGATCGATAATTCGGCCGGTGTTGATTGTTCCGATCATGAAGTCAATGTCAAAATCTGGCTTGATACCGAAGTCGCTTCCGGAAAATTAACGGTGGCTGAGCGCAATCGTGCGCTGACCGATATCACGACCGATATCGAAGTACTCGTTTTGCGCGACAACACCTTACAAACGCATTTGCTGACACGCGAAACGCAGGCGCAAACCGATTCGTCGACGTCCGATGCCTATGCATCCCTGATTATGGCACTTGAACACGAAGGTGCATTGTCACGTTTGCTTGAGCAGTTACCTGCTGCAGCTGAACTGATGCGTCGTCGGGAGTTGGGGCAAGGACTGACGTCACCTGAATTGGCAGTGGTCATCGCGCACGTCAAAAATCGCAGCAAGGCAATGCTGGCGCGGCAACCGCTGGTGCAACAACCCTGGGCTTTAGCGCTGCTTGCACCTTATTTTCCAGAAGCGCTGGTCGCACACCGCGATCCGCTGATGCATCCATTGGCCAATCCAATTCTGGCCACCGTGCTGGCAAATGAAATGACCAATCGCAGCGGGCCATTGATGATCGGGCAGCTGGCTCAACAACATCAGGTAAGCGAAGCAGAAGTGGCCATGGCGTGGGCGCGGGCATGGGTGGTGCTGCAATTGCAGAAGCCATTCGCGGTGCTGGATCGTTTTGCCATGCGCGTACCGGTTGATATGTCTAAAGAAATCGATCGACGCGCACGGGCAGTGCAGCACGCCATTACTGTCGGTTTGTTATCGATACCTGCCGAGCAGCGGCAAGGCGCGGGCATGGACGAGTTGATGCACTTGTTTGATGGGGGCCAAACGTCGCCGCTGGCAGCGCTGACGGTCGCGCAAACCAGCGAGGCCGCTGATGCACTGGCCGGTATCTCAGCCGAGTT
>JAYTZV010000281.1:0-3662 GCA_043741695.1 Burkholderiales bacterium
CCAACGCCGTGCGGCAAGGCGCTTGGCGCTACCGTTTGCCAGCCGCCGTCGGTCGCGCTCAATACTTGACCACCGTGCCACGGCAACGCGCTCGACGCCTTGCGACCAGCGTGCGCCAGTTGAATTGCAACAGGAATCTGCGAATACTGACGAATCGCCTTCAAGACCGGTCGTAGCGCAGCCTCGGTCGCATCGGAATACAAACCGAGATCGGCTGGCGTGATGCGACCGATAGGTTCAACTGCAGCTGCCTCGGTCATCAGCAATCCCGCTCCCGATAGGGCAAGGTGACCGAGATGCAGCATGTGCCAGTCGGTTGCAGCGCCGTCAACTGCCGAGTACTGGCACATCGGCGCAATCGCAATGCGGTTTTTTAAGTGTAGCGAGCCGAGCGAAAAAGGGGTGAATAAATGACTCAAGCGGATACTCCTTGTGCGGGTTGAAATTTATTGGAAATAACTAACGACTGAGTGCCACGCCATTGTTGGCCCGGTAGCAGCACATGCGCGCGATCGGCCAGCGCGGCTTCGATACAAATAAATTCCAGATAGTCGGACGGCGCGCAGTCGAGCAGCGCCCTGGTTTTATCGATCCACGGATTCCACACCACGGTATCGGTGAAGCCGGTTTGCGACACATCGATGATGCCGGCATCGCTACGTAATACGAGATTCGGCCGTGCTTGCCGATATACGCGGTCGATTTCCCTGTCGACGATAAGCGCTGATTCGTGATCGACTTTCATGTCGCCACCATCGGTCGCATCGCGATAGGTCACATGCTGCAGTCCGTGAATCGATGCGGTAGGTATCTCGGTGCGCAAATAGGTATGCAGGGCGGCGCAAAAGGACAGCGGCGCGGTGCCCGTATTGTCGATCTCGAGTGAAATGTGCAAAGCACCGGCGGCAAAACGCAGTGCGAGCGTAAGTGAAAATACTGCATCGCTAAATTGCCTGCTTGCTGTGGAATCTGTCAGACGAAGTTGCATCACGGCGTGGTCGTTGTCGTCGATGAAGGACGCCAGTAGCGTCCAGGGCAATGTGCGTGCAAAGCCGTGTCGGGGGCCAGTTCCGGCGGCACCGAATTGTGGAAAAATAATCGGCACGCCACCGCGGATTGCCTGGCAGTTATCCCATCGCGCGCGGCTGCTGACGAACAAGCGCTCTATGCCATCGGCAGTCTGCCACGAACATATTTGACCACCGAAGACCGATACCGCGATGCGAGCACCGTCGCGCGACTGCAATCGCAGCAGGTGGTCTGGAAGCGCGGTGGCATCGTGCGGCATGATGGCTATATCGAAACCTAGTCAAAAAGAGGGCGAGCGCGCATGATGCCATTGTTTGCCTTCTGCTGTCGCAGAGCCGATCTTGAATGCACGCTGGTTACTCAGCCCGATGTGTGTGCCCCTGAAGTGGCTGTGCGAAAGCGCAAACAAACAGCCGCCCTCAAAATTGCTGACGATTCAAGCGATGACTGTGCTATAGTATTACACTCAGACGCGGGGTGGAGCAGTCTGGCAGCTCGTCGGGCTCATAACCCGAAGGTCACAGGTTCAAATCCTGTCCCCGCAACCAAATCGCAAATCAAAAGCCTGGACGAAAGAGTTCAGGCTTTTGCATTTCAGGCGTCGATGTTTCAGCAATAATCGCTGTATCAATAACTGCGCTGTGATGCGTTCAAAATGCAATAACGAGATCTCAGAATCGAGAAGTAGCATTGCTTCGACTAACCGCCCAAGGTATTGACTGTGAACATGACTTTAACCTCCGCCCTCAAGCCGAACACGCTCCTCGCAACGCTCAACACCTACATCGTCGAAGACTTGACGCACGCCGACACGGTCACGACCGCGACAATTGCAGCCACCATCCTGAGCGATTTGGCAGTGCCGGTATTACAGATGCTGGCCGCAGCGGGAGCAGCGACCGATGATATTGCGGTAGAATTTTTTCCAGATAAAGACGAGCCAGGCACACCCGGCACGCTGGTTTTCTGGCCCGGTACCCGCACGTTGAATCACAGTGCATTCGACGATGCGCATGGTGCTGAATATTCATTGCGTATGGCAGTATTTTTGCCCGAGCGCGATGATGATGGCGCCGTGTACCCGGCTGGTTTCACGCTAACCTTGAAGCTGGAAGCCAGCGCCTGCGAACTGATTGAAAAACTCGCGCCTGGCACGCTCGAACAAATTGAAGCACCGTTTAAAGGTGCATCACTGCCGGCAGGGTTCGAGTTTCTGGACGATAGCGAACATGTGCCGGTATTGCCCAACATGCGTCGGCAATTTACCAAAGCGATTTCGCGTGCGCATGCGGCCAGCAATAAACGACGCGGTAATCGGTTCGAAGCGGTAATGCTGCATTACATCTGGGATCGGGTTGAGCCTGAACCGCATTTTGATGCTGTATTACATGCGTTGGCAAAGCTGTTCGTTGCGATTCATTTACGCGCGCATCAATAAATTGCTCCCGAATCCATGCACACGCTAATCTCATGTGCGATTACGACATGACCGATTTTGCGTCGCTCGGGCTGATCGATCAACTACAACGCAATCTCGATGCGCTCGGTTATCGGCAGCCAACGCCGGTGCAAATGCAAGCTATTCCCGCCGTGCTCGCGCGCCGCGATTTGATGGCAGCAGCACAAACCGGTACCGGCAAGACGGCAGGTTTTGCCTTGCCGCTACTGCAACGGATGACGATGGAAGGACCACAAGTCGCGAGCAATTGCGTGCGTGTGCTGGTGCTGGTGCCAACACGCGAATTGGCCGAGCAAGTCCACCAGAGTTTTCAGCAGTACGGTGCTGCCTTGCCGCTGCGCATGCACGTCGCGTATGGTGGCGTCAGCATCAATCCGCAGATGATGAAGTTGCGGAAAGGGCTCGATATATTGGTAGCGACGCCCGGTCGCCTGCTTGACCTGTATCGCCAGAACGCTGTCAAGTTCAATCAGCTGCAAACGCTAGTGCTGGACGAAGCTGACCGCATGCTCGATCTGGGCTTTTCACGCGAGATCGACGAGATTCTCGCGGCACTTCCAGCAGTCCGCCAGACCTTGCTGTTTTCAGCGACATTTTCCGACGAAATTCGTGCGCTGGCTGCGGTGCTGTTGAAAGATCCGCTGCGCATTGATATCAGCCCGCGTAACACGACCGTCAAAAAAATTCGACAGTGGTGCATTCCACTCGACAAAAAACGCAAGCCAGAATTATTTTTGCATCTGCTGAAAAAACATCGTTGGGCGCAAGTGCTGGTCTTCGTCAAGACCCGCAACGGTGTTGAGCAATTGGTTGATATCTTGCTCGCAGCTGGTATCAGCGCCGACGCAATTCATGGCGATAAGCCGCAACCGGCACGGCTGCGCGCGTTGAATCGATTTAAGGCCGCCGAAGTTCAAATCCTGGTTGCAACCGATGTTGCCGCACGCGGCCTGGATATTGACGCTTTGCCGCAGGTAGTCAACTTCGATCTGCCGATCGTGGCAGAAGATTATATTCATCGCATTGGCCGTACGGGTCGAGCGGGCGCAGAAGGCGAAGCCATTTCGCTGGTGTGTGCAGATGAGGCACCGTTACTTGCGGCGATTGAACGATTGACCGGGCATACATTGCTGCGCGTCGAGGAGCGGGGTTTTGAGGCCGATCATCGGGTACC
>JAYTZV010000282.1:0-10180 GCA_043741695.1 Burkholderiales bacterium
TCAACGCCTGACACGCCTTTGTTGATCATGTGCTGTACCGCGTTGCCACCGGCACCGCCGATGCCGACGACCTTGATCACAGTTCCCAGTGATGCATTTTCGATCAATTCGATTTCCATGGTGATTCCTTAAAGTAGGCAGTTTTCAGTCGATAGTCATCACGTGCTGTGTGGCGACTAGCAACTGCAAACTGCGGGTGACTCGAACAATAAATTCAAACAATAAATTCAAACAAAAAATTCAAACAAAAATTTCAAACACTAAATTCACGTAATAAAAGATGATGCGTTGTCGCTGACCAGGGTGCTAACTTCGTTCCAAACACTTACATCCAGACAGGTAAAACCCGGCCTTGCCACTATCGACAAGGTCGCTTAAAAATTCCCCAAAAACCATTCCTTCATGCGCTGCCAGATAGCTGTGACCGATCCATCCTGACGCGTGACGATATGCCCGCGCAGATATTGTTTTTTCGCTTCCAGTAGCAAGCCCAGCACGGTCGCATAACGCGGACTACGCACCACGTCGGCCAACTGTCCGCTGTACTCTGGCGTACCGAGTCGCGCCGGCTTCAGAAAAATATCTTCGGCCAGTTCAACCATGCCGGGCATCATTGCCGAGCCACCAGTGAGCACGATGCCAGACGACAGCACTTCTTCGTAGCCCGATTCGCGCACCACCTGATGCACCAGTGCGAACAATTCTTCGATACGCGGTTCGATCACTGCGGCCAAAGCCTGACGCGACAACGTGCGCGGCCCGCGATCGCCGAGGCCAGGCACTTCCAGACTTTCACCCGGATCAGCCAGCACCTGCTTGGCCACGCCGTAGCGCAATTTAATTTCTTCGGCTTCACCAGTCGGTGTGCGCAAGGCCATCGCGATGTCGTTGGTGATCTGGTCACCGGCAATCGGGATCACGGCGGTATGACGAATCGCGCCTTCGGTAAAAATCGCCACATCAGTCGTGCCGCCGCCGATATCGATCAGCACGACACCGAGTTCTTTTTCATCCGGCGTCAACACTGCATCGGCCGATGCCATTGGCTGCAAAATCAGGTCGGATACTTCGAGACCACAACGACGCACACACTTGACAATGTTCTGCACTGCCGAGACCGCGCCAGTGACGATATGCACCTTCACTTCAAGCCGGATGCCGCTCATGCCGATCGGCTCGCGCACGTCTTCCTGATTGTCGACAATAAATTCCTGCGGCACGGTATGCAGCAGTTGCTGGTCAGTTGGAATATTCACCGCCTTCGCGGTCTCGATCACGCGCGCCACGTCCGCAGCAGTGACTTCCTTGTCCTTGATAGCAACCATGCCGCTCGAATTGAAGCTTCGAATATGACTGCCGGCGATACCCGCATACACATTGCGTATTTTGCAGTCAGCCATCAGCTCGGCCTCTTCAAGTGCACGTTGGATTGATTCGACGGTGGCCTCAATATTGACGACCACGCCTTTCTTCAATCCCTTCGACTCATGCTGGCCGAGACCGATCACTTCATGCCGTCCGTTTGGCATCACTTCGGCCACCACCGCCACTACTTTCGAAGTGCCGATATCGAGACCGACGATCAGATTTTTTGCGTCTTTTGTCATGTTGTTCCGCTTGCTGTTTTGGTGATGCCACTTCGAGGGCCTGCTTTTTTTGATTTGCTTTCAACCTTGCTACCGGTTTTACTTTCAGCTTTTCCGCCGACTGTTTTTTTCGACTCGAACGACATACCCGATGCGCGCAGCGCCATACCGTTTGGGTAGCGCAAATCGACGTTGTCGATCCGGTCCTGCAGACGCGCGATCAGCTGCGGATACACGCTAATCAAGCGATCGACCCGTTCCTTCAACGTAGTTTTATCGCGCTCGCGACCGAGTTCGAGCTGCATGCCGTTGTTGAGCTTGACCGACCACGCATAGCGACCCGATAGCTGTACCGCATCCGGTACCAGATGCACCGGCGCGAACCAGTCACGCAAATCATTGAAGCGACTAATCACTTCTTTTTCGCTGCCAGCGGGTCCGTCAAATTGCGGCAGTTCACCACTCTCTTCGGCTTCAGCCAGATTAGCGGTGAACACATCTCCACTGACTGAAACCAGTCGACCCTCATCTCCCCAGGTGCCGAGCGGCTGATACTCTTCGAGCGCGACCACCAGATGGTTCGGCCATTCGCGCCGCACCGATGCTCGACGTACCCACGGCACCAGCTCAAACGCTTGACGCACTGCGTCGAGATTGGCCGTGAAAAAATTCCCGCGCAGCCGCGGTAATGCTGTACTTTTTATAGTCAGCGGATTGACATGCAACAGCGGATGATCGGCCACGCCTTCCACACGAATTACCTTCAGCGAAAACATCGGTCGCTGCGCCACCCACCATATCCCTGCGCTCATCAAAATCAGTACGAGCGAACCCATCAGCACTGCCGATGTGGTGTTCAGGGTTTTGGTGTCGTGCCACATGATCAGCCTTGCACTCCCGGTACTTTTCCCTGCTGCGATGCATCGGCATGCAAGCCTGCCAATTGCAAAATATCGACACACAACTGCTCGTAAGTGATGCCCGCTGCCTTGGCTGCCATTGGTACCAGCGAATGACCGGTCATGCCAGGCGAGGTGTTGATCTCCAATAAAAATGGCGCGTTATCCGGTGCGCGCAACATGATGTCGACCCGCCCCCAACCGCAGCAATCCAGCGAGCGATAGGCTCGTACTGCCAACTCCTGCAAGTGCAGGGTAGCGTCAGCATCGAGCGGTGCTGGACACAAGTACTGCGTTTCGTCACTGAAGTATTTGTGCTGATAATCGTAATTGCCGTCGGGCGCACAAATTTCGACGATCGGTAATGCGCGTGCGTGGCGGCCGGTGCCAATAATCGGCACCGTAATTTCGCGACCCTTGATGAATTCTTCCGCCAACACCATGTCGTCATAGCGCGCGCACAAGGCGAATCCGTCTGCCATATCCGAATAACCAACGACCTTGCTGATACCGATGGTCGAGCCTTCATGTGGCGCTTTCAGCATCAGCGGCAAGCCGAGCCGGTCAGGAATCGTGCGCAAAATATCTTGCGGCGTATCGCGTTCGAGCACCAGAAAACGTGGGGTCGGTAATTCGTGCGTGACCCAGATGCGCTTGGTCATGACCTTGTCCATTGCCATCGACGAGGCCATCACACCGGACCCGGTATACGGAATGCCAAGCTGTTCAAGCGCCCCCTGCAAGGTACCGTCTTCGCCAAATCGGCCGTGCAAGGCAATGAAGACGCGATCAAATTTTTCATCAGCCAGCTCTGCCAGTGAGCGCACACCCGGATCAAACGGATGCGCGTCAATACCCTGGCTCAGCAACGCCGCCAGCACACCCGTACCAGACATCAACGAGACATCACGTTCGGCCGAGCGGCCACCAAACAGGACGCCAACTTTGCCGAATTGCTGCTCGGAGAAGGCGCTCGTCATGTAGCCTCCTGACCGGCTGACTGTTCTTGCGCGGCACTCATCAATTTTGCGGGAATGCCGCTGATCGAACCAGCACCCATCGTGATCACAACGTCGCCATCTCTAACCATATTCATGATGGTTTGCTGCATGTCGGCGATGTGTTCGACAAACACTGGCTCAACCTTGCCGGTAACACGCAGTGCATGCGCGAGAGCGCGACCATCCGCGGCGACGATCGGTGCTTCACCGGCTGCGTACACTTCCGCCAGCAACAGTGCATCGGTAGTGGACAAGACCTTGACGAAATCTTCGAATAGATCACGCGTGCGGGTATAACGGTGCGGCTGAAACGCCAGCACCAGCCGACGGCCCGGATACGCACCGCGCGCTGCTGCCAGCGTGGCAGCGGTCTCAACCGGGTGATGACCATAGTCGTCAACCAGTGCAAAACTACCGGCCGGTGTGCCATCGTTATTGGTCAGTTTGATTTCGCCATAACGCGAAAAACGTCGGCCCACACCATTGAATTCCATCAGCGCTTTTTGTGTATCGCTATCGGCCACACCGAGCTCACGCGCAATCGTGATTGCCGCGCAGGCATTTTGCACGTTGTGCATGCCCGGCTGATTCAAGCTGATCTGCATCGGTGCATAGCGATGCTGAATGACGGTGAATTGCATATGGCCGTCAACCGCTTTGGCATCGATCGCGCGCACATCGGCATCTTCATGAAAACCGTAGGTCGTGATCGGCTTTGAAATATGCGGCATGATTTCGCGCACATGCGGATCATCCAGACACAGCACCGCAACACCATAAAACGGCAGGCGCTGTGTGAATTCAACGAACGCTTGTTTCAATTTATTGAAGTCGTGATCGTAGGTCTCCATATGATCGGCATCGATGTTGGTGATGACTTCGATCACCGGCGACAAATTCAAAAATGACGCATCAGATTCATCGGCTTCAGCGACGATGAATTCGCCCGAACCGAGCTTCGCATTCGCACCAGCGCTATTCAACCGGCCACCGATGACGAAGGTCGGATCGAGTCCACCTTGCGCCAAAATGCTGGCAACCAGACTGGTGGTGGTGGTTTTACCGTGTGTACCCGCAATTGCGATACCACTTTTTAAGCGCATCAATTCAGCCAGCATCATTGCGCGTGGCACGATCGGAATATGCCGCTCACGCGCAGCGACGACTTCCGGATTGTCAGGCTGCACCGCGGTCGATGTAACAATCGCATCGGCACCATCCACCTGCTCGGCAGAATGGCCCAGCGTCACGCGTGCACCGAGTGCAGCCAGGCGCGTCGTGGCGGCATTACTGCCGAGATCCGAGCCGGAGATCGTGTAGCCCAGGTTGAGCAGCACTTCGGCAATACCGCTCATGCCGCTGCCACCGATGCCGACGAAGTGAATATTTTTGACTTTATGTTTCATGTTGGTTGTGTCGTGTTTTGTGCTGTGCTTGATGTTGTGCTCTGTGTCGTACTTTTCAGCGCTGTTATCGATCGGGTATTCATACTTGAGCGAGTTGTTCGAGAATCGCGGCGATAGATTCATTCGCATCGCGCCGTCCGTTGTTGTAAGCCGACTGCGCCATTGCGGCACACTTTTCGCGGCTGGTGCTGCTGATGATCTGTGCGATGCGTTCGGGTGTCATTTCGGTTTGTGGCAAATGCACCGCCGCCTGCTGCTGCGCCATCCACACCGCGTTATCGCGTTGGTGGGTGGTGGTCGATGCGAGAAAAGGCACCAGCACGCTGGCCACACCAGCAGCGGTCAATTCAGACACCGTGATCGCACCGGCGCGACAAATCACCAGATCCGCCGCGGCATAACGTGCCGGCATATCGTCGATGAATGCCAGCACTTCAGCGTCGATACCGTGACGCGCATACGCTGCGCGCAATGCGTCGATGTGCTGCTTGCCGGATTGATGCGTGATCTGCGGACGCTCTGCTGGCGGAATCAACGCGATCGCCGCAGGCAAACATTCGTTCAATACTTTCGCACCGAGACTGCCGCCGACGATCAGCAACTGCAACGGTCCGCTGCGCGCCGCATAACGTGACTGTGGCGCAGGCAACTGCAAAATTTCTGCGCGTACCGGATTGCCGGTCACAACCGCCTTGTCTGCCGCCTTGCCAAAATTTGCCGGAAAACCAAACAGCACGCGGCGCGCATACGGCACCAACGTTTTGTTCGATAACAGCAATGCCGCATCGGCATTCAGCAACACGAGCGGCGTGCGACGCAGCGCGCTCATCAAGCCGCCGGGTACGGTCACATAACCACCCATGCCGAGGACGACATTAGGCTTGCGCTGCGCGAGAATTTTTAGGCAAGTAGAAAAACTGCCGAGCAGTTTGAGACCGCCGCGTAATGTATGCAGAAACCCTTTTCCACGCAACCCGGTGAAATTAATCTTGTCGATCTCGATGCCGTTGCGCGGCACGAGATCACATTCCATGCCGGTGCTGGTACCAAGCCAGCTCACCTGCCAGCCGCGCGCCTTCATCGTTTGCGCGATGGCCAGCCCCGGGAAGATATGTCCACCGGTGCCAGCCGCCATGATCAATAATTTTTTCATGAGCGACCGCCGCGCATACGCTGACGATTTTCAAAATCGATGCGCAGCAAAATCGCCAGACCAATACAGTTGATCATCACGCCCGAGCCGCCGTAACTCATCAGCGGCAGCGTCAAGCCTTTGGTCGGCAGCAGACCGAGATTGACACCCATGTTGATGAACGCCTGTACGCCGATCCAGATACCGATTCCTTTTGCGGTAAGACCAGCGAAGGTGAGGTCGATCGCAATTGCATGACGGCCAATTTCAAAGGCGCGTTTGACCAGCCAGTAAAACAGCACAACGACCACCAACACGCCAGCGAAACCGAGCTCTTCACCGATCACAGCCAGCAAAAAATCGGTATGCGCTTCGGGCAGATAGTGCAGTTTTTCGACACTGCCACCGAGGCCAACGCCAAACAGTTCGCCGCGACCAAACGCGATCAACGAATGCGATAACTGGTAGGCCTTGCCAAGCGCATTTTCTTCCACCCACGGATTGAGATACGCAAAAATGCGCTCGCGCCGCCACGGCGACAGCATAATCACAAGACTGAAAGTGGCCACCAGCGTGACGCCGATACCGCCAAACCAGACGCCATTAATGCCACCTAAAAACAAAATGCCCATTGCAATACAGACGATCACACCGAATGCACCGAGATCGGGTTCCAGCAGTAGCAACGCGCCGACGGCACCGACGGCGGCAGCCATTGGCAAGAACCCTTTGGTCAACTGATGCATGAACTGCTGTTTGCGTACGGTGTAGTCCGCCGCGTAAAGCACGACAAAAAGCTTCATCAATTCAGATGGCTGCAAATTGAATACCTTGAAAGGCAGCCAGCGCTTTGCGCCATTGACGCCTTTGCCGATGCCAGGAATGAGCACAAGCGTCAGCAAGATCAGGGTGCCGACAAACAGATACGGTGCAGCGCGTTGCCAGCTTTCGATCTTCACCCGAAATGCCAGCAGTCCGGCCACCAGTGAGACAGTGATGAATAGCGCTTGGCGAAATAAAAAATAACCGTTCGTATAGTGCGCATATTTGGGTGAATCCGGCAGTGAAATCGAGGCCGAATACACCATCACCATACCGAACAACATTAGCAGCAGCGTCACCCAGACCAGTGGCTGATCGTAGTCCATCATGCGTGAACGCTGCACGCTGGGTTCGATCGGACGGCGGGAACCAAAGATGGGCATTGCGAATTTCATCCGGCCACCTCACCGCGCGCCAGTGCCATTTCACGCACTGCATCGATGAATACATCGGCCCGATGCGCATAATTGCGGAACATATCCAGACTCGCGCAAGCGGGCGACAGTATCACTGCATCACCGGGTCGCGCCAAGGCACTCGCCTGCGTAACTGCCTGTTCAAGCGTCTGGCAATCGATCAGCATCACGCCGCTGTTGGACAATGCCGCGCGCAACGCGGCAGCATCTTTACCGATCAGGACTACCGCACGTGCATGTTGTGCAACGGGTTGCGCGAGGGGTCCGAAATCTTGTCCCTTGCCGTCACCACCAGCAATCAAGACCAGACGGGCATCACCTTGTTGCTGTAATCCGAGACCGTTCAGCGCTGCGACGGTGGCACCGACATTGGTACCCTTGCTGTCGTCGAAATAGCTGATATCGTCAACGCGCAATACCAATTCGACGCGATGCGGCTCGCCTTCATAATCGCGCAGCGCATGCAGCAGTGGAGCCAATGGCAAGTCGATCGCGCGACACAGTGCCAGCGCAGCGAGTGCATTGAGTGCGTTGTGTTGACCGCGGATTTTCAGTGCATCGACCGGCATCAGGCGTTTAGTCGACACTGGCACGGCTTCGGTCACTGCTTTTTTCTTGCGACGCGGTTCGGCCTGCTCGTCGGCCACTGCCATACCAAGCCACTGCATGCCGTTGTCTTTCACCAGGCCGAAGCAATCGACCGCATCGGGTTTATCACTGCCGAAGGTGATCACTGGTGCCAGTGGTGACGCCATCTGCAGTACCAACGGATCATCGCGATTTAATATATGCGTTGTGTTGGCACCGAAAATACGCGCCTTGTCGGCGGCATACGCAGCCATGTCGCCATGCCAGTCGAGATGATCTTGGGTAACGTTCAACACGGTAGCGGCATCGGCCAGCAAGTTGTGTGTGGTGTGCAGCTGGAAACTCGATAGCTCAAGTATCCAGGCTTGCGGTAGGGCGTTGCCATCGAGCGCGGCACGCAGCACATCAAGCGCGGACGGGCTGATATTGCCCGCGACTGCAACCGTGAGACCAGCACGCTGACACAACAAACCTGTCAGACGTGTGACCGTCGTCTTGCCATTGGTGCCGGTAATCGCAATTACTTTAGGTGCGTAATTACGCTCGCCGCGCAACGCTGACAGCGCCTGCGCAAACAGTTCGATTTCGCCCCAGACCGGCATGCCACGTTCGGCCGCGGCGGGAAGAATCTCTGCCAGTTCGCGCGTAGGTGCGAGGCCTGGGCTGACCGCGATGAAGTCGATATCAGCCAATAGATCGGCACCGAATTCACCACCACGAAATTCGGCAGCAGGTACCGCCGCATGCAAGAAAGTTAGTCGCTCCGGTACGGCACGCGTATCGGCCACGCGCAAGCGCGCACCGCAGCGTGCGAGCCACAACGCCATCGCCAGTCCCGACTCACCGAGACCAAGTACCAGCACCTGTTTGCCTGTGTAATTCATGGCGGTGTCAATCACTCCTCAATCTACTTTCAGCGCTTAGCGTAATTTCAGCGTGGCCAAACCAAACAGCACCAGCATCATCGTGATGATCCAGAAACGCACGACGACCTGGGTTTCTTTCCAGCCCTTTTGTTCGAAATGATGATGCAGCGGCGCCATCAACAAAATGCGACGGCCAATACCGAAACGTTTTTTTGTGTATTTGAAATAGCCGACCTGCAGCATCACCGACAAGGTCTCCACGACGAAGATGCCGCCCATGATGAAGAGCACAATCTCTTGTCGCACGATGACGGCAATCGTACCGAGCGCGCCACCCAGCGCGAGTGCACCGACGTCACCCATGAAGACCTGTGCCGGGTGCGCGTTAAACCATAAAAATGCCAGCCCTGCTCCGGCCATCGCGCCACAAAAAATCAGTAACTCGCCCGCGCCGGGAATATGCGGAATGAACAGATATTTCGAGTACGCGGCATTGCCGGCGAGGTAAGCAAAGATGCCGAGCGCGGTCCCGACCATGACGGTTGGCATAATCGCGAGGCCATCGAGACCATCAGTTAAGTTGACGGCGTTACTGGTGCCGACAATGACGAAATAGGTCAGTGCGATAAAGCCCCATACACCGAGCGGATAACTGATCGTTTTGAAAAATGGCACGATCAAATCGGCCTTCGGTGGCAGGTCGAGATTGAAGCCCGACTCAACCCAGGCGAAAAATAATTGCACTACTTTGCTGCCTGTGGGCGCAGAGACCGAAAACGCCAGATACAGCGCAGCGAGAATACCAATCAGCGATTGCCAGAAATATTTTTCACGCGAGCGCATGCCGTTCGGATCTTTATAGACCACCTTGCGGTAATCGTCGACCCAACCAATGGCACCAAAACCGAGCGTGACGACCAGTACCGGCCAGATGAAGCGGTTGGTCAGATCGGCCCAAAGCAAAGTCGAGACACCAATGGCCAGCAGGATCAGTGCACCGCCCATCGTTGGCGTACCACTCTTGATCAAATGGGTTTGCGGACCGTCATGCCGCACTGCTTGACCAACCTTCAAACGCACCAGCATGCGGATCACTGCAGGTCCCGCCAGGAGACCGATCACCATCGCCGTCATCGTCGCAAACGCGGCACGAAAAGTGATGAAATTGAAGATCCGCAGCGGGCCGAGATCTTGTTGAAAATATTGTGCCAGCCAAAGCAGCATGTCAGTAGACGTCCTGTTGAGATTGACCGGTCAGATGCTGGACCACGCGTTCCATTTGCATGAAGCGCGAGCCTTTCACCAGCACGGTGGTATCGGGGGTGAGAATAGTATCGAGCGACTGCAGCAGCGCGGCGATGTCGGTAAAATGATTGGCATGCGCGCCAAAGGCGCTGCCACTGGATTGCGCCAGGTCGCCCAGCGTTAGCAGTCGTGCGATGCCGCGACCACGCGCATAAGCAC
>JAYTZV010000283.1:0-3641 GCA_043741695.1 Burkholderiales bacterium
GAACAAGCCGGTCTGAATGTCGCCAATATCGTGCTTGCCAAACTGTTCGGTGATCAAACGGTCAAGATCAACTGTGCGGCCGCAGATTTCGATGTCAAAAACGGCGTACTCGAATCACGTGTGCTCGCGCTCGACACCACTGACGCACTCATCAACGTCAATGGCACAGTCAACCTGGGCAGCGAGGCGATGGATCTGCATGTCTATCCGCACACCAAAGGTTTCCGGGTTTTCTCGCTACGCTCGCCGCTCTATGTCAAAGGCACGTTCAAAAATCCGCAAGTTGGCGTCGAAGGCGGACCGCTTGCAGTGCGCGGTGCTGCGGCAATCGGGCTGGGGCTGCTGAATCCATTCGCTGCTTTGCTCGCACTCACCGCACCGAGTAACGACACCGCCTCACCCTGCCCAGCCATCGTCGCTGACGCCAGCAAAAAACTCCGCCCGGCGCCAATCCCAAAATAATTGCCCGACATGCTAGCCAATCCGAACAATCTATTGTAGACTTCGGCCCCTTCAGGTGTAGTGACATACACCCCGAAGCGCACAAGTGCCAATGGCGTATTCAGTACCGATACGGGTGCTTAGCTCAGTTGGTAGAGCGGCGCCCTTACAAGGCGTAGGTCGGGAGTTCGAGCCTCTCAGCACCCACCAGCATGTGGTTATTTGTATAGCAGAGAGTCCAGTTTTGGAGTGGTAGTTCAGTTGGTTAGAATACCGGCCTGTCACGCCGGGGGTCGCGGGTTCGAGTCCCGTCCACTCCGCCAAATAAGAAGAAGCCCGCGCAAGCGGGCTTTTTTATTTGGCGAAGTGGAGCAAGCCGCCTGCGCGGCTTGCGGCGGGACTCGAAGCGAATCGCTTACCAGCGATTCGGCGGCCTGCCGAAGGCTGGCGAGTCCCTTGTCACTAACGCGGAATGTACTCCGGTGTCGAAGACAGCGGAATGCATTCCGCGCACTTCAGGTTATGAACGACCGAATACAGACACGGGTTCGCTAGTTTGCCGACCGACGCCGATCGTGCGACGTTATCGACAGCCTCGCCGGTAGCTACGTTAATCACTACGCGGGCAAAATATCGATATCGTCAGACAGCGACACCCTAGCCGCCGCGCCATCAAACAACATCAATTGCGACCCATCGCCATCCCCTTCCCGCTCGTGCAATCGCACACCTACGCCTAACAGCCTCACTGGCTGCAGGTGCCGTTGCATGCCGCTTTCCAGCAGCTTGTGCAGCGTTGCGTCGTCGACTGCTGTAGCAACGCACTCGACCGACGTTTGCCTAAAATCGGCGAAGCGAATTTTGACGAACAGTTTATGAATCGGTGCTTGTATTTCCGCACGGTGGATGCGCTCCTGCAGTGCCACGATCAGACGATCGAGTTCGGCCATGCAAGCCGCAGCATCTGGCAGGTCGATCGAATAGGTTTCTTCGACACTCACGGATTTGCGCTCGGTATGCGGATTGACCGATCGCTCGTCGATGCCGCGACAAAGCTGATGCAAGCGTTCGCCGAATTTTCCAAATTGCCGCACCAGTTCCAGCCGCGACCAGGCGCGCAGATCACCACACGTTTGCGCGCCGAGTGCATTCAATCGCGCGGCAGTGACTTTGCCGACGCCGAATAATTTTTTGACCGGAAGCGCTGCGACAAACGCGTCGATCTCATTCGGCCGCACGACGAACTGGCCGTTCGGCTTGTTCCAGTCGCTGGCGATTTTGGCGACAAATTTATTTGGTGCGATGCCGGCCGATGCCGTGATACCGACGGTCGCTTCAATCCGCGCACGAATCTCTTGTGCGATGCGCGTGGCACTACCGGCATGCTGCGTGCATTGCGTTACATCCAGATACGCTTCGTCGAGCGACAGCGGTTCAACCAGATCGGTAAAGTCACGATAGATCGCCAAAATTTGCCGTGAAGCGATGCGGTATTTTTCCATCGATGGACGAATCACAATCAAACCCGGACAGCGCTGCAGCGCTTGCGCAGTGGCCATCGCCGAACGCACGCCAAATTCGCGCGCTGCGTAATTGCAGGTTGCAATGACACCGCGCTGATCAGCGCGACCACCGACCGCGACCGGCAGCAGACGCAACGAAGGATCGTCGCGCATTTCTACGGCGGCGTAAAAACAGTCGCAATCGCAGTGGATGATTTTTTGTTGAAGCGGAAGCATGGCGCAGTCTGCAGCCTGGAAATGGTTGGGTGATTTTAGCGAGATTGAAAACCGTTTTATTGCGCGTCGCGTTGCGGAGGATTACAGCGCGATGCTATTCAAGTAAAGAAATACCAACATTAACAGCACAAGAAAAGAGCTAGACGTTTTCGAAACTGATCTAAGGAAGTGCAATGGTCACGTTGATGTAGGTGCTGTTTGTGGGTGTTATTTGTGGGTGCTATTAACAAGCGACCGCTTGCGGAAGTCAAGTGCACTTCGCCGCTCGACCGTTCCCGCTGATATCGACCAGTACGTGGTCAGGTATAATCCATTTGTACAAATGCATCTGGCCGCTCGATTACGAAATTGTGGAGCAAACTAATTTTACAGGCGGCTCGGCGCACTTTTTCGACCATCACAGATCGACCAAGCACATCACTGATCTCGCGAAGCATGTTGCGTCAAGCCAGCTTTACATCAGTTCAAACAGCGGAGATAAAAATGAATGCACGGACCGTATTGCTTCTTGTATTTGTCGCGGGCGTTGCGGCGTTCACTGCTGCCAACTGGTCGCTTTTCACGGCACCTGCTGCACTCTCCTTGATCGTCGTATCGGTCTATGCGCCGCTCGGATTGGTGATGCTAGGTCTGACCGGTGTCTCGATCCTGATCGCGCTGGCATTTGCGGCGCAACTCAAAACCACCATGCTGATCGAAAGCCGCGAACACGCGCGTGAAATGCAGGCGCAGCGCAAACTTGCCGACGCCGCCGAGGCATCCCGGCTCACGCAAGTGCAGCGCGCGCTCGAAGCGGCTGTGGAGCAAAACGCCCACTACATTGCCGAAAGCCGGACCGATCTGAACAACCGTGTCGCTTTGATGGAGTTGAACTTGCGCACCAGTATTGAAGCGAGCGGCAATACGCTAGCCGCCTATATCGGTGAGTTGGAAGACCGGCTTGAAAAGCGTCCCGCCATCACGGGACGGCCCGTGGAATGACACACCGGGTGGGGGTCGACCCAGTGAAGCCAATCCATCTCGGCACGGTGACGATCGCAGCGCGATTTGCGTGCGCGACGCTAGAGTTCGCGCTGATTGTGATGGCTATGGTGAAGATGGTGACGATGATTTTGCAGGCCTGCGCCCACAGCCTGCAGCAACCCAAGGTCTTGCCCAAAGCGAATTCGATTAACCGCGACCTTGAGATGCTTGCCACCGTACGCACCACACCTTGCCGGGAAGCAGAGCCCGACCCTGCGATTGACCGCCAGACCGCGGGCGCGGCGCGATACGCTTGGCATGATCACTTGCAGACGCACCAGTGGCAGGCGACGCCTGTCAGCGCACAGCAACCCTGCGTAATCAGTCCTGCCAGGCACTGGAGCGTCACCCGCTACGCGAGGAGGTGCTGATGGCAGCTACCGATATTCCCGATTCGGTGCGACGTTTTATCGCAACCAACATTCCCTCCATACCCTA
>JAYTZV010000284.1:0-25071 GCA_043741695.1 Burkholderiales bacterium
TGTTCGATCTTGCCATTGGCATTGCAGACGATGTAGGTCTCAGTCGTCTCGAAATCAATCGCGCCGCGTACATGACGCGCTTTCAATAAAGCGTGGTACACCTCGTACAAGTGCTGCAGATGCGGCACCAACGCCGGCCGCTTGGCTGCATCGGTGCCTTTGGTATTGGCCAAAATGGTGGCTACTTCGGTGTAGGTCAGGCGCGCGGCAGAGTGAATCACTGCCGGATAAAACTGATACGCCTTGATCTCGCCTTTGGCCGTGATCACCGCATCGCACACCAGTGTCAGACGATCGACACCAGGATTCAGCGAACACAAGCCGTTCGATAATTTTTCAGGCAGCATCGGGATCACGCGACGCGGAAAATACACTGATGTGCTGCGCTCCAGCGCATCGACATCGAGCGCCTCGTTCGGCTTGACGTAATGACTGACGTCAGCAATCGCCACAATCAACCGGTAGCCATCGGCACGACCAATCTTGATCGGCTCGCAATACACTGCGTCGTCAAAATCGCGCGCATCTTCGCCATCGATAGTGACAAGCGGCACATCACGCAAGTCGACGCGATCGGTAATATCGATATCGCGCACTTCGCTCGGCAATTTGGCAGCGGCTTTTTTGGCCGCGTCAGAAAATTCATGCGGCACACCGAATTTGCGCACCGCGATTTCAATTTCCATGCCGGGGTCATCGATATCACCGAGTACTTCAACAATCTTTCCGACCGGCTGACTAAAACGCGATGGCTGTTCGGTCAACTCAACGCTGACTACCTGCCCGGTCTTGGCCTTGCCGGGCGAACCATGCAACATGATGTCCTGACCAATGCGCTTGTCTTCGGGGGCCACGACCCAGACGCCGTTTTCGTTCAGCAGTCGGCCGATCACATGGGTGTTGGCGCGGGAAGTGACTTCAACAATCGTACCTTCCGGACGACCGCGGCGGTCGGTACCGACGATGCGGGCTTGTACGCGATCACCGTGCAGCACTTTCTGCATTTCTTTTTCGGATAAAAACAGATCGTCGCCACCTTCGTCTGGCACCAGAAAACCGTAGCCATCGCGATGACTGTTGACGCGCCCTTGGATGAAGCTGGTGCTGTTGGAAAGCTGATAAACGCCCGCACGATCAGGCTTGATCTGACCGTCGCGTTCCATCGCGTTCAGGCGTCGCATCAGGCCATCAATCTCGTCGGGCTTGACGTTCAGTGCGGCAGCGATGGCGTCAGCATTGTGCGGCTCGGAAGCGGTGCGCAGTATGCCGAGAATTTCCTCGCGGCTGGGAATGGTGTAAGAATATTGGTTCAAATGGGTAATCGGTTAGTTATTGTTGGTTGCAGCTTCACTTCGATAGCGAAGACGCCTCATGCATATCGTTACACCGGTCGGGCACCATGCAGAGGTACTCTGATCGAAGCGCGTCAGCGCATTTAACGCCGCGGTTACGTCGCCGCAACCAGAGTTTAACTCATTGCCCCGGTTATTTAACGCGTTCATCCATCGCGCAATTGACACTCGGAAGCATTACGCTATAATCGCGGTCTTTGGAAAGGCCCACGTGGCGGAATTGGTAGACGCGCATGGTTCAGGTCCATGTGTCTTCGGATGTGGGGGTTCGAGTCCCTCCGTGGGCACCAAGCAAAATTGCTTGGTGCACCTTTCAAGAAATACCAGTGATTAGATTGCGATTCTAATTCGGTAATAATATCGGTGGATAAAACATCGAGCAATAAAGTACAGCAAATAGGTACAGCAACTAGCCCGTCTTCATTCGGCGGGCTTTTTTGTGCCCAATAGTAGCGCGCGGGTAATGCGCGGGTAGCGTGCGGGAAATGCGCGCGCAATGCGTGAGAGTGCGATAACACCCCGCCGCCTGCCACCATGAAAAGAGCATCCAGTTGTACGGGCTGCGGCATGAACCACCCACAGCCGCAGGATAATGGACGCTTACTTCTTCAAATACGCCAATTCGGCCAGACCGCTCCCGCCATCTGCATACGCGGCCTTGAAACTAGCCCGGGTCTGCCAGCGACGCCACAGTGCATCGAGATGTTCGAATCGCTCGTCAAGCGGCGTGGCATTGGCTGGAAACTTTGAAAATGCAATCGCGGTACACAGCGTGATATCGGCAAAGGTCGGTGCTGCGCCACCGAGCATCCATTCGCGGCTATCCGACAAATGGCGGTCGACCAGCGCGGCATGCGACAGCGCTTCCTTGCGGCAGTGTTCACCCCATTGCGGATTGCTGGTCAACTCAATTTTCTGCCCTAAGCCCTGATGCATCACATGGAACATCGTCACGATGCGATACAGAATATGCGTCCAGATGCGGTTCTCCCACATCGTGTCTTGTCCCTGCTCCAGCGCGGACTCACCCATGATCTTGCGGCCGGGATAATGCTGATCAAGATAGCGCACCACACCAGCCGTCTCCGACAAATAGGTGCCGTCGGCCAATGCCAGGGTCGGTGTTTCGCCCCAGGGATTCATTTTCAAATGCGGCCATTTGCGTTGCTGGCCACCGGGTGCCATATCGTAAATGATTTCCTCGAAATGGTCGGTGATGCCTTTTTCGTGGATGAACAAACGCAGTCGCTGCGGATTGGGAAATGCGGAAGGCGATGTGTACAGCTTCAGTTTTTCAGTCATGGATTTCTTTCATCAGTAAGTTGGGAGATATGCCTAGGTCGGCCAGGTTAAAAAATTATTGTTAACATTCATACACGCACTGCATGCCGAATTTCGTTGAACATCACTCCGCTTGCGTGAAGAACATGAGTTAATCGCCGTGCGATTAAACGTCATCCATATCGGGCAGAGCAGCCCGCACCCGCTCGACCAGAGCCGCAAATAGTGCCGCGGTTTGCCGAGGTTGCTCAAGCGTTGGCAGGTGGCCGCACGCTGGCAATACCTGCCACGATACATTCGCAATTCGCGTGGACATTGCTTCACCGATGGTTGGCGAAACCAGAGGATCTTCCGCACCCCAGGTCAGGAGCGTCGGCATCTTCAGTGTGCCAAGGCGGCCAGTTCGATCGCTTCGTGCGCCCAGAGCACGTGCCTGTGCAGCACCCGCTGCGCCGCCGATCCGATGTGCCATTTGTTTAAAGACGGCAGCCGAGGCGGTATCGACCGGACGCACCACCAGCCCCGCGAGCATATCGATAACCCCATCAGGCGTTGCTTCAAGCCCGCCCGCCAGATCAGGACCACCTTGCTGCGGAGCGCCGGGATCGCATCCCATCAGCCAGAGTCCAATGACGCGTTCGGGGGCCGTCAGCGCGATGTCGAGCGCCAGATTGCCGCCATATGACGTGCCGACCAGAATAAATTTTTTCGGTGCGCGGGCGAGAATATCGGCACAGCTCTCGGACAAGCTGGACTTCGGCGAGATCAGCACGGTCGCTGAAATCTGATCGCCCATGCTGGTGATCACATCGCGATACAGCTGCTCGTCACATAGCAAAGCCGGAATAAATACAACTTCTATTTTTGACGGCATGGTGCGATCTCCTAATAATAAAATCAAAGAGTTTGTTCAATGGCGCTGACAAGCAGTCCAAAGCGTGTCACGCATGCGGCGCAACACGATCGGACCACATGCTGAATTTTTTACAGCGACTATTACGCGACACAAAATTGGGAACGATTTCGCGGTCACCATCATTTTTTACGCAAAGTCTTGGCGAGTGATGTTATCCGTTTAATTGTAGACTTGTTGCTTCATCAATTTTTCAGCACTGGAGCGACCATGACCCAACAATCCCAATTTGAGTTATTCGCCTTCTGGCGGACCTCTGCCACCTATCGCGTACGCGTCGCGCTGAATCTAAAAGGCTTGGTTGCGCAAGAACACATCGTCAACCTCGACACCGGCGAACAACGCAGCGAGGCTTTTTTGAAAATCAATCCGCTTGGTGCAATTCCGGCGCTGGTTGAAAAAGGACATGCGCCTCTCACGCAATCACTCGCAATTCTTGAATTCATCGAAGAGCTGCAAACGTCGCCACCGCTGCTGCCGCAGGGCTTGCATGCACGCGCTCGCGTGCGGTCACTAGCTGCGATGCTGGCTGCAGATACGCATCCGCTGATCACGCCACGCGTGAAAAAATATTTGGTCGGTAATAGCCATTTCGATGATGCCGCTTGGCGCGCCTGGCAAATCCACTGGTTTTCTACCGGGCTGCAGGCGTTTGAGCGGCGACTCGCCAGCGAACCGGAGACCGGCGAATTCTGTCATGGCGATACACCGACCATCGCTGATATTTGCCTAGCCAGCATCATCGCTGTGATGCGCATTTTTAAAATTACGGTTGCCGATATTCCGACGATCGATCGCATCATCGCGAATTGCGATGCGCTCGAAGCCTTCGCCAAGGCCGAACCAACGCGGCAAGTTGGCGCACCGTCGTAAGGCTTGCTGTAGCAAGCCACTGTATCAAGCCCCTGCATCAAGCTACTGCAGCAAACTTCCGCATTGATCCAATGCAGCGTGCTCAATACCTGTCGTTAAACCTGTATTCTGACAAAGGACCACCATGAAACTTCTGCACATCGTTGCCTCGCCGCGCGGCCAACGCTCGGCTTCGACCGAAGTCGCGCACGTCTTCATCGACGCCATTTACGCGAAGCATGCGGGCAGCACCTGCGACACGCTCGACATCTGGCACACCACCCTGCCCGCCTTCGACGGCCCGGCGCTCGACGCCAAATACGCAGCACTGGAAGGCCGCGAGCGCACCGATGAACAGCGCGCCGTGTGGGATGAAATCAAAATACTGGCCGCGCGGTTTCATACAGCTGATCTGATTTTATTCAGCGTGCCGATGTGGAATCTGGGCATACCGTATCGACTCAAACATTTGATCGATGCGGTGTCGCAAAAAGACGTGCTTTTCACATTCGATGACCGTGGCCTGCTCGGTATGCTGGGTGGACGCAAAGTGGTCGTCATCGGCGCGCGCGGCGTGGCGATGGCCGCACCCGACGCACCGCCGGCGGCAGATTTTCAGACTGATTACATGGCCGCGTGGGCCAATATGGTCGGCATCGATGACTTCCACGCGATCCAAGTCTCGAAAACCTTGTACGGTCCCGAGCTCGATCATGCGTCGCGCGCTACAGCCTGCGAACAGGCGCGCGCACTTGCCAAAAGCCTGTAGTCATTGACACGCCGCAGTTCGATCGACGATTGCATCACATGTCGGCCGACAGCGGCTTCGTCAGCACCAGACCGAGCAGCGCCGCGTCGCGCTGCAACTGGTCTGCATCGCGCTTGACGGCGAGTTGCGTCAGCGCGGTATAGGCAATCCACTTCGCATCGACTTCAAAAAAGTCCCGCAGATTGCACCGCGTATCACTGCGCCCGAAACCGTCAGTGCCGAGCGTGACATACGGCGCCGGAACAAACGCGCGAATACTTTCGGCCACGTTGCGAACATAGTCGCTGGCAGCGATTACCGGTGCAGTGTTGCGACCCAGTTGCTCGGTCACGTAAGCACAAGTGTCAGTTTGCCTCAGACGTTGATTGCGTTGCGCAGCAATGCCATCACGCGCGAGTTCGGTAAAGCTGGTAACGCTCCAGACCTCGGCGCGCACATCGAAGTGTTCGCGCAGCAGTGCAGCAGCGGCGATCGCTTCCTTGACGATCGCACCGGACGCCAGCAAGCGCACATCGGCATTATCGCTCGACTGCAAGCAATACATACCGCGCGAGATGCCCTCGTGCGCCGTATCGGGCAAGCTCGGTTGCGCATCATTTTCGTTGGTGACCGTGATGTAGTAAAACACGTCTTCGTTATTGCCAAGCATGCGTCGTATGCCATCCTGCATAATCACCGCGAGTTCGCACGCATAGGCCGGATCGTAAGATACACAATTGGGAATAGTCGAGGCAATCAGCAGACTGCTGCCGTCCTGATGCTGCAATCCTTCACCAGCCAGCGTCGTGCGACCGGATGTCGCACCAATCAAAAAGCCACGCGCACGCTGATCGGCTGCCGCCCAGATCAAGTCGCCAATGCGCTGAAAACCGAACATCGAATAATAGATATACATCGGCAGCATCGGCACACCATGCACCGAATAACTGGTCGCCGCTGCGGTCCACGAGGAAATCGCACCCGCTTCCGAAATACCTTCTTCCAGAATCTGGCCGTCTTTCGCTTCGCGATAATACAAAATCGAGCCGATATCTTCCGGCTCGTACAGCTGCCCCTGTGCAGAATAAATACCGACTTGGCGGAATAAATTCGCCATGCCGAAGGTGCGCGCCTCATCTGCCACGATCGGTACAATATATCGGCCGATTCCTTCATCCTTCAGCAACGCACCGAGCATGCGCACAGCGGCCATGGTCGACGACATTTCCTTGCCATCGGCATTGAGCGCGAAGTCGGCATAGGAAGCAAGTGCTGGTACCGTAATGTGCGATTGTGTGACGCTACGCCTCGGTAAAAATCCGCCCAATGCTGCACGGCGCTGCAGCAGATGCTGCATTTCTTTGCTGTCGTGCGGTGGTTTGTAAAATTTCAGCGCAGCGCAATCGTCATCCGATATCGGTAAATGAAATCGATCGCGAAATTCAAGCAGAGTGTCGGCATCGAGTTTCTTTTGCTGATGCGTGGTCATTTTTCCCTGACCGGCTGTCCCCATGCCGAAGCCTTTTTTGGTCTGCGCCAAAATCACGGTCGGCTGACCGCGATGTCCGGCGGCAGAGGTGTAGGCCGCAAAAATTTTTCGCATGTCGTGGCCACCGCGACGCAGCCGGTCGATTTCTTCATCGGTCAATGTCGCGCCGAGCGCGGCAAGCGCGGGACTCTGACCAAAAAAATGGGCGCGGTTGAAGCTGCCGTCGTTCGCGGCAAATGTCTGTAGCTGACCGTCGACGGTATCGTTCAGCGCAGCGATCAATTCACCGGACGCATCCCGCGCAAAGAGCGGATCCCAATCCGATCCCCACATCAATTTGATAACATACCAGCCGGCGCCAGCGAACGTGGTTTCCAGTTCATCGACGATATGGCCGTTGCCACGCACCGGGCCGTCGAGCCGCTGCAAATTACAGTTGATGACGAAGACCAGATTGTCCAATTGCTCGCGTGACGCCAGCGATAGCGCAGCAAGCGATTCCGGCTCGTCCATCTCGCCATCGCCGAATACACCCCAGACTTTGCGGTCCTGCGCTTGCAGCAAACTGCGGTGTTCGAGATAGCGCATGAAGCGCGCCTGATAAATCGCACTGATCGGGCCGAGCCCCATTGAGCCGGTCGGAAATTGCCAGAAGTTTTCCATCAACCACGGATGCGGATACGACGGCAGCCCGCGTGCGCCTTGTTTTTTCGCTTCGATCTCTTGCCGGTAAAAGCCGAGTTCGGTCTCGCTCAGCGTGCCTTCCAAAAACGCACGCGCATAAATACCCGGCGCCGAGTGCGCCTGAAAGTACACTAGGTCGCCACCGAACGCCTCAGTACGCGCCTTGAAAAAATGATTGAAGCCGACTTCAAACAAATCCGCTGCCGACGCATAACTGGCGATATGCCCGCCGAGTTCACCGTAGGTGCGATTGGCCTGCACCACCATCGCCAGCGCATTCCAGCGCATTACGCTGGCCAGATGTTGTTCGATCGCCAGCGCATCTTCGCCACCGGGGAAAGGTAGTTGATCGGCCAGTGAAATCGTATTGACGTAGGGCGTGTTACGCGCGTCGTGCCACTTGATGCCCCACTTCTGTGCTGCGGTGCTTAACTGCGTGAGCAAAAATCGCGCACGTTCCGGACCACTGTGATGAATGACCGCCTGCAGTGCGTCCACCCATTCTTCGGTCTCTTGCACATCGCTGTCGGCTGGATGAAGCAGATGGTCTTCGGGCGCGCTTTGCATGATCGAATCGGGTGATTGGCGAGAGCTAGCACGATAGCGCCAATCATGCCGCAGGTGCAACTGCATTCACCTGTACCATAGCGATATCGCAGCACAACGCGCTTCCTCGATAATTTTTTAAAGTATTTTATGCCGACTAACCCTCTCGACCCGACTGATCTGCGTATTCTGGATGTGCTGCAGAACGATTGCCGCATCAGCAATATCGACCTCGCAAAAAAAATTCATTTGTCGGCATCGCCAACCTTGGCGCGCGTAAAGCAACTCGAAGTGCAAAAAACCATTTCGCGTTACGTTGCCTTGCTCGATCCGCAAGTGCTCGGTTTGAAGATCAATGTCTTCATTCAGGTGCGCCTGGAAAAGCAGGAAGCGGCGGCATTGGCCTGTTTTGAAAATGCGGTGAGCCAGTTCGATGAAGTCATGGAGGTGTATTTGATGACCGGCGACGAAGACTATTTATTGCGTCTGGTGGTGGCCGACATTCAGGCGCTGGAGCGATTTATCTTGCAGCATCTCACGACGATACCGGGCATCAAAAATATTCGCTCCAGCTTTGCATTGAAGCAGGTGAAATACACGACTGCGTTACCGCTGCAACGCGATGCATAAATGTCTGAATCAAATTATGGACAGAAGTCGCTGCCATCAATCCGTCAGAACCCTTCCAGTACGATCTTTCCGCGCGCCTTGCCGCTTTCAAGTAACGCATGTGCGCGACGCAGATTGGCTGCATTGATCGTGCCGAAACGTTCGGTCACGGTCGAATGCACAATGCCGTCATCGATCAGCTGCGCAACACGGTTAAGCAGATGGTGCTGCTCAATCATGTCGACGGTTTCGAACATCGAGCGGGTGTACATGAATTCCCAATGCAGCGAAATGCTTTTGCGTTTCAGCAGTTTGACTTCCAGCGCATCGGGATCATCGATCAAGGCCAATTTACCCTGCGGGATCAGCGACGCGACGATTTCCGGTAAATGCAGATCGGTGTGGGTAAGGCTGGCGACGTAATCAACTTGCGCAATGCCGATGCGCTGCAATTGCAGCGACAGTGGTTGGGTATGGTCGATCACGTGATGCGCGCCCAGGTCGCTGACCCACTGCCGGGTTTCGGGACGTGAGGCGGTACCGATGATGGTCCAGTGGGTTAATTGCCGCGCCAGTTGCACGAGGATCGAACCGACACCACCGGCTGCACCAATGACCAGCAGCGTCCCGGCCTTTGCAGTTTTTTCCTGCGATATCTGCAGACGGTCAAACAGAATTTCCCATGCAGTGATCGTGGTCAGTGGCAAGGCGGCCGCAGCGGCGAAGTCGATCGACGCTGGCATGCGACCAACGATGCGCTCATCGACCAGATGGCGTTCGCTGTTGGTACCCGGACGCTGCAGCGTGCCGGCATACATGACCCGATCACCGGGACGAAACAACGTCACCTTGTCGCCAACTGCACGCACGATGCCGGCGGCGTCCCAGCCGATGACCTTGGTTTCGCCCGCCTCCGGCGCGACGAAGCGGCGAATCTTGGTATCGACCGGATTGACTGAAATTGCATGCACATCGACCAGCAGATCGTGGCCGACTGCAACCGGCTCGGGCAGATCGATATCGATCAATGACTCGGCATGATCGATCGGAAGAGAGTGGCGATAACCGATTGCTTTCATAAAAAATCCTTGGTTCGTGAGGCTTTTTGCCCTAATTTATTACTGCGCGGTCGGGGCCAGGTTCAGCAGCATGACACCCGCAAAAATGGCGAGCAGCCCGGCAACCTTGAAAGTGCTAACCGACTCACCGAGGAAGAGCACGCCGATCAACGCGATGATGGCAAGCCCTGCGCCGCTCCAGATCGCGTAGACAATGCCGACCTCCTGCGTCTTCAATACTTGCGACAACATATAAAACGAAATCAGGTAACCGACCGCCACAACCACGCTTGGTGTCAGGCGGGTAAATCCTGCGGAGAGTTTCAAGGCAGTGGTCGCAGCAAGTTCGGCGGCGATTGCGATTGCCAACATCAGCCATGGGTGCATCGGCTTTTTCCTTTTTGATGTAAGTGGGTTTTACGATCGTGGGATGAATACACGGTGACGACAGTAAATAATTTCCGCTCACTATTTCCACCAAGCCCACAGCCTCCAACGCCGAGCGCCCGATCATACCTAGTATTGAACAAGTCGGTACCATTGAATCTGTGGAGGCGGTGCGTATCTAGACGGTCGGCGCTACGCTGCTGCAAAGGATACAAAAAAACGCCGTTGGTGCGTACGGCTGCGACAGTTTCCGGCAGCATGTGTCGGCGCGCCACATCGCTGCCCGATGATCCGCCCCACTTTTGGAGAACATTCGATGTCCCGATTACCGACCCTCTTTATTTCGCACGGCTCCCCGATGCTGGCGATACAAGACAGCCCAGCGCACCAATTTTTGCAGCAACTCGGCACTTCCCTACCGCGTCCAAAAGCAATCCTGGTCGCGTCCGCACATTGGGAAACAAGCGCAACGACTGCAGTCAGTTTCGCGGCACATCCCGAAACGATCCATGACTTCGGCGGTTTTCCAGCGGCGCTATTTGCGATTACCTACCCGGCACCTGGTGCACCAGAACTCGCCGAGCACATCGTTGCTTTGCTGGAGGCGGCACAGTTGACGGTTGCTCGTAGCGCAGACCATGGTCTGGACCACGGCGCATGGGTACCGCTACGACTGATGTATCCGCAGGCCGATATCCCGGTGGTACAGATCGCGCTAATGCATGGGGCCGGTCCGATCGACCACGAACGCCTCGGTAGCGCGTTATCTGCGTTGCGTGATCAGAATATTCTGGTCATCGGCTCGGGGTCTTTGACGCATAACCTGCAGGAATTTCGCGGTCAGGCAATCGACGCACCGGTGCCATCGTGGGTCGATGATTTTGCAAGCTGGATGCGCATGACATTGCAACGAGCCGACTACGACACACTGCGCGACTATCGCCGGCAAGCGCCCTTTGCTGAGCGCAACCACCCGACCGAAGAGCATCTGATGCCGCTGTTCGTGGCTCTAGGTGCTGCCGGAAATACCGCGCGCGCCGAGCAACTGCATACGAGCCATCAGCATGGCATTCTGGCGATGGATGTGTTTGCGTTTTCATGAACCACTTCGATACCGCGAGACCCGTCGCATGATCGCTTGCTACGAAGGCTAACCGCACCAACGCATACCAATTTTTTGACCTAACATGACGGCACAAAAACGCGGCGCACATCGTTTGATGAGAGTCATCGCTGAGCACCATTCGTATTCGAAAAGGAAATCACCATGCAAAAATTTGTGACGGCCGTACTGGCGGGCATCGTCGTTCTCAGTGCCGGTTGCAGCGCGTTGAATGCACCATCTCAATTAGCCTTGCTAGGCGATGCGGCGAATGATGCCGCAGCCGAGCGGACGATCGTGATCGGTCCTGAAACACGCCACATCAATGTCACGGGTGGCGAAATCGTACGCTTCGATATAGGCCAAAAATCGTTCACCTGGCATTTCGACGGCGCACTGAGCGTGACGCGATTCCCGTTGCAGCAAGTAGCACCTGCCGGACTGCTCGATCATCCAGTCATGGCATATGTCAGACCTAATCCGTTTTTCATCGGTGGCGACAAGAATTAATGTCGGCCGGTTTTTATCGCGCCTTGCACAAATAAAAAATGATTTATTTCATTTAGTCGATTGGTGTGACAGAGCAGTAAGGTAGTCGCGAATTCGCTGTGCATTCTTGCCGACATCGCTCTTGCCAACACGCGAGACGGAGCGCACATCAACACGGCTTTTACCATCAGCTGCAGTAATACGCACGACGATATCGTCCTTGAAACCGAACCAGAAAGTAGTAGCGGTCGCTTCGATACGGCCGGTCTGCGCATCTTGTGCTGCGATTTGCCAATCCTGCTTTTTAGCCTCTGCCAGCGCTGCTGCAAACACCTCAGCCGTAGGCGCATTCAGCAGCAATGGTTGAATATCAGGATAAGCACTGCGCTGAGCCGCCGCGACTTCGGGACCGCCATACGTCGCTGGATTGGGCGCATTGGCACGCAACTTCAAGACCGCAATAAACATCGGCGGATCGGCAAGGTCGGTCGAAATATCATGAATACGCGGCAGCGATTTTGCCTGCTGTGCGATCTGCCACGGCGTGTACGCTGCTGCAGCGCCAATCACCGCGCTGAGCAGTAGCGTCGGTAACGCGGTCGCGCGTGCCTTTGGAATCAACAGACCGATTACTGCCACTACCGCAGCCGCCACGCCGACGCCCACCACCCAGCGCAGCAACGTGAAGCCGACCGCGTAAGGCCACAAGCCAGCGCGTACGCCCAATCCAGAAAGCGCAAGTAGCACCACTGATAGCAATGCGAGCAACAAAGGAATGCGTACAAGTTTCATGGTCGACTTCCATAATCTAAAAAATTTCGGCGACAAAAATTAACGCCAGCTGCGCAATGATCGCACCCGGCTACGCAGCGTGCTTCGCCATCAATGTGTCGACATGTACCGCCGTACTGCTAGCCAAGGCAGCAAGGCTGTAGCCGCCCTCCAGCACCGAGACGATACGGCCCTCGCAACATTGATCGGCAATCTTCATTAGCTCGGCAGTAACCCACCGATAATCATCATCGGTCAGATTCAGTTGCGCCAGCGGGTCCGATGTATGCGCATCAAAGCCTGCGGAAATGATGATCAGCTGAGGATCGAAGCGCTGCAATGCAGGCAGGATGACAGCTGCTGTCTGCTGACGAAACTGCGCCGAATCACAACCACGTTGCAACGGGACGTTGACGATATTATGCGAGACACCCTGTTCGGAAGCAGCGCCGGTGCCGGGATAAAACGGTGATTGATGGCTCGATCCATAAAACAGTTCTGGGCGATTCCAGAAAGCCGCTTGGGTGCCATTGCCGTGATGGACATCAAAATCGATCACTGCCACGCGCGACAAACCGTAGGTATCGAGTGCATGTACTGCCGCGATCGCAGCTTGATTAAAAATACAAAAACCCATTGCGCGATCAGGCTCAGCATGATGACCGCAGGGACGCGTCGCGCAAAACACGTTGCGTGCCTGGCCGGTCATCACATCATCCACACCGGCGCAGGCCGCACCCACGCAACGCATCACGGCTTCCCACGAACCGGGCGACATAATCGTATCGCCGCCATCGAGCGCTGCATAACCGGTGGTTGGCACCAGCTCTTCGACCTCGTCGACGAATGCGGGATCGTGAATCAGCTCGACCTGCCCACGCGTACCGAGCGGCGCGTCTCGCCATTCGAGTGCCGCAAACGCCGGCACGCGTAGTGCCGCCAAAACGGCTTTCAAGCGATCAGGAGATTCCGGATGATGTGGTCCGGGGCGATGATTCAGACAGGCTTCGTGAGTATAAACAATCGTATGCATGATGCTATGCCTTGTTAAACGGAAAGAGCGAATTGTGCTTGCTGCAGATATTGAAAATAGCGCGAACCCATCGGATTATTCCGATAGCAGCACGGCGATGCAGCCCGCGCGTTGCCAACACTTTTTCAGATGCTAACGGCGATTGCCGTTTTTGTGAAGCATTGATCCGGACCTCGATGGTCCAATTCACTCGACACGCTTTGCTGCAAAGCCGTTACCAGCAACTACGTCATAGCATAAGTTTTATTTATGATTAATCAAAAAACCTTTAATTATGCTTAATCGTTATATCCGCATACGATAACGTCATCTTGCTGCAGCCCTGAACACGCAGCCTCATACCATTAACTATTTTGCCGACAGGAACCTGCCATGACGAATCAGACACACACTGCGACCGCCGACCTGCAACGCCACGCCTACAATGCGGCTTTCTACGAACTGGGGCTCGGTTGGCATTGGGATTCGCATACCTTCGACGGGCTGCTGCCGGTCACCTGTACGTCCGAGCGGGTCAAAAAATATATGACGGCGCATCAATCGCATCTGCTGCAGGCGTATGACGCCGAGTTTTTGGCAACGGCAATCGAGGCGACAAAATCACGCTGCCTCGATCAGATGATGACAAGCAACGGTGGCACCGCAGTGCGCTCGCACACCGACTGGGCTGCTTTGCACAGCCGCCAGATCGGCGCCTGAGTACTACGCATCGTCGACCGCCGCAGGCTGTTAGCGGCGGTCAGAATTTCGGAATTTTTATCCGGCTGATCATCAACGAGCCAGATACCACGAAGATCAATACCAGCGGATGCAACGTGAAACCGCCGATCGACACCGCACCAAACCAAAGTTGCGCACCGATCGCACTTTGATAAATCGCCACCGCCAGCATGATCACCAGCGCCAGTGAGGTGGGAATTGGCGTGCCTTCGAAAAATTTCACCTTGCCTTTGTCGTCAGACATCTCTTCGGTCGTGATGTTGTAGCGCGCCAGACGCGATACGCCGCTGACCACAAAAAACAGCAGTGCAGCGCGATCGAATAATCCTTGCATGCCGCAGGCGTATGCAATTGCGGCCGGTGCGACTCCAAATGAAATTACGTCCGACAGCGAATCGAGTTCGCGCCCCATCGAAGAGGCTTGTTGACGCCAGCGCGCTACCCGACCGTCAAGAATATCGAATATAAATGCCAGCGGAATCAAGCCGCACGCAAAATACAGATGCTGTATTTCAGCCGTCTGCAGATAGGTCATCGCCGAAAACAGCGCGCCGACGCCGCACATTGCATTGGCTAATGTGAACCAGTCGGCCAGATGAAATTCGCGGATCATGGAAAAGGGTTTGCGAGGGGACATAAAAAATTCCTGGGTTGCTGAAAATTAGACTGCAAAAATGTGCATTACTGAAATCGGGATAACTGAAATCGGGATAACTGAAAGCGGAATTGCCCTTTCACCCTCACTGACATTTGAAAGACGGTTTTTTCCTGACATGCGGTAATCGGTGTCACTTCCTTCATCACGGCGAAGCTCTGCGACGCTACCGTTTTAAAAGTGCGCATTACGTATTCATCACAGCGCGGGGCGATCATCTTTATCTGGCTCGGCGCGCTCATCCAGCGCTGCCAATACCTGCTCAGGGTTCATCGCCTGCTGCAGCACTGCCGCATCAGAATCATGCCGATCCTTCACGTTCGGCAGATCACGGCGCAGCTCTTCGATCAAGTCGATCAGCTTGGCGACTTTTTGTTCGGTCAGAAGCGCAACTTTCAAGTAGAGGTGTTCGCGTCGCTCGGCTAAACGCGCGAGACGGTTTTGCTTCGACAACACGACGGTGGCGGTCAGTAATGCACCCAATCCGATGATTCCCTGCAGCCAGAAGAACGGGGCAGGATCGAATTCGTTGAGCCCGGATACGGACATAACAAGGTTGACGCCAATCCACACTGCGACAAAGACGAGAATGAACGCAAGAAAAGCGGGCTTCGCGACAAAAAAACTGATGCGTTCAACCAGGCGCTGCGAGGCGCTGATTTTTTGTTCTTCGCGCGAATAAAAATCCAGTACCGCAGAAATATTTTCCTTGATCTGCGTTGGCTCGGCGTTCGAGGAATCTTGCGATGCGGGGTCTGTGTTCGGCGTCGCAACAAACGGTAGAGTGAATTTCATGAAAAGCCATTGCCTGTTGATGTCGCTGCAGGGTACCAACAAACCGTCTGCACAAGTGTGAGCAATGTCTCAAAAGATTGCTATCTGTTATGACACTTGACCCGCTGCGCCTGCAAAAAGAGACGCAGGCACGCATACTGCGGCGACGGCAGAAAGGGCTAAGACAGTCGATCGCGCCTATTCAAACATCGGGTTGGGGACGCAAGCAGCGATAAGCCCCCGAAAATTAATCGGGTTTGAAAATCGAATTTCAACTTTTCAACTTTTCAACTTTCTCAAATTGCGAAAGTGCACCAATACTGGCGCACGAAAAAAAATTGGAACCGTCTGCTTGCGGGCGACATCAACAGAGGTTTTCGCTATTCGCCGCTTTTCACTGTAGCGGATCGATCGCTTAAGTTTTCAACCGACGCAATTTCTTCGCATGGTGGGTACATGGACGACGGTATCCATCTGGGTTGCTATCGGCAATCGCCACTCGCACAACTTCAGCACTGTGCACATCAAGCAGTAGCAACTTCAAGGAAACCCAGCATGAATTTCGTCCCAATTTCTACCTGTATGTCACCCTCAACTTTGGCGGCGGCGCATCCGACATTGCCAAGCGCCGCCCAACCGAACAGTCAGAATTTATGGAAACGCCTCGGTGCAACGACCTATGCCTGCGAGAGGGAACCCATTGCCAATGAACGAGAAATTGGCAACCGTGTCGCTGGCGTAATTTGCCCGCAGCGCACCGCCGTTCAAGTAAAAATCATGACAGGAACAAGTTTTGGGGACGCCTACATTCACGCAAATCGCATCTCATTTCCGCAGCCCAGCATCAACAATGCAGAAAAGGAGCTGGTTAACGGACCGGCCAAAGTAGCCATCGCGGCTCAGTCACCACAACAACTCAGCTTATGTGAAAAGTTTTTGGTGCAAGGGCTGGATTCTGGTCAGGGTTTGTTTCAGTTCGTCTCGCGAAAAGCGCACCGTACGCCTGATCATTCGGTACAAAAAACCATTCTTGGACAACTGCGCGGGCAATGGGAGGGGCGGTCGGAAAACGCCGGACCGCTCGTTCTTGCTGGCCGTTACGAAGTTACGGCGCTGAAGGAATTGTCGTCGGACAAGCACCAATGCCGCTATGCGCTGACGGCAGTCGATGTGCTGGATCGAACCAAAACCAGGACCGTCGTACTGACACAAGCGGGTTTACAGTTCACCGACAAGCTACTGCGCAGCGCGCAAATCAAGGCGGCGGATGATTTGATGCATGCCCATTTGGCGCAGTGTGGTCCGGCCAGCACGGACGTCGCCAGCGGTCAGCCGGAAAGTCAGACGGAACCGATGGTCATCAGCCATGCCGGCATTGGGCGCAATGCGACGCTGATTGCTTACCGGGAAGTGCTTACACGCTTTGACGTAACGCCAACTGACCACGCTCTCGACATTGCCCTGGAAGAGGTCATTTATCAGGGACGCGAAAGCCGCGGGCCCCGGTTCATGCATTCGCAAGCGCAATTGGATGAACTCAAAAAGGCCTTGAAAGAGGAATTCGCGCGGCGCAGTTGCCACGCGCTGTCGCCGCGTCCGGCGGTCCACAATAACGCCTCGCTTTTGAGGAGCTTGACGCCACCCGCCTCGGCTCAAGCACCCCTACCGACGCCAAGCAACATCGACGCATCAATTCGAGAAATCATGCAGGGCACGATCGACCGGCTGGAACGCGACAAACCGCTTTCTGACGATCCTTTGCGGTATCCGCCCATGTGGAATGCGATAAAGGGCGGTTTGCCTGGCGGCTACCTATCTGACCAACAAAACTGGATGGCGGCCGAATATTTGTATGACCGCCTCCGGCAACAAAATCCCGGGATCAAAGAAGTGAAGCTGATGTCGATTGGCAGCGGCAATGGCCGATCCGAAGCTTATCTCGCCGCACATCTGAAGCACAAGGGGATTGCTGTCAAAGAACTGCTTGCTGTCGATACTGACTATCCAAACAAGGCGAAGCCCGACTTTTTACAAACTTTGCAAGAAAACGAATTAATTCAACGGGGAGAATGGTTTTCCAGTGCAGGAGATTGTCTTACCCGATGCAAAGAGTTGCGATTTAAGCCCGACGCGATTATCGCAATTCATTGGGCTGTTTATTTCTCTGCTGCACGCTCGGATGTAGCTTTACCCATCACCCATCAGAGGGCGCTGGATATGTATAACCTTTACGGCATTGCAACTGATTCGACGCCGTTCGTAAGGTTTATTACAAACTACCTGCATTCCGCAAAGCCACCTTCCTTAAGCATAAATGACGATTCAGTATTTATGCATAAACACAGTTTCTTGCGTGATCAAATCATGACCATTCAGAGATTCCTAAGCGGACTCATGCAGGGATTACCTGGCGGAGTAAAGAACCAAATGCGACACGGTTCTTGACGCCGCCCCGTGTTACCGCAGGTCATTTATGCCAAGAAATTACATCGATTTACAACCATCAGCATAATCGTAAATTCGGAGCGACATCGCCACTGCGGCGACACTCAGCTCCGCGTTTGTGCTGCGTCAATATGGCACTTTCTCCTAATTATCCGTGGTGTTAAAACGCCTATCAGGTCTTGAGGACGCAGGATCTCTAAAATTCTCGAGACGATTCAACGACGGTAGCCTTTTTTCATGCTGCTGATTGCTATGCCGCTTTCACCTAGGTCCCTGTCGGCTTATTTATTGATAGTGGCAGCACCCGCCTTGCAGACCACCTCATCTTGCGATCCAGATCCGCCAGAACAGCCGATCGCGCCGATCAATTTGCCACCCTCGATCAGCGGTATGCCACCGCGCGAAGCGATTATTCCATCGAGGGTAGCGAGGTAGGCGAGATTGCCCTCTTGCATACCGTTCTCGAAAATTTTCGTCTCACGCCGATACGTCACCGCTGCGCGCGCTTTGTGCTCGGAGATCGCTACTGACGCGAGCTGCGCGCCATCCATGCGTTTGAACGCAACCAGATTGCCACCAGCGTCCATCACCGCGATATTCATCGGCCAGTTGTGTTTTTTTGCTTCTGCCACAGCTGCTGTAATTGCGGCATCAGCGCGGTCGAGCACAATCGGCGCGCCGTAAGGAATATTGAAGCCCATGTTTTCCGGCACGGTATCGCGTGCGGTCGGTTGCTGTGCAAAACTGCTGCCGGCACACAGCGCGACAACAGCACTGAAAATCGCTGATTTCATCCAGGTTGACGACATTTTTATCCTTTTAATTTAACGTTGTAGTTGATCATGATTGACCTCTCCTCCCTGCGTGGACTGAGCCGCTACGGAATGCTTCGCGCACGCATTGCCACTAATCTACACCAGACCGCACCGACGACTGCACTGCTCGTCCTACATCGTTTCGCGCTACTGTCCGATACCAATTCATTAACACGTCAACTACTCTCCTTGCTGTCCCACATATCGCGTGTTTTATCCCGGGGCACATTCAATTTATGGAGCATCCCACGATGGCACAACCCGTTGGCAAATCACGTCCGCAGCGCGTTCAGCACAATCCGTTCGACTCGCCACTGGCTCGCCAGGCGAGTAGTTATGCAGGCTACGACAATCGGTCCTTGCGCTCGGCCGAGAACGATGAAGCACCTGCACCGCTGCTCGAATTTATTCACGATTCGTTTCGTGCCCATGTTCTGAGCGCGCAGTTTCCGTGCGTCGGAGCGAAGTCGGCGGTGCAGCAAGGCAGCTATCGCATTGGGCAGTACGGCGAGATGGGAAGCGCGCAAGCAACGGCCGGATTGGCATTCGATTTATATCATTTCCTTGAAGAAGTACCGTCGCTGGACGGGGACTTCAGTACCTTTGTCGCCACCTTTAGCGACCCGATCATTCAGTCGGAATCCGACTTCGAGCAGCTGTTGTGGACGCAGTTGCAAATGCTGAACCAGCGTGACGCGCCGCTGCACGCGTGGGACCCGAGCGTCAGCAGTGATCCAAGCGATCCACATTTTTCATTCAGCTTTGCCGGGCAAGGATTTTTTATCGTCGGCATGCATCCGGCAGCATCACGCTTCGCCCGCCGATTTGCATGGCCGACGTTGATCTTCAATCTGCAACATCAATTTGCAGCGTTGCGCCAAGACGGAAAATTTGAGCGTATGCAAGACATGATCCGCAAACGCGACACGGAATTACAGGGGTCGATCAATCGCAACTTGAGTGACTTCGGACAGCGCTCGGATGCGCGTCAATACTCAGGCAAGCCAGTGGACGCCAACTGGATCTGCCCTTTCAAGGCGGAGAAAACCGATGAATGAAGCCCGGCCGCTGCAGTTGCATTCAGACGCGTTGCACCGACACGATGCGCATTTAGCCGGCGGTACTTTGCGGCATCACATCGAACCTCAGTCGGGCACATCCCTGCTGCTCAAGCAAGGTCAGATTCTGCGCATCACGGACCCGCTTGGTGAACAGGTCAGTGATGTGATCGCCTTCGCGCAACATGATCCGGCCGAATGGCTCTCGTCAGGTCGCTCGATCGACTACGCCAATACGATTTACCTGACTAAAGGCCATGTGCTTTATTCCAACCGAAGCCGACCGATGTTGACCATCATCGACGACACCGTTGGCCGCCATGATTTTCTGTTGACGCCATGCAGTCCGGAGACTTTTCAGATCATTTATAACAATCATGCGCATCATCCGAGTTGTTTCCAGAATCTGGTCGACGGACTGGCCCACTACGGCATCACACCGGATCAGATTCCAACCACCTTCAATGTGTTCATGAATGTGGCGATTGCTGAAGATGGTGCGCTGACAATAGCGCCACCGCGCTCCAAAGCCGGTGACTTCGTCGCGCTGCGGGCGGAAATGGATTTGATCGTTGGTGTGACCGCATGCTCGGCGGAGATGTCCAACAATTATCGTTTCAAGCCGATTGATATTGAAGTGCACTCGGGTAAGCACGACGAGGTAGACGGGAGCGCTTCTGAAAATCGCTGAACGTCGACTGCGTGAGAAATAGTATGGTCGAATGCAGTGGCTCTACCTGCTGCCAATGCGGTTATCCTTGTTGCTTCTGATAACTTTTATGCATTGGATTTGCTCATGCTGAATTTACGTGCGGCATCACGCCGGTATCAGCCGATTCGTACACAACACCTTTCCCTCACGGCTCTTTCGGCCTTGTTCGCGGCGGTGTGCTTCGGCCCTGCCATTGCAGCGAGTACAGCGGAAGCAAGTACTACCGCGTTAATGTCGGACCTCGTCGCCGCCAACCATATTCTGTATAGCCAAGGCGTGGTCGATGGCTTCGGCCATGTGAGCGCGCGCAGCCCGACCAATCCAACGCATTTTTTCATGGCACGCAGTGTGGCACCGTCCGATATAACCAGTGCCGACATCATGGAATTCGACCAGGATGGCAAGGCCGTCGGCAACGATACGCGCAGCGCGTATGCCGAGCGATTCATTCACAGTGCGATTTATGCCGCGCGTCCCGATGTGATGTCGGTGGTACACGGCCATTCGCCGTCGGTGATCCCGTTCAGCATCACTGCCGTGCCGTTGCGTCCGGTGTATCACATGAGCGGATTTCTCGGCATGGGCGCACCGGTGTTTGATATCCGCACCGCGTCGCCAAACGCGCCGGAAACCGATCTGCTGGTACGCAGCCCGGTACTTGGCGCGGCGCTGGCGCATTCGCTCGGCACACAAGCCGTCGTGCTGATGCGTGGTCACGGCTTTACCGCAGTTGGGCCGTCGGTACAGGTCGCGGTATTTCGTTCGGTCTACACCGATCTGAACGCCCGCATTGAAAGCGAGGCATTGCGTCTTGGCGCACCGCAATTTTTGACTGCGCAGGAAGCAGAAAACACGCGGCAGACCATGGAAAAACTGAGTGTGCGGTCCTGGGAGATGTGGAAAAAGCAGGCCGAAGTTGTGCGTTAAAGTCCATTGCCGTGACTACATAATCTCAGGCTCCATATCGCGCGATTTTCGCGCGATTTTCCCGCTGATGTTGGTCAAATTGATGCTGCGCATCGCACCGTGGTGTCCGAAAAAATCCGCTAGAAGACGCATCGATTATGGTAAATTCGCCGCCGAAGTCCCCTCGCAACGCACTCCGCGTTGCGCAATAAAAATTGTCGAGACCACAGAGCCCCATGAAACTTTTCAAGACCCTGACCGCCTCGCTACTGATGCTTGCCGTCGTTGACGCCAGCGCACAAAAAACGCAACCCGTGGTCACACTGATCGCTACCGGAGGCACGATCGCGATGAAAATTGATCCGATCAAAAAAGCACCAGTACCTGCCATCTCCGGTGAAGACTTGCTCGCTACTGTGCCCGATGTCGCCAAATACGCCAAAGTCGAAGTCAATAATATTTCGAACGTGCCGTCTGATTACATGGATCCGCCACGCTGGGTGCAATTGACGAAAGCGGTGCAGGACGCGCTAAATCGTCCCGAAGTATCGGGCGTGATTGTGTCGCACGGTACCGACACCCTGGAAGAAACCGCCTACTGGCTCGACCTGACGGTGAAGTCAGACAAGCCGGTGGTATTGATCGGCGCGCAGCGCAATGCGTCAGAACCGGATTTTGACGGGCCACATAATCTGCTGGCGGCGGTACGGATTGCGATTGATCCGCAATCGCAATCCAAAGGCGTGATGTTGGCAATGAATAGCCAGATCAATGCGGCGCGTGATGTGACCAAGACACATACGTCGAGCGTGGAAACGTTCAAGTCGGGCGATTTCGGTTTTCTCGGTGTGGTCGATTTCGACCGAATCACTTTTTCGCGCGCACCACTGCGTCGCCAATTCATTCCGATTCGCAGCGAGCAAATGCCTGACGTAGAAATCGTATCGATGTACGGTGGCGCAGATGGCAAGCTGTTGCGCTCGGCGGTGGAGAACGGCGCCAAAGGCATCGTCGTGCAGGCGCTCGGGTGGGGCAATATGAACGTGCCAATGTTCAACGCGGTCAAGTACGCATTAAGCAAAAATATCCCGGTCGTTATTTCCACCCGCGTACCGAACGGTCGCGTGCTGCCGAACTATGGTTTCGAAGGCGGCGGCAAGACCCTGTTCGAAGCGGGCGCAGTGATGGCCGATGATCTATCGCCTGCCAAAGCGCGCATTTTGCTCATGCTAGCGTTACAAAGCGGTGTGAGTGGTCAGCGTGACTTGCAGGCGGCATTTAGCCGATAGGTAATACCGCGGCAGTCGTCGCCATCTGCTGCATGCCTGCGTCACAAAAAGCCGATCTGCGAGATCGGCTTTTTCTTTGCCTGGCAGGGATCGTATTCCCACTTGGCAGATTCATTGTGTGGGCAGCTTGCCAGAGCACATAGTGCGACTTGGCGAGCAGGAAGCCAGTCTTATATCAAACAGCCAAGCAACTTTTTTCGTGGTGTACGGCATATCGCTATCAGCATGCATTTGAATAATGTGGCACTGTATGGAAGCGTTTCCAAGCATGCGAACGCGCCGCGCTATGGTGACCATAGAGGAACGCCACACTGTCGGCTTTGATTGATTCGATTCCACATCCTGCGGATCAACTATATGGTTGCCGCGCTCGTTCACACGTTCGTACTATCAATCCGATTGGGAATATTTTGTAGGTAATACCGCGGTCGGCGTCTACACTCTGTTCAGAAGTTCTCGACAATCATAATCAGGAGAAAACCTTGTTAAACGAAACATCTTGCCCATTTCCTCACGCAGCCAGCAAGCCTGCCGTTGCCGGTGGCCGCAACAACGCCGACTGGTGGCCCAATCAACTGAATCTCAAAATTTTGCATCAAAATACCGCGGAGTCCAATCCAATGGGCGAAGCATTTAATTACGCTGAAGAATTCAAGACACTTGACCTGCATGCGGTTATCAAAGATCTTAGTGCGCTGATGACCGATTCGCAAGAATGGTGGCCAGCCGACTACGGCCATTACGGACCATTCTTCGTACGCATGGCATGGCACGCCGCCGGTACCTACCGCATTGCCGATGGTCGTGGCGGTGCCGGTTTCGGCACGCAGCGATTTGCGCCATTGAATAGCTGGCCAGATAACGGTAATCTCGACAAGGCACGCCGCCTGTTGTGGCCGATCAAGCAAAAATATGGTCGCAAGATTTCATGGGCCGATCTGATCGTATTGACCGGAAACGTGGCAATGGACACCATGGGATTCAAGACCTTCGGTTTTGCCGGTGGCCGCGCCGATGTCTGGGAGCCGCAGGAAGATATTTACTGGGGCGCTGAGTCGACCTGGCTTGGTAACAGCCGCTACACCGGCGACCGCGAACTTGAGCAACCGCTGGGTGCCGTGCAAATGGGTTTGATCTACGTGAACCCGCAAGGACCAGATGGTAATCCCGATCCGATGGGTGCTGCGCGCGACATCCGCGAAACGTTTGCACGCATGGCCATGAACGATTACGAAACCGTAGCACTCTGTGCTGGTGGACATACGTTCGGCAAGACCCACGGTGCCGCATCGGAAGACTATAAGGGCCCAGAGCCTGAAGGCGCCGACATCGCCGAGCAAGGCTTCGGCTGGACCAGCGGCTTCGGCAGCGGTAAAGGTGTCGATACCATCACCAGCGGCCTCGAAGGCGCATGGACCGCGACGCCAACGACGTGGGACAACAGCTATTTCGACACCCTTTTCGGCTACGAATGGGAATTGACCAAGAGCCCGGCCGGTGCACATCAGTGGCGACCAAAAGACGGTGGCGGTGCAGGCACAGTGCCAGACGCGCATGATCCATCGAAGCGTCATGCGCCGTTCATGGCGACAACCGACGTGGCCTTGCGCGTGGACCCGGTTTACGAAAAAATTTCGCGCCATTTCCATCAGAATCCCGATGAATTTGCCGAGGCGTATGCCAAGGCCTGGTACAAACTGACGCACCGCGACATGGGTCCGATCGAGCGCTACCTCGGCCCACTCGTACCGAAGGATCGCTTGCTGTGGCAAGACCCGATTCCCTCAGTCGATCATGAACTGGTTAGTGAACACGATATCGCGGCACTGAAGGCAACGATTCTTGCCTCCGGTCTGTCGATTCCGCAGCTGGTCACCACCGCATGGGAATCAGCCGCAACCTTCCGCGGTACTGACAAGCGCGGCGGTGCGAACGGTGCACGTATTCGTCTTGCGCCGCAAAAGGATTGGGAAGCCAATCACCCTGCGGAACTGGCAAAAGTGCTGCAGCGTCTGGAATCGATCCAGCATGATTTCAACCACGCCCAACCAGCGAACAAGAAAATTTCGCTGGCTGATTTGATCGTTCTCGGCGGTTGCGCTGCGGTCGAAGCGGCGGCAAAAAAGGCTGGTCATTATGTGACGGTGCCGTTTATACCGGGCCGCATGGATACTACGCAAGAGTTGACTGATGCGCATTCGTTTGAACCGCTGGAGCCAGATGCTGATGGCTTCCGTAATTATCTGAAAAAGGGGCATGAAGACTCGGCCGCAACGTTGTTGCTAGATCGGGCCAGTCTGATGACCTTGAGCGCGCCAGAAATGACGGTACTGGTCGGTGGCATGCGTGCATTGAATGCCAACTTCGGTCAAACCAAACACGG
>JAYTZV010000285.1:0-10081 GCA_043741695.1 Burkholderiales bacterium
AATAATATAAATCAAATCATTCTCGACTCAAGCGATATCAACGATCATTCATTGAAAACGCATCAGACCACTTCAAATAAGCCGGCAGCGCCCTGACCGCCACCAATGCACATCGTCACCACCACGAACTTGACGCCGCGCCGCTTGCCCTCAATCAGCGCATGGCCAACCAGACGCGCACCGGATACGCCATATGGATGACCAACTGCGATAGAGCCGCCATCGACGTTCAAGCGATCCATCGGAATGCCCAGCTTATCGGCGCAATACAGCACCTGAACCGCAAACGCTTCGTTGAGTTCCCACAGGCCGATATCCTCGACCTTGAGCCCGGCCTTTTTCAGTAACTTCGGAATAGCAAACACCGGGCCGATGCCCATTTCATCGGGCTCGCAACCTGCCACCGCAAAGCCGCGATAGATACCAAGAGGCTTTAATCCTTTGTTTTCCGCGACCTTGCTGCTCATCACAATTGCGACCGATGCGCCATCAGAAAACTGACTCGCGTTACCGGCCGAAATCACGCCGCCCGGCAAGGCGGTACGAATTTTCGATACGCCTTCCAAGGTGGTGTCGCCGCGAATACCTTCGTCAGCAGAGACGGTCACTTCGCGACTGACCAGCATGCCGCTGGCTTTGTCGGCGACGCCCATGACAGTCGTCATCGGCACGATCTCGTCGTTGAATTTTCCTTCCTGCTGCGCGGCAAACGCACGCTGCTGACTACGCACGCCGTATTCGTCCTGCCGCTCGCGGCTGATCTGGTAGCGCTTGGCGACCATCTCGGCGGTTTGCAGCATCGGCCAGTAAATCTCTGGCTTGTTTTGGGTCAGCCAGACTTCGCGCAGCATGTGGGTATTGGCTTCTTGCTGCACGCATGAAATCGATTCGACACCACCGGCGGCATAAATATCGCCCTCACCGGTCAGCACGCGCTGCGCGGCAGTGGCAATGGTTTGCAGGCCTGAAGAACAGAAGCGATTGATGGTCATGCCAGCAGTAGTTGCCGGGCAGCCGCCGCGCAACGCGATCTGGCGTGCGATGTTGCTGCCGGTTGCGCCTTCAGGTGTGGCGCAGCCAATGATCAAGTCTTCGACTTCGGCAGGATCGATCTTGGCGCGTTCGATTGCATGCTTCAGTACATGGCCGCCGAGCGTGGCACCGTGCGTCATGTTAAAGCCGCCCTTCCATGATTTGGCAAGCGCGGTGCGCGCAGTAGAAACGATGACGGCGTCGATCATGAAAGTCTCCTGAATTTTTTAGTGGTGTGTCATTGCTGGATTGATGGCATATGCTTCAAAGCGGTCGACCGCGATCGCATCGACATCGCTGGGCCTGCGCTGCAATGTGTTTTGAGAATAGCATATTTAAGTACGGTCGTTCGCAAATTTAAGAGAGCGTGATAGATTTGCTTTTATCGCGTCTAACACCATGCGTGTTCTCTCTATTCACCTTCCTATTCGCCTTCCCCTGCGCTTTCGTAACCGCGCTTGTCTTTACTATGCGCTTTGCTTTCCTTTTTTTAAAACTACACATTTTCAGTAGCAGCGCATCACGGTATCATTCGTCGTTTGCAGCCATACCGCACATTGCATCGCGTGCGCTCTTTCTGTCCTCTCTCGGCCCCCAATTTTATGAAAATTCCTGTTCAGTTCGGTACGCCTTTGTCTTCCAACGCAACCCGCGTAATGCTGCTTGGTTCCGGTGAACTGGGCAAGGAAGTCATCATTGCGTTGCAACGGCTCGGCGTGGAAGTGATTGCTGTGGATCGCTATCCGAATGCACCGGGACATCAGGTTGCGCATCGCTCGCACGTGATCGACATGACCGACGGAGACGCGCTAGCGGCGTTGATTGAACTGGAACACCCCGATCTGGTCGTGCCTGAAATCGAAGCGATTGCTACTGCTCGTTTGATGGCGCTGGAAAATGCCGGCACGGTGACGGTAATTCCCACTGCCCGTGCTGCGTGGCTGACGATGAATCGCGAAGGCATCCGCCGCCTCGCTGCCGAAGAGTTGGGCTTGCCGACGTCGCCATATCGCTTTGCCGATAGCCTCGCCGAATTGCAGACCGCCTGCGCCGACATCGGCTTTCCGTGCATCGTCAAACCAGTGATGTCGTCCTCCGGCAAGGGTCAATCCAAATTGAATAGCGTTGCCGATGTCGCAGCAGCGTGGAACCATGCTGCTGCTGGTGGTCGTGTGAATGCTGGCCGCGTGATCGTCGAAGGTTTCGTCAATTTCGATTACGAGATCACGTTGCTCACCGTGCGGGCACGCAATGAAAAAGGCAGTATCGACACGCATTTTTGCGCACCGATCGGACATCTGCAGGTCAATGGCGATTACGTTGAATCGTGGCAGCCACATCCAATGCATCCGGTGGCACTTGCCAATGCGCAGGCGGTTGCCAAAGTCGTTACCGATAATCTCGATGGCTGCGGCGTGTTCGGTGTGGAGTTGTTCGTCAAGGATCAGCAAGTCTGGTTCAGTGAAGTCAGCCCGCGACCGCACGATACCGGCATGGTGACCATGAGCAGCCAGATTCAGAGTGAATTTGAATTGCACGCGAAAGCGATTTTAGGTTTACCGGTAGATGTAACGCTGCGCTCGCCGGCCGCGTCCGCCGTGATCTACGGTCAACTCGATGCGCCCGGCATCGGCTTTGACGGCGTGGCCGAAGCATTGCGAATACCGGGTACCGACCTGCGCCTATTCGGCAAGCCGGAATCGTTTTCGCATCGCCGCATGGGCGTGGCGCTTGCGGCAGCGGCGGATATCGATACTGCGCGCAAACATGCGCGCGCAGCGGCGGCCTGCGTCAAACCCGTGCTACCAACAATCTGATTAGCTCGCAACGACGATCCGGCAAGAAGACGTAAAATAAGAAATAACCTATATTCAATACGGTACAACTACTCACACTCCCCATGAAATTTGATGTCGCCATTGTCGGCAGCGGATTGGCCGGACTCTCGGTTGCGCTGCATCTTGCCAAGACCCGCAAGGTTGTTGTGATTTCCAAACGTGAACTGCTCGACGGTGCCAGTAACTGGGCACAGGGTGGTATCGCGGCTGTACTCGATTCGGGCGACAGCCACGCCGAACACATCGCCGATACGCTCGATGCAGGCGCAGGTTTATGCGATGAGCCGGCAACGCGCTTCATCGTTGAACACGGTCGTGAAGCAATTGATTGGTTGATCGAGCAAGGCGTGCCGTTCACGCGCGATGCCACCGCCGAACTCGGCTTTCATCTGACCCGCGAAGGCGGTCACAGCCAGCGCCGCATCATTCACGCCGCTGACGCGACCGGTCATGCGGTGCAGGTCACGCTCGAACAAATCGTGCGCAATAATCCCAATATCACGCTGCTCGAACATCACTACGCGATTGACGTAATCAATTCGAACAAGGCCGGTGCCAAGTCGCTGGAGCCGCGCTGTGTTGGCTTGTATGTGCAAGACGTCAAGTCCGGTGAAGTGATCACAATCGCTGCCGACCATACCGTGCTGGCAACGGGCGGTGCAGGCAAGGTCTATTTGTACACCACCAATCCGGACACCGCGACCGGCGACGGCATTGCGATGGCGTGGCGTGCCGGATGCCGGGTCGGCAATATGGAATTTATCCAATTTCATCCGACCTGTTTGTATCACCCGTATGCAAAATCATTTTTGATCACCGAAGCCGTGCGTGGCGAAGGCGGCTTGCTGAAATTGCCCGCTACTGCCGGTGAAGCAGCAGGCACACGCTTCATGCCGGCATATGACGAGCGCGCCGAATTAGCACCACGCGATATCGTTGCGCGCGCCATCGATGCGGAAATGAAAAAGCGCGGCCTTGATTATGTCGACCTCGACATCAGCCATAAATCGCCCGAATTTTTGCAGGAACATTTTCCGACGATTTATGCCAAATGCGCCGAACTCGGCATCGATATTTCAACGCAGCCGATACCGATCGTACCCGCCGCGCATTACACCTGCGGCGGCGTGATCACCGATCTGTCTGGTCGCACCGACCTGCCAGGTTTGTATGCGGTCGGTGAAGCATCGTGCACCGGTCTGCACGGCGCGAACCGGTTGGCGAGTAATTCGCTGCTCGAATGTCTGGTGCTTGGTCGCGCCACTGCGCAATTCATCGAAGCGCAACCACCACTCGACACAATGAGCCTGCCTGCCTGGGATGAAAGCCGCGTCACTGACGCCGATGAGGAAGTCATCATCGCGCATAACTGGGATGAGCTGCGTCGCTTTATGTGGAATTACGTTGGTATCGTGCGCACCACCAAACGGCTGGAGCGTGCCAAGCATCGGATTCGTTTGCTGAAGGAAGAAATCGACGAGTACTACGCAAACTTCCGCATCACGCGTGATTTGCTGGAACTGCGTAATCTGGTAGAAGTCGCCTCACTGATCGTCAACAGTGCATTGGCGCGACGCGAAAGTCGCGGCCTGCATTTCAGTCGCGATTACCCGTCGACGTTGCCGAAGGCATTGCCTACTGTGCTGGCACCGAAGCGCAATCAGCTGTAATTTTCAATTGTAGCTTTGCGTCGAAAAGTTGATGAGTGGATGTGCGGGCGATTGGATCGGCCATTGAATTATTAAGACACCCACTCGCCCGAACCCACTCAATGCGAGCGCCCGGTAATGCGCAATGAGTAATCGGTCGCTGCAATGTCTTTGGTCAAACTGCCGATCGAAATCCTATCAACCCTGGTCTCGGCAATCGCCCGCACCGTGGTCAGGTTGACGCCACCCGACGCTTCCAGCAATGCCTTACCCGCACTGATGGCAACCGCCTCGCGCATCATCGCGAGTGAAAAATTGTCCAGCAAAATCGAGGTGGCACCAGCGCTCAACGCTTCGAGTAATTGCGCGATGGTTTCGACTTCGATTTGAATCGCGATCTGGATTGATGCATCTGCCTTGACCGCGCGTGCCTGTTGCATCGCCGGTGCAATACCGCCGGCTGCAGCAATGTGATTTTCCTTGATCAAAATACCGTCGTATAACGCCAGCCTCTGGTTGCTGCCACCACCAACACGCACCGCGTATTTTTGTGCGAGTCGCATGCCAGGCATGGTTTTGCGTGTATCTAAAATCACCGCAGCCGTACCGGCAATCACATCCACATAACGGCGCGTGGCGGTCGCCACCCCGGACAGCAATTGCAGAAAATTCAGCGCACAACGCTCGGCGGTCAGCAAAGCCCGCGCCGGTGCTTCAAGCATGCAGACCGCGGTATCAGCCTGCATGCGGTCACCTTCGGCATATTGCCAGTCGATCCGGATTGTTGGATCGAGCCGCGCCATCACCGCCTTGAACCACGGCGCACCGCACAGGACAGCGGACTCGCGCACCAGCACGCGTGCCTGCACCCACTCGTGCTGCGGCACCAGCAGGCCGGTCAGGTCACCGCTGCCAACATCTTCATCGAGCGCCAGCGTGACGTTGGCTTGCAATGCTGCTGCGAGTGCAGCATCGAACGGCGCAAAGGGATTGGAAAGCGTGCTCATGCAGGACCTATTCCGGAAAAAAGTTTGTGCTCTTTCGCCAAATCGGCGGAAGGTCGCACATTCGCTTTTTTAAGCGCCGCAAAATCCAGCATGCGATCGATGCAAATTTTCGCCTTGCGACCGATTTCGGCATCGACCTCAACCGCGTTGCTGCCTGATTCCAGCACATCAACCAGATTCTGTAATCCGTTCATTGCCATCCACGGGCAATGCGCGCAACTCTTGCAGGTTGCGCTATTGCCAGCCGTCGGCGCTTCAATGAAGCGCTTGCCCGGAGATGCCTGCTTCATCTTATGCAGGATGCCGTTGTCAGTAGCGACAATGAATTCGTGCACATCAGGGTCAAGCGTAGCTGCAATCAGCTGCGAGGTCGAGCCGACCACATCAGCCAATGCAATCACGGCGGAAGGCGATTCAGGATGCACCAGCACGCGCGCCTGAGGGTGCGCCTCTTTCAGTAACGCCAGTTCGACACCCTTAAATTCATCATGCACCAGGCACGAGCCCTGCCACAGCAGCATGTCTGCACCCGTTTTCTTTTGGATGTAATCACCCAAATGGCGATCCGGCGCCCACAGAATTTTTTTGCCTTGCGCATGTAGATGCGCAACGATATCCAAACCGATTGACGACGTTACCATCCAGTCAGCACGGGCCTTCACAGCCGCGCTGGTGTTGGCATAGACGACAACGGTGCGATCCGGATGCTGATCACAAAACGCTGCAAATTCGTCGTCAGGGCATCCGAGGTCGAGCGAGCAAGTGGCATCCAGATCAGGCATCAGCACGCGCTTTTCTGGGCTTAAAATTTTGGCGGTCTCGCCCATAAATTTCACACCCGCCACTACCAACGTTGTGGCTGCGTGGTCGCGACCGAAGCGCGCCATTTCCAGCGAGTCGGAAACGCAACCGCCGGTTTCTTCCGCCAGATCCTGCAGATCGGCATCGACGTAATAATGCGCAACCAGCACCGCCTGCTTTTCTTTGAGCAAACGACGTGCACGGTCTTTCAGCGCAGCGCGCTGGTTGGCATCTGGAGTAGCTGGCACACGTGCCCACGCTGATGCCGTGCCGCAGGCGCCGGTTTGCATATGCGGACGGTCGAATTCGATGGTCTTGATCATGGTGGTAAATATAAAAAAGAAGAGGAGACGCGTTCGGGAAAAAGATTCGGAGTTCGTACTATACAGATTGACTGTTTAAAGCAATGCGACTATGGCGCGACGAGGGTGCGGCTGAGCGCAAAAAAATCTATCTTTGTGCATTCTGTCCGATCGGATTTTTTCTGTGATCGCCAATAAAAATCGTGACAAAAATGTGCACCGATACGATGTGGTGCCCGCCTACGACAAATGATGACATAAACGATGAAATCATTGCAGCCACCGCACAAGTCACGTACTATTTTTTCAGACTAACGCAGGCATTGCTATGAATACGCAACTCTTTGACAAAACCGACAAAGGTCGGGAAGAAATCAGTACCCGTTGCCATCATCTCGCACCGCGTATACGCACCTTGCTCCTGCTCGTTGACGGCAAAAGTACGGTAGATCAGGTGCTGCAAAAAGTCGTTGGAATCGGACTCGACGAAGCGGCATTGATTGAATTGCTCGACCAACAATTCATTCACGAAGCTGTAACGACCAGCGCTGATGAGCAAGCCGTCTTCGATGCCATCGGCTCTAGTGCGGGAATAGATAGTGATTCCAGCACCGAGGCGGCCGGTGCGTTGGCATCAAATACACAATTGCAAAAGCTCCATCAATTTTTTGTAGCAACCATCAAAAGCACGCTTGGTTTGCGCGGCTTCCCTCTGCAACTGAAGTCGGATCGCGCAAGTTCTATTGAGGACTTCATTGCGCTGCGAGAGCCTTACCTTGCAGCGATCCTGAAAGCCGCTGGACCGGAGATGCAGCGCATTCTGGCCGATCGTCTTGATTTTCTCTTGCAAGGCAAGCAGTAATCACTAGCGTCTAGCCGACCGGCTCGCTGCGCCGGCTAGACCGATTTTCCAGCGCGTTATTCGATGCCCTGACTGCTCAGATAATCTTCGTACGTTCCCTGGAAGTCGACGATTTCATTTTCTTTGACTTCCAGAACACGGGTCGCCAAAGAAGATACAAATTCGCGATCATGTGAGACAAAAATGAGCGTACCGGCGTATTTTTCCAAAGCGATATTGAGCGACTCGATCGATTCCATATCCATGTGATTGGTCGGCTCATCCATCAGCAGCACATTGTGCCGACCAAGCATCAGCTTGCCGTACATCATGCGACCTTTTTCACCACCCGATAGCACTTTGACCGGCTTCTTGACATCGTCGCCGCCAAACAGCAATCGTCCGAGAATCGAGCGCACGGCCTGATCATCATCGCCTTCTTTGGTCCACTGATCAATCCAGTCGGTCAGGGTTTTATCGGTCGCAAAATCTTCAGTCGGGTCTTGCGGCATGTAGCCGACGTTCGCGTGCTCGGCCCATTTAACAATACCGTTATCGGCCTTTAAACCAGTGATGTCCGGCCCACCCAAGCAGCGCAGCAGCGTGGTCTTGCCCGCGCCGTTGGCACCAATAATCGCAATACGCTCCCCAGCCTCAACCATGATGTTGAAATTTTTAAACAGCGTACGGTCATAGCTTTTGGTAAGGCTTTGAATTTCCACCGCCTGGCGATGCAGCTTTTTCTCGCCGTCAAAACGTACGAACGGATTGGCGCGGCTCGATGGCTTGATATCTTCGACCTTGATTTTTTCAATCATTTTGGCGCGCGAGGTTGCTTGACGGGCCTTGGATTTATTTGCCGAAAAACGCCGCACAAAATCCTGCAGTTCCGCGACCTTGTCCTTGGCTTTGGCGTTGACCGAAAGTTGTTGGGCGCGGGCTTGTGACGACGCCAGCATATAGTCGTCGTAGTTACCCGGATAGACTTTCAGTGTGCCGTAATCCATGTCGGCCATATGCGTGCAGACCTGATTCAAAAAATGGCGATCGTGCGAGATGATGATCATCGTTGAGTTGCGCTGATTAAGCACGTCCTCAAGCCAGCGAATCGTATTGATATCCAAGTTATTCGTCGGCTCGTCGAGCAGCAAAATATCGGGGTTCGAGAACAGTGCCTGCGCCAGCAATACCCGCAGTTTCCAACCGGGCGCAACGTTACTCATCGGGCCCTGATGTTGATCGATCGAGACACCAACACCAAGCAACAATTCACCAGCGCGCGCTTCGGCGGTGTAACCGTCGTACTCGGCAAAGCGCGCTTCCAGATCGGCGGCCTTCATGTAGTCATCGTCGGTGGCTTCGGGATTGGCATAGATCGCGTCGCGTTCTGCCATTGCTGCCCACATTTCGACATGGCCCATCATCACAACATCGAGCACGCGCATTTCTTCGAACGCGAATTGATCCTGGCGGAGTTTGCCAAGGCGCTCGTTGGTGTCGAGGATCACGTTGCCAGCGGATGGCTCCAAGTCACGACCGAGAATTTTCATGAAGGTCGATTTACCGCAGCCGTTGGCGCCGATCAGGCCGTAGCGATTGCCATCGCCGAATTTTACGGAGATGTTTTCGAATAGCGGCTTGGGGCCGAATTGCATCGTGATGTTGGCTGTGGAGAGCACTATTGAAACCTTTGAATATTGTGTTGGGGGTTGGGACGTATTTTAGCATTGCGCGGTGCAGCAAATAGGATTTTAGGCTCGTTGCGACGGACGCTACGGCGTCGATATCGGATGATGGCGGTTTGTGCCACATTCAATCGGTAGTGTCATTTTTTGCTCGCGGCACTAGGCATGAAAGATCGCTTCTTTTGTCGCGATGCGTCGGCGTGAATTAACTGATTTATTTCTTCGGACGGCCTCAGCGCCGGGGACGGCCCGGCAACCGGTGTCTTCTTTTTGCTTCGCCAAAAAGAAGGCACCAAGAAAAAGGCGACCGCAGACGCTGCCCTTCGGGTTCCCGTGATGTTGGTACGGTAGGCGGGAAACGCGCAAACTCGCTTCCCTTGCAGGGCGCATATTCGCTTGCAAGCGAATACCGTTACGCAGGCGAATCGCATGCGATTCGAAACCCCTGCTCCACCTCAAACATGCGCGTTTCTTATCCGCCTACCGTACCAACATCACGGCAGCGTCCCAAGCGGAATTCAAGAGCAAGGTCAAAAGCGGGTCGAAGATCAAGAACAAAATCAAAACCATAACCACGACGACTATCAGGATCAAGTCGTACTGACGCTTTGGCTTTTCCGAAACACCAATCTGCTGCGTCAAGAATACCTTTTGAAGGGGCGTTTGAATTTACTTATCGCCAAACTACAAAGCTTAGTTTTTTGTTTTTGAATTCCGCTTGGGACTACTGCCAAACAGCGAGCACTGGAAGGGGATCAGAAACACGCATGTTTGAGCGCAGCGAGTTTGCGTGTTTCCCGCCTGCGGCACCAACATCACGGGAACCCGAAGGGCAGCGTCTGCGGTCGCCTTTTTCTTGGTTATTTCTTTTTGGCGAAGCCGGAGTGTGTCAAGGTAGTTGTCGCCTAAATCGTTACTCCGCTTTC
>JAYTZV010000286.1:0-3608 GCA_043741695.1 Burkholderiales bacterium
CGCCTCGGCTATCTGCCCGGTGGTCAGGATGCTGCCGGTGCGCATGCCCTCTCCATCGCTTACGCGATTGTGCCGTGCGGGCTAAAATTGCTGGCAGCGGCGGTGCTGTGGCGAGCGCCGCTGAGATCGATTTAATGTGTTGATGTGAATTCGCGGAGTCGAATTCACAGCACTGAAGTTCTGACCGTCACTTGGAACACCCTTCAACTCTGGAGCAAATAATGCGAGCAACACACTGGATAGCAGTACTGTGCTGCGCGGCTTTCATCACTGGCTGCGGCACCATCGAACCGGCGCAATACGCCGCCGAAAAACCGACGCTGGATCTGCAGCAGTACTTCAACGGCACGCTCGACGCACAAGGCATGTTCCAGGACCGCTCCGGCAAAGTCATCAAGCGCTTTGCGGTGGTCATCAACTGTAAGTGGAACGGTGATGTCGGTACCTTCGACGAAGACTTCAGCTATTCCGACGGCACCAAACAAAAACGCATCTGGACCTTGCGCAAAACCGGGCCCACCACCTACACCGGCACTGCGGCCGACGTCGTTGGCGAAGCGCAAGGCGTGGTCGCTGGCAATGCGCTACGCTGGAAATATGTGCTTGCCTTGCCGGTCGACGGCAAGGTAGTCAACGTCAATTTCGAAGACTGGATGTATCTGATGGATCAGCGCGTCATGCTCAATCGCGCCTCGGTCAGCAAATACGGCTTTCATGTCGGTGACGTGACACTGTCGTTCAACAAGCGCCTGTGATGAATCCGAAAATCACAGACTGGTCTGCGCTGCGGGTGTGGGTGATTGGTGCCTCGACCGGTATCGGTGCCGAGACTGCGCGCCTATTGCTGCAAAAGGGCGCACGCGTGGCGCTCTCGGCGCGCCGTGCCGAACCTCTGCATGAGATCGCCAACGGACTGCCATCTGCATTGATTGCCCCGCTCGATATTACCAACCACGCCAGCGTGCTGGCTGCGCGCGACCAGATCGTCGCAGCATGGCAAGAGGTTGATCTGGTGCTTGTGGTGGCCGGTGGCTACAACGAAATGCGCGCCGACACCTTCGATCTAGAGAAGATCAATAACCTGATCGACCTGAATTTGCGCGGCGTCTTCAACTGCCTCGACGCGGTACTGCCGGGCTTGATGGCGCAGGGACATGGCGGCATCGGCATCGTCGCATCAGTCGCGGGATACAGCGGTTTGCCGAAAGCGCTGATTTATGGACCAACCAAAGCTGCGCTAATTAATCTGTGCGAATCGCTTTACCTCGATCTGCATCCACGCGGGCTGTCGGTGTATTTGATCAATCCGGGCTTTGTCGAAACGCCACTTACCGCCGGTAATGATTTCAAAATGCCTGCATTGATCAGCGCCGCAACGGCGGCGAATAATCTGGTTGACGGTATCGCAGCGGGTGAATTCCATATTCATTTTCCAAAGCGATTCACCAATTGGTTGCGCCTTGCGCGCCTGCTGCCGTATCGCTGGTATTTTCCACTGATTCGTAAAGTGACTGGCCTGTGAACAACCCTGCATCTACGCTCACCTCTGCATCACCACACGCCGACGATCTGCGTCGCCTCGTCACTTTTTTTGAAGCGCTAACGGTCGATAATGCAAAGCTGGTCGACACCATCTACAGCGCAGATGCATTTTTCAAAGATCCGTTCAACGAAGTCACCGGCACCGCTGAAATTCGTCGCCTGTTCGAACACATGTTTCGTCAAGTCGACGGTCCCCGCTTTGTCGTGACGACGCAAGTACTGCAAGGTGATCAGGCCTTCCTGACCTGGGATTTTTTATTCCGTATGAAGCGCTTTTCAACTGAGACGCAATGCATCCGCGGCGCGACGCATTTACGTTTTAATGCCGACGGCAGGTGCTGCCTGCATCGTGACTATTGGGATGCAGCCGAAGAGCTGTATGAAAAATTGCCGGTGCTGGGCGGATTGATGCGGGTGCTTAAAAAAGCGGCACGTAGTTAGGACGTTGGACGGACAGTGTACGGTCACACGGCCGTACCTAGCACACCTATAAAATTTTGAAGTATTTCCTGTGAACCCTGCACCACACCGCTTTACTCAACGCCACGAATGGCTGATCCTGGTCACCCTCGCCGGCATTCAGTTCACGCACATCCTCGACTTCATGATCATGATGCCGCTGAGTCCGCAGCTGATCCGGGTGCTGCAAATCGATACGCATCAGTTCGGCTTGCTGCTGTCGTCGTACACCTTCAGCGCGGCGATTTCGGGCTTGCTGGCAGCAACCTATGTCGATCGATTTGATCGGCGCAAACTCGTGCTGGGGCTATACGCCTTGTTCATCATTGCGACGCTGTGTTGCGGCCTCGCACAGACCTATCCGCAGTTGTTGCTCGCCCGCGCCCTGGCTGGTACGTTTGGCGGCATTCTCGGCGCGATGGTGCAAACGATGGTGGCAGATCTGATTCCGTTCGAGCGGCGGGGTAAGGCGATGGGGACGATCATGGCGGCGTTTTCCTTGTCGACCGTAGCCGGTGTGCCGCTCGGTCTACTGCTGGCCAACAATCTGCCATCGCTCGGCTGGCGTGCGCCCTTCTTTTTTATCGTGCTGCTGGCACTGATTATTTTTTGCATTGGCTTCAAGATGCTGCCCTCGCTGACTGATCACATGCATCGGGATCGTCAGGGAAATATCTTTCAGCAGATTTTTATCGTCGCCAAAAATCCGGCGCATGTGCGCGGCTTCGCTTTCATCAGCTTAATGATGATGGGCGGCTTCACCGTGATTCCCTACGTGGCGCTGTATTTCACGGCCAATGCGGGTCTGCCGGAATCATTCATTACGCTAGGTTATTTGTGCGGCGGCGTTGCGACGTTTTTTACGTCGCAACTGATCGGGCGGATGGCGGATCGCTTCGGCAAGTTGCGCGTTTTTTGTTGCGTAGCGGCGGCCTCATTGCTACCGATTCTGGTAACCACGCATCTCGGGCCGGTAGCACGATGGATTGTGCTGATCGACTGGACGATTTTTTTCATTCTGGTACCGGGACGGATGGTGCCAGCAATGGCAATGGTCAGCGCGGTCGCGCCGCCTCACGATCGCGGCACGTTCATGAGCCTGGTGGCATCAGTGCAAATGGCAGCGTCTGGCGCGGCGTCTCTAATTGCTGGCCTGATCATCAGTCGCACTGCCACAGGACAGATTGCACACTACAACCGGGTCGGCTATCTAGCAGTGGGCTGCACGTTGCTGGCAATGATGATTGCGCCAATGCTGCGGGTGGCGACCGGAGCACCGATGCCGCCAACTTCCCCAACAGCGCCGGTACTACCCGAGTTGACTTCCTAGGATTTTCGCGGCGCAGCGCGCTTGGCTGCGGCGGCTGGTTTCTTTGCTGCGGCAGCGGAGGTTTTTGTGCTTCGCGGCTTTGCTTTGGCGCTTGACTTGGCCTTGGAAGGCGGTTTCGGCGACTCTTTTTTCGCAGGTGGAATCGCACTGGCCACGGCCTGCTTGAACTGATCCTGCAGCATGTTCCACCACACGGCCGGGTTTGGTAATTGTGCTGCTGCGGACGATTCAGCGGGACGCTCCAACTCCGGTGCCGGCTCAGGTGTCGACTCCGGCG
>JAYTZV010000287.1:0-10009 GCA_043741695.1 Burkholderiales bacterium
ACTATCTGCGCCCGGCACTCGACTTACCCACTACCCTTGCCCGGCCAATTGCCACCTCAGCAGCACTCGACCAAACCGACTGGCGCAACTGGTGGAAGTCATTCAATGATCCGGTACTGGATCAATTGCTCGATGAAGCAGCAACGCACAGTCAGGATTTGCTGCTGGCTGCAGGTCGGATCGAAGAAGCACGCTCGGCAGTGTCGATCGCCGACTCAGAACGCTATCCGACAGTTGATGCGGCACTGGGCGAAATACGAAGCCGCCGCAGTCAGAAAACCGGCCAGCTACCCCCTGGCGTGAGCCCGATCAATCAGACCACACAGATCGGTCTGAGCGCTGCTTGGGAAGTCGATTTCTGGGGAAAATTCCGCCGCACCGATGAAGCCGCGCGGACCCGGTTGCTGGCACAGGAAACTAGCCGAGGCACCGTATTGAGTTCGCTCTACGCTGGCGTTGCGCAAAATTATTTTGCGCTGCGCGCCTACGACGCACAGGTGATATTGACCGACTCCGCACTCAAAACACGACAAGAAAATTTGCGCCTGCAGCAAAAGCGTTTGAATGCCGGCAGCATCGGCGCACTCGATATGCATCAAGCGCAATCCGAAGTTGCTGCCGCAGAAATCGTTCAGGCGCAGGCACGCCAGGCCGTGTCTAATACCGAGACTGTGCTCGCGGTTTTACTGGGACGATCTCCCGCCGCGATTTCAGCCCCCGTGATTGCACGTGGTGCGCCAATTGATGCGCTGTACGCGCAGCAGCGCCAGCCCGCCGACCTGCCGGCAGATCTGGTCAATCGTCGGCCCGATATTCTGGCGGCTGAACAAACGCTGCGCGCCGCCAACGCTGATATCGGCCAGGCACGTGCAGCGTATTTTCCGAGCATCAGATTGACCTCGGGCATCGGCTATGAATCGAGCGCGTTCCGTGATTTGCTCAATCCGGCATCGATGCTCTGGAACCTTGGTGCGAATCTGGTGCAGCCGGTATTTCGTGCCGGTGCGATCGGTGCGCTGGTGTCAGGAGCGCAAGCGCGCGAAGCTCAGGCACGCGCACAGTACCTCACCAGTGTGCAGAATGCGTTCAAGGATGTGCACGATGCGCTGACTAACCTGGCAGCATCGGAACAGCTCTATGGCGCTTCGACACGCCGCGCTACTGCCTTGACCGACAGCCTGCGTTTAGCGACACTGCGTTACGACAATGGCTACAGCAGCTATCTCGAGGTATTGACTGCACAGCGCGATCTGCTGCAAATTCAATCCAACAGGATCGACGCACAGCGTACGCAGCTGCAGGCACTGGTGGCGCTATACAAAGCGCTCGGTGGCGGCTGGGACAAGCCGCAAGGGCTTGCTGCCAAATGAAATGATGATCGTGGTTGACGATAATTGTCCGTCGTCATTGACGCTCAATTATTCAATCATCGAAATCATGGGAATCATTGGAATCATTGGAATCATTGGAATTATCGAAATTATCGAAATTATCGAAATCATTTAAATGATTTTCAATTTCTTATTTGGCAGGTAACGGCGCAGCTGGCAAATCGGCAGCAGGTTTCTTTTCTGCCGCTTCTTTCGCAGCTTGCTCAGCCGCTTTTTTTGCCTTGTTTTCAGCAATCTGTTTTTGCCGTGCGAGCGCGTCAGCTTTTTTCTTCTCAAACGCGGCTGCATTGGCGCTGCGGCGCGGCTGCTCCGATGCCTCTTTCGCCTGTTGCTGCGCCGTCTTTGCATCGAACGCACGCTGTCGCGCTTGCGGATCGACCGCCGCTTCCTTCTGCTGAACTTGCGCCGATTTTGCTTGCCCCTCGGTACGCTGCGCCGCTTTATCGACCGCCGTTTTCTCGCGTCCTTCAGTCTCCTTCAATCGCTGTGGTGCATTTGCCGCTTCTTGCGCTGCCCGCTCGGCGATGGACTTGTCGCGTTGCTCAGCGCGATCACGGCGCTTGACGAAATCAGCCTCCACTTCAACTGCACGCGTTTCGGCGCGCGCGATGCGATGACGCTCTTTAGCCGCGCCGGTGCAATCCGAAACAAAAAACTTTTTGAAGCAGACACTTTGCTCGTTGCGATATTTTTGCTCGATCGCCACCCGGCTCGCGGCAGCGTCGCGTAGCGCTTCGTCCGCACGTTGCACCGTGGTGATTGACCCTGCAGGATAAATTAACTGCAGACCGCTCGGCGCCGGCGCAACATCAACTGGCTCGGCCGTCAGCAAAGCACACCCCGATAGCAACGTGGCAATTGCCACAGCGAAAATGGCCGTAGAGCGCACCTGTAAGAATTTGACCATGAGATTTAGCGGAAAATGGTGTTGAAAATAAGGGTGAAAAAAGTGCCTGTAGCGTGGCCCATGTTCGCTTGCACGACGTACCTGCTCAAGCAGCAAATGTCGTACTGGTGGCGCGCGGCGCATCCATGTACTCGCGTGACTGCATCTCGATGATACGCGAGACCGTGCGGTGAAACTCGTTTGCGAGCATGCCATCGGTGTACAGCAACTCAGGAGCAACTGCAGCCGACATCAGCAACTTGATTTTGTGATCGTAAAAAACGTCGATCAGCCAGGTGAACCGTCGCGCCTCCGACGACATCGCGGCCGACATGGCCGGCACGCCCGACAGCACCACCGTGTGGAAGCGGCTGGCGATTTCAAGGTAATCGTTTTGTGAACGCGGGCCACCGCACAGCGTCGCAAAATCAAACCAGATCACACCACCCGCCCGGCGCAATGCACGAATTTCCCGGGACTCGATACGCACCAGCGGATCTTCGTCGGCAGTATCGGCAACACCGGCGAATGCCTGCCGCAGTGCGCGATCGGTGTCAGCATTGAGTGGCGTATGGTAGGCATGCACCTGCTCGAGCGCACGCTTACGGTAGTCATTGCCAGCATCGACATTCATCACGTCGAGGTGCTCTTTCAGCAGTGCGATCGTCGGTAGCATCCGGTCGCGGTGAAGGCCGTCAGGATAAAGTGTGTCGGGATGATAGTTAGATGTGATGACGAATGACACGCCGTGCTCAAACAGCGCACGCATCAGGTTGTACAGCACCATTGCATCGGCAATATCGGAGACGTGAAATTCGTCGAAACAAATCAGACGGAATTTTTTGGCGATCTGCCGCGCGACTTCGTCCAGCGGGTCAGCTACCTGCTTCAACGCATCGAGCTGTCGATGTACATCGCGCATGAACTCGTGAAAATGCACGCGCGTCTTGCGTACCAACGGCACCACCGAATAAAAGCTGTCCATCAAGAACGATTTGCCACGCCCTACACCACCCCACATATAGACGCCGCGTGGCACATCAGGGCGATGGATGATGCGCTTGAAACTACTGGAACGTTGTGCCCGATACGCCACCCATTCATCGTAAGCAAGTTGCAGGCGCTCGACTGCAGCGCGTTGTGCCGGATCGGCAGAAAACCCGCGCTGGGTCAGCGCGTGTTCGTAAAACTCCATGACGGTCATCGGCATTGCATCAACTTTATACGCGGTATTTCATCATGAAAAAGGGCGAGATCAGCTCGCCCATATTTTTCCCGTACAGCACTGCAGGCAGCGCTGTTTTTGCGCCTGTCAAAACCCGACAGACCAGCCGTGTCAGCACCCGCACCACACCTGTACTGCAAGCCAACGCAACGACGCTAGTCGGCTTTTCAGAGACGCACTTATTGTGGTGTCAGATCGATTATCAGACTCGGCGGATAGTCACTGCGAGCACCCATCTGAATCGGAAAATTCAAGCCAACTCCGAGCCCGACACCGCCGCTACCACCACCGAGGCCGAGACCGACATTCGGCCCGCCGTAGCCACCGGCTTGCATACGACGGTAATACAACTCGGAAGTACGGTAGCCAGGCTTGTTACAGACCACCTGCAGGTCACCTTGCATACCGCTCGTCTGAAGCGTGGCGGGTGTGGTCACGGTAAAACCTTCGCGACCGAAATTGACCAGGCAAGTCGCGCCAGGTACCGGAAGTCCACCACTGCGGGTATCGATCTGCACGGTACGATTTACCGAACCGGTGGCACATGCGCTCAACAGAACAACAGACAACAACACTAAATAGCGCATGACCACTCCCGAGTTAGAAATTCAGCGCACGCTTGTCGACAGCAAGCGCGGCTTCCTTGGTCGCTTCCGATAACGACGGATGCGCATGACAGATGCGTGCGATATCTTCGGACGATGCACGGAATTCCATCGCCACCACTGCTTCTGAAATCAGCTCGGAAGCAGACGGTCCGACAATATGCACACCGAGAATTTCATCCGTCTTGGCATCGGCCAAAAACTTCACCATGCCGCTGGTATCACCTAACGCACGTGCACGACCGTTCGCCAGAAACGGAAACGTACCTGCTTTGTATGCCACGCCATCGGCTTTCAATTGCTGTTCGGTTTTACCGACCCATGCAATTTCCGGCGAGGTGTAAATCACCCACGGCACGGTATTGAAATTGACATGACCGTGCTGTCCGGCGATGCGTTCCGCCACGGCCACACCTTCTTCTTCGGCCTTATGCGCCAGCATCGGACCGCGCACTACATCACCGACCGCCCACACATTCGGCACACTGGTTTTGCACTCGTCGTCGACTGTGATGAAGCCGCGCTCATCTAGTTTCAAACCGATAGCGTCGCCGTTCAAGCCAATCGTATTTGGCGTACGACCGATCGAAATGATCAGTTTATCGAACACGGTTTTTTGAGCCGTGCCTTTGTCATCGACATACTCGACCGTGACATTGTTTTTGCCCGCAGTGATCGTGCCGATTTTCACACCAAACTGCATGGACAGACCCTGTTTGGTGAAAAGCTTATGCGCCTCTTTGGCGATCTGTTCGTCGACTGCGCCCAGGAAGGTTGGCAGTGCTTCGAGCACGGTCACTTCCGCACCGAGACGGCGCCAGACACTACCCATTTCCAGACCGATCACGCCAGCACCGATCACGCCCAGTTTCTTGGGCACTGACTCAATGGCGAGCGCGCCGGTATTCGACAAGATCAGTTTTTCATCAAAGGGTGTACCTGGCAGTGCACGGGCATTCGAGCCGGTAGCAATCACCACCTGACGTGCAAGTAGCGTCTCGCTGACTGCACCGGTGACGCTGATCTCAATACCCGCGCCATCATTTTTGACGAACGTACCGCGGCCATGAAAAAACGCGATCTTGTTCTTTTTGAACAGGTACAAAATACCGTCATTGTTTTGCTTGACCACCGTCTCTTTGCGCGACAACATCTGTGGCAAATTCAGTGACAGGCCCTTGATATCGATACCGTGCTCGGCAAAAGCATGACCGGCGTGCTCGAAATGGTCGGACGATTGCAGCAGCGCTTTCGATGGAATGCAGCCGACATTTGTGCAAGTGCCGCCCGGTGCCGGACCACCGGCAGCATTTTTCCATTCATCGATACAGGCCACGGTGAAGCCCAGTTGTGCAGCACGAATTGCCGCAACGTAGCCACCGGGGCCACCACCGATGACGACGACATCAAAATTTTTCGACATGACTTCCTTCTGTATTCAATCCTGTGATTTACCTGCTTCGCCTAACTACGCTAGCTACACGTGCTGACCGAACAAGCGTACGCACGCTTGCTCTCGGCCGCGTTGGTCGCTGCGCAGTTCGCTATAAAGGTCGCTAGACCGTTCACAACGCAGCACGTTAATTTACAGATCCAGCAACAAGCGCGCCGGATCTTCCAGCGCATCTTTCATCGCGACCAATCCAAGCACTGCCTCGCGACCGTCGATGATGCGATGGTCGTACGACATTGCCAGATAGTTCATCGGCCGGATCACGATCTGGCCATTTTCAACCACGGCGCGATCTTTGGTCGCATGCACACCCAAAATAGCCGATTGCGGCGGGTTGATGATCGGTGTCGACAGCATCGAACCGAAAGTGCCACCGTTAGAAATCGAGAAGGTGCCACCGGTCAGGTCATCGAGTGTCAGCTTGCCTTCTTTGGCCTTGGCACCAAATTCACCGATTTTCTTTTCGATCTCGGCAATCGACATCTGATCAACATCACGCAGTACCGGCACAACCAAACCGCGTGGTGAACCGACCGCAATACCAATATCGAAATAGCCGTGATAGACGATATCGTTCCCATCGACCGAGGCATTGATGATCGGATATTTTTTCAGTGCTGCGACCGCGGCCTTGACGAAAAATGCCATGAAGCCGAGCTTGACACCGTGCTCTTTTTCAAACTTGTCTTTGTACTTGGCGCGCAGGTCCATCACAGGCGCCATGTTCACTTCGTTAAAGGTCGTCAAAATTGCATTGGTCGATTGCGATTGCACCAATCGCTCAGCAATACGTGCGCGCAAGCGGCTCATCGGCACGCGCTCTTCGGGACGCTGACCGAGATTCAACGCGGTGGCGCTGGCAACTTGTTGCAGCGCAGCTTTCGGTGCAGCAGGTGCTACAGCTGGTGCAATTGGTGCAACTGTAGGCACCGGTTTTTGTTCCAGCTTGTTGATGACATCGCCTTTGGTAACACGGCCATCTTTGCCGGTGCCATCGACTTGTGCTGTCGTCAAATTATTATCAGCCAGCATTTTTGCAGCAGCGGGCATTGCCACATTAGCTGACGCTTTCGATGTCATCGCCGCAATCGCAGCGGCCACCGTATCGGCTGCAACGACAGGCGCAGTGGTAGGCAATGGGACCGGAAGCGCCGAAACTTCCATCGGGCTGACTTTGGCCGATGCATCGGTATCGATGAGGGCGATAATTTCACCCGCTACGACGGTGCTGCCATCAGGTTTGATCACTTGTGTAATGACGCCAGAGGCGGGGGCTGGCAACTCCAGCACGACTTTGTCGGTCTCGATATCGATCAGATTTTCATCGCGAGTGACTGGCTCGCCGACTTTTTTATGCCAGTGTAAGAGGGTTGCTTCTGCGACGGATTCCGACAATTGTGGAACGGTGACTTCAAGGATTGCCATGTAAAACTCTCCGATTCGGTTTGTTCAGGCGGCGCACCGGCTTCCAGCGCGCCGTCGTTTCAATTATTTGGTAAGGACAAAGCCCTTGAGTTTGGAAAATGCGGTTTCGATCAATGCCTTCTGCTGGGCATAGTGCTTGTCGTAGTAGCCAACTGCCGGGGAGGCGCTGGCTGGTCGACCCGCATAGGCCAACTTTTGACTATCGACGAGATTTTCGAAAATGTTGTGCTGGATCTGAAACCACGGTCCCTGATTTTGCGGCTCGTCTTGCGCCCATACGAGTTCGGTGAAGTTCGGGAATTTTTTCAGTTCCGCTGCAAGCGCCTTGTGCGGGAACGGATACAACTGCTCGATGCGGATGATCGCTGTGTCGTTCTGTGCGCGCTCCTTGCGGGCATTGACTAGGTCGTAATACACCTTGCCGGAACACGCCACCACGCGCTTGACCTTCTTCGCATCGATCTTCTCATCGACTTCACCGAGGACGGTCTGGAAACTACCCTTGGCCAAATCGGACAGTGGTGAGCCCGCATCCTTGTTACGCAACAGCGACTTCGGCGTCATGATCACCAGAGGCTTCCTGAACAAGCGAATCATCTGACGACGCAGCAGATGGAAAATTTGCGCAGCGGTAGTCGGCTGCACCACCTGCATATTGTTGTCGGCACATAGCTGCAAAAAGCGCTCGGGACGCGCCGAAGAATGCTCCGGTCCCTGCCCTTCATAACCATGCGGCAGCATCATTACCAAACCTGAAGCGCGGCCCCATTTGACTTCACCGGAACTGATGAACTGATCAATCACGACCTGCGCACCGTTGGCAAAATCACCGAACTGCGCTTCCCAGATGGTCAGCGTGTTTGGCTCTGCAGTCGAAAAGCCATATTCAAATGCGAGCACCGCTTCTTCCGACAGTACCGAGTCAATCACGGTGAACGGCGCCTGCTGATCCGAAATATTTTGCAGCGGTACAAAACTACCTGCGTCCCAACGCTCGCGATTCTGGTCGTGCAGCACTGAATGACGATGCACGAAGGTGCCGCGACCAGCGTCCTGCCCGGTCAGACGCACTGCATAACCAGACGACACCAGCGTGGCATACGCCAGATGTTCGCCCATGCCCCAATCGAGATTCAATTCGCCGCGGCCCATCGTGGCGCGATCTGCCAGCACTTTTTCAACCAGAGAATGAACCTTAAAATCAGCCGGTACCGTGGTGATGCGCGCGGCAAGGCGTTTTAATTCTGCCAGCGGAACGGCGGTATCTGCCGCATCGGTCCACTTGCGATTCAGGAATGGCATCCAGTCAACCGCGTACTTACTCTTGAAGTTCGAGATCACCGGGTCGATGGTGTGACGGCCCGCGTCCATCGCATCGCGATAGGCCTTGACCAATTCGTCGCCCGCCTCGGTAGCTACCGTGCCTTGCGCGACCAGTTTGTCGGCATACAACTTGCGCGTGCCCGGGTGCTGACCGATTTTCTTATACATCAGCGGCTGTGTCAGTGCTGGCGTGTCTTGCTCGTTGTGGCCGAGTTTGCGGTAGCAAATGATGTCCACCACGATGTCTTTTTTGAATTCGACGCGGTAGTCCATCGCAATTTGCGTAGCAAATACGACTGCTTCCGGATCATCACCGTTCACGTGCAGCACCGGTGCTTCGATCATCTTGACTACGTCCGAGCAGTACAAGGTCGAACGCGAATCGCGTGGATCGGAGGTTGTGAAACCGATCTGGTTGTTGATCACGATATGCATTGTGCCGCCGGTACCGTAGCCACGTGTCTGTGCCAGATTGAGCGTTTCCATCACCACGCCTTGACCTGCAAAGGCCGCATCACCATGCACCAGAATCGGCAGCACTTGCGAGCCGTCCTTGTCGCCGCGCCGTTCCATCCGCGCCTTGCACGACCCTTCAACCACCGGGTTGACGATTTCAAGATGCGATGGGTTAAACGCCAGCGACAAGTGCACCGGACCACCCGGTGTACTGATGTCACTTGAAAAACCTTGATGATATTTCACGTCACCTGCTGGCAAATCATCGGCATGCTTGCCTTCGAATTCGCTGAACAATTCTTGTGGCGTCTTGCCGAGAATATTCACCAGCACATTCAATCGACCACGATGCGCCATGCCGATAACGATTTCCTGCACGCCTTTTTCACCGGCGCGCTGAATCGTTTCATCCATCGAGGCGATGAAGCTTTCGCTGCCTTCGAGCGAGAAGCGTTTCTGGCCGACATAGCGGGTATGCAGGTATCGCTCAAGACCTTCTGCAGCGGTCAGGCGATCGAGGATGTGCTGCTTTTTTTCTGAACTGAAATTGGGCGACGAGCGCGAGGCTTCGAGTCGCTCCTGCAACCAGCGCTTTTCACCCGGGTCGCTGATGTACATGAATTCTGCACCGATCGAGCGGCAGTAGGTGTCGCGTAGTGCATTGAGTAAGTCACGCAGCGTGGACGTCTCGCCACCAAAATAGGTATTACTGATGTTGAAGACCGTGTCCATGTCGGCATCACTAAAACCATAGAACGTCGGCTCCAGCTCGGGAATCGCAGGACGTTCCTGGCGCTTCAATGGATCAAGATTGGCCCAATGGCTGCCGAGGAATCGGTACGCGGCGATTAGCTGTGTGACCGCGACGCGCTTGCGACCCATTTCGGCATCGGCAGAAGCAACCACGGTGCGGATCGGTCCAGCCTTGGCGCGTTCGGCAAACGAAGCGATCACCGGAGCATGTGCGACGTCGGGCTTATCGGTGCCGTCGACGGCGGGCACGTGCTGCATCGCGTCGAAGTAATTGCGCCAGTTGTCTGGCACGGAACCCGGATTGTCGAGGTAGGACTCGTACAGGTCTTCAATGTACGGGGCATTGCCGCCGAACAAATAGGAGTTAGAACGATATTGCTGCATCATCTTGCGCACCTTTCTTCGCGTTTCGCGAGATTAGCGGGTTAATCTAACCTTCCGCGACACGGCCTGACCGGTTAGCGGATTGCACATCAAGTTGTGGGGAAGGGC
>JAYTZV010000288.1:0-9987 GCA_043741695.1 Burkholderiales bacterium
CGCCCTGCACCCGGCGTGCCGGAACAGTTCTGGCATATCGGCATTCGCATTGAAGACGATGTGGCGGTCACCGCCAGCGGTATCGACATTCTCAGCACTGCACCAAAAACCATTGCCGAGATCGAGGCGGTGATGGCGCGATGACTGGTTCGATTACAGATTCGATGGCAACGTCATTCCCAGCGGCTGTCGATATCGCCATTTGCGGTGCAGGGCCAGTCGGTTTGACACTGGCGGCGCTGCTGATGCAGCGTGGCGTATCGCCTGATCGATTGCTGCTGCTCGATGCAAAGACCACCGAGCAATCCGCCGCTGACCCGCGTTCGATCGCTCTCTCGTACGGCAGTCGCCAGATTTTGGAACGGGTCGATGCGTGGCCGATACCGTCACAAGCCATCACGCAAATTCATGTATCGCGTCGCGGCCATTTTGGACGCACGCTGATCGAGGCCGATGAATATCAGGTACCGGCGCTTGGCTACGTGACGCGCTACGGTGCGTTGATCACGGCGTTGAATCGCGTCGTTGCTAATGCTGGGTTGACCGTATTGCGACCGGTACACATCAGCCGCAGCGATGAATCGTTGGACCAGATCAATCTGCATTTCGAAAACGGCAAACAGGTTCGCAGCAAAGTGTTGATTCAAGTCGAAGGCGGTGTCTTTGCGCAGCAGCCCGCACGCGAGCGACATCGTGATTACGGCCAGACTGCGATCGTCACGCACGTGCGGGTGACAGCACCACTCATGCAGCGTGCGTTCGAGCGCTTCACTGCCGAAGGACCGCTGGCCTTGCTGCCGCAGGACGATGGCTACGCGGTGGTGTGGTGCGCTGCTACTGCGACGGCAGCGCAGTTGATGCAGCTTGATGACGCCGTGTTTTTGCAGGCGCTGTCGACCGCCTTCGGTCAGCGAGTCGGACAATTTCTTGAGGTGGCAGCGCGCTTTTCTTATCCGCTTGGATTGAATGCTGTTGTTGCGCCGACCGCGCGTACTGTGGCGATTGGTAATGCGGCGCAGACTTTGCATCCGGTTGCGGGTCAGGGGCTAAATTTGGGATTGCGCGATGCCAGCGTATTGGCTGAATGTTTGTCCGTTGACGCAAGTCCCGCTGCACTCGTTGACTTTGCACGGCAACGCAAGGTTGACCGTAGTGTTGCGATTCGCCTCACCGATACGATGGCGCGCATCTTTGCGAGTGCGCCAGATGGTGCGTTGTCGCAGACCTTGCTGGGTCTGTCGCTGGGGTTGGTGGATGCGTTGCCGCCATTGCGCAAGCTGCTGGCTGAGCAGATGATGTATGGGCAGAGGCGTTGATTTTGATTCTGCAATTTGCGTGATTCTACCGACGTCGTCCTTCATTGAAATCTTTGTAATAAAACCAGTGGAATCTCCATTAGCGCGGCCATAACGGCGCTCCATCAGCGCTTCACATTTTTACTGTTCTTTATCTCCCAATCAACACAACATTCCCGCGATTGTCGAGCTCAGCGCGAAGGAAATGCTTTTGCAGCAACGCGGCAAATAGTAGTTTTATTTGCGTACTTTCGACAAATTTTGAGTCGCGCTCAACACGGCCGCGCACAATGATATTGATGACGATATCGCAAACCTTTTTAGGCGACATTGTAATCGTAGGCGGTTTCAACAAGCGGCGAATTTGCTCGCTGGCGGCTATGAAGGCAATCAGCGTGCCGGCGCGTCCGTCACCATTAGTGCTGTGTACCAAAACGTTCGCTCCCTGCCCGGGAACTGCCAGGTTAACCGCTCCCGCTAACGCTATGAGCGCATCGGGCGAGATCGCGGTGTCATCCGGCCATGCAGAGTAGCTCAGGCGCTTCACGCGGTTGGTCACATGGTTCCCTGCATCGCGTGCTTCGATCTCCTCGACGGGATAACCGCCCTCTCTTCGGTCGCCCTTATGTGTCAGCCGGTGGATACCAATATCCATTTCGCTATTTTGGAACGGACCGTACGAGAACTCTTTTGACTTTGCGCCGGTAATATCTACGATCAGATCAACTTTTTCCTGTAGTACCGTTTGCCAGAACGTGACGACGTTGTCATACCCTGTGTCAGAGTTTGTTGGCGGTTTTACGCGCACCATATTCTGCAGGGTTCGTCTAATATTACCGCTATTGTTCGCGGCAGCAGGAACAATATGCGGTCGCTGCGCGGCAATGAACTGGATGCTGCAGTTATCCAATGGAATTCGATTGGCATGCAGGTACGGTGTAACGCTACCTGTCGGCGTCTTGAGCATGGTGACGATATGCGATCGTGGAATGTTTGGATTTTCAGGGTCATCACCAATCAATTGAAGGTTTTCAATGCGCCAATTTTTTACAACACCATTTATCTGATCTGACAGAATTCGAAAATTATTGTCCAATTGGTAAGCGAATCTATTGTTAGCTCCTTCGAGAGCTCGCGAATCTTTTTTTAGACTTGCTAAGATATCGGGGATCCAGTCGCGCAGTACCTTTATGGAGTGTGCTAGTGCTAAATCCGCAATTAATCGTGTATTCAGTATTGATTGCTGTAGAACCTTCAGAACATCTCGCTCGCGTCCATACGCAAACTTGCCATCGTCCTCGAACATCGTCAGCGCTTCTCTCATCGGGACAAGGCTTACCGCTTGCGATTTAAAGCTTGCATCCGCGGGTGTACCACCAGTGCGCTCTGCCAAGTAATAGCGGGTCGTACCAGTAGCGTCCCTTATATCGATCAATTGTCGCGTCAACGAGATTTGCAAGCCTAGTCTTTGGTACGCCTCTTTTCGGGCGCAAGTTTGTGCGGTCAAGCCGGAATTATTTCCAATTGGGCCTGATGGAAAGGTGTTTTCCTTGTTGCCTTCCTGGTTGGTTGGCGCGCCAACCCATACCCGCCCATCCTTTTTTTCAACGACGACCGCTGCCGCTGAATGGCAATCGTTAGCAAGCGCAGGTTCTTCGATCAGATTCGCGTCGTCAAGCCAGTCTTGTGCGGTAATTGGTACGTTTTTCCACGTATCGAGCTTCACGTTGTTGAGCTCATTTTTTAGCCCTTCCGGCTCCTCGCTGATCTCTTCGCAATTGTCGATCTCGTCATTAATTTCGGGTAGCAGAAAGACCGCAAGTTTTTTCATGTCAAAAAAATTCTCAAGCGGTGTGGATTTCATACGATGTCTAATGAAAGGACGCACCAATGCCTGGAGCACGCGCGGTTGTGTGAACGTATCAACGCGTGCCTGCAAATTTTTGAGGACCTGTTTTTGCGCATCCGTCTCGAAACCGATGGTAGCGGATGTCAACACCACTCCCCGCGTGGTGGTGAATTGTGAAATGGTAGCGACTGCCAATGCGACAGCGTGTACATCAGGCAACGGTTCGGTGTCGCCCCGCCTTACTACTTTCTGCAAGAAAGGTTCCGGAGGAAATTCAAAAAATGTTGCACCATTTTGATTCGCCTTCCTGAGCGCGTCACGGCATTTGTGATAGAGCTGAATCGGTTCGCGTGCGAAATCTGAAGTCGAGCGATACCGTCTCTTCATGCTCGATGAACCCGGGGCGAACCTTACATGCCTTTGACTATCGTTTTGATTATTTTCCACTACTGGCGATTCGGCATTGTCTGGACCAGTGGGTGCGGGCGTGATTCCGGAACTGATTACTGCGGGGGGCGCTGGATCGATTGTGGTAATTCTTTGCGCTGCGTCTGGTGCTATGCCGCCGGCGCCGTGGCCTTGCGCTGCAAGTATTGCTGCATCGGATGCGCGCCCTCCTTTCGCTGAGGATAATGCCGTATCGGATGCGGGGTCTCTTAGAACTGCGGGTGATGCCGTATCGGATGCGCGACCTCCTTGCGCTGCGGATAGTGCTGCATCGGACGCGGGGTCTCCTCGAACTGCGGTTGATGCTGCATCGGGTGCTGTACCTCCTTGCGCTGCCGATGATCCTACATTGGATGCACGGTCGCCAAGATTTGCAGCTAACGCTGTATCGGAAACCCCGGCCCCAGGTACGACTTGCTGTGCTGCACGTTCGCCTTCTTGCTCAACAGCCCGCTCTCCGTTGGACACGTGGTCATTTTGCGCCGTGGACCCGACGCCACCAAGCAGTTGGGGCGACAACAGTGCCAGATCAGGCTCTCCCGCTCGCGAAGGCAGCGATTCAGATGCAACGCCCTGATCTGTAACACTCGCCGATGCCGATACTTCCGCGTTACCCGCTTCGTTTTGCTCGGATACCCATTCGTCAGTTTGCCGCCGGAGTTGATCGAATAGATTTTGCCCCGCAATGTGCCGATTACCTGGTGAGCCACGCGCATTCCGCATTTTTATCAACAGCGCTTCACGCAACGCCTCCACCTGTTTTTTTGAATATAAAAACTTCGGCCCACGCGCCTTAATACCTTTCTTTATCGCCGCTTCCAAATGCGCATCCAGATTGGATTCGTCGACATCATTCGGCATCCGATTGCAAAGATCCTGATACACCGCCAGTACCGCGCTGCGGCCGATACCCGCTGCGCTGCAAATCAGTGGCCCGGTTTGCTGATGGGCATCATCTACAGGCGTGGCGAGAATTGCCTCTGGATGTGTGTCGAGCAGTGCCGCCGCGCGGGCAATGTCTTTCGGTTTCAACAGCTTATGGACAAAGGGCAGTCCCGCCTGCGTGATGCACACGGTTCTAGATTCGTTTGTGTACATATCCGTCGCAGTGAGCTTATAGCGCGTGACATCATTTTCTGCGGCGTCAGACCGCAACGGTGCAAATTGTGTGATCTGATAGCGCCCTCCAAGCATCGGCAGATCACCTGATGGTGTGCGCTGGGCTTCGATCATTGAGGCAATCGTACTCAGAGATCGCTCGTTTCGTATCGTGGAGTTGGCTGGACCGCACTCACCGTCGTAGCGATGTGCAGTGCGTGAGGTAAATTGAAACAGGCCCCGACCGGAATCAAGACTGTGAATCAGATCGCGCGTGCAGGCCAGCTTGAATTCACCGTCCGGTGATTGACCTACCGCGTAGCGACCGGTTGTGCTCAGCTGTACGTAATTGGCATGGAGCGGTGTGCGCGTGGTCTCTTCTTTATTAAGTCGCACTGTTAGCGTGTGGTCGTTGTTCGGGCAACGGACGCCGGTGTGGTTGGGGGCGACCATGCTGCGTTCGAAGTAGATCGGCTTCGCCAAAGTCTTGCGATGGTCTTCAATTTTTTCCCACATTGCATCGAAGGCTGGTATTGGCGAAGCCGATGCAAATTCAGAAGTCGCAGGGCGCGCACTTGCAGCATCAGGCTCCGTATCGGGCCCGAAGTGCGGCGGCGAAGAGTTGTGTGAAGTCGAATTTCGTGGCGATACTAATGACATGATCTGTCCCGAGAACAATAGTACAAAATCGTGTCGGCACGCGGTGGCATGTTGTGTTCTTACTGCATTTTTTCGGCACGATCGAAGGAAAGTTACACTTGTGTGTTGATCGCGGGGAATTGGTTCCGGATTAGTTTTGGAATGTGCAAATTTCTGAATTGCTGGTCTTCGCTGGTGCGGTTCGGTTTGCCGAGAGCACCTATATCGACTCCGAAGCCGCTTTCAAAAACAGATTGGCGTTGGCGCGATCCAAGCGTTGTGCAAGCGGTCTTCTAAACATTGTTCATGCCAGCACGTTGATCAAATCCCCGGCAGATACAAGCCATCTCATCGCGAAGAAAAATAAAAACCAATCGCGCTCGCAAAGCAGGATTTTGGATGCGTTAGCGATGGAACTATTCCAGTTTCCACTGCCACTCAAGGTTGGAAAAATAAATACGCAAGTTGTTGTCTCGCACGATTGAGCGGGAGGCGGTTTCACGACGCAAAAAAAGTTGTGCCAACACGCGAACAATCTGCACGTGCCAAATCCGAATCGCATGACCGTGGATGAAAGCAGGGCTACGCGTGGCAGCGTGTATCTGCAGCAGAACGATGTACCTGAATTGCAATGTCATCTGCATTCTTGCAAATCAGCACGATGCAAAGGTAAATCGTCTCTGGAAAAAATCAGGGGACGATCATTTTTTTACACGCGCTCGCGTAACGCGCGCGTATGACACGGCGAAAGAAAAACACCATGTACACAACTTCCAGCACACGCAGAAATAGTAATGCAACACCAATCAGACAAACGGATCAGGCTGCACCTGCAGATGCGCAGCCGGTGCGCAGTGATCAACCTGCAGCGGGTGTCAGCACACGACCTGTATCGCCGCCGATAACGCCGCGTTCGCGCGACCTGCGAAATATGGTGCGACTGCGGCGTGAATCGTTGGAAGCGCGTGCGCGCGTTAATCAACATTTTTATGAAGCGGCGAGAGATAACGATCTTACTCGAGTTCAAGCGTGGATTCGGGAAGATTGGCTCGACAGTAATAAAACAACTGATAACGGTTTCACCCCGCTTTACGCTGCGGCTGGCAATGGCCATGCCAGCGTTGTAAGAGCCTTACTGAAAAAATCGAATATCGATTGCAACAAGAGCATGACGGATGGCACCACGCCTCTTTACATCGCAGCACAAAACGGTCACGCCGACGTTATCAGTGCCTTGCTGGAAAATACGAAAGTCGATTGCAACAAAGGGGATGCGAACGGCTGGACGCCTCTTTTGTTTGCCGCAGATAAGGGCCATCTCGACGTTGTCAACGCCATGCTGGAAAGCCCGAATGTCGATTGCAACAAGAGCTTGCCGAGTGGCGCTACGCCTTTTTACATCGCAGCACATCACGGCCATGTGAACGTTATCAAAGCCATGCTGAAAAACCCGAAAGTCGATTGCAACAAAGAGTATGCGAACGGCTGGACACCTCTTTTGACCGCCGCAAGTAAAAGCCATCTCGACGTTGTCAACGCCATGCTGGAAAGCCCGAATATCGATTGCAACAAGAGCTCACCGAGTGGTGAAACGCCACTTTACATCGCAGCACAAAACGGTGATACAGACATCATCTCCGTTTTATTGACCCACAATGACCTCGACCTAGCAAAAACAAGCAATGGCGAAACAGCATTGGATATAGCCATCGGAAAAGGTCACCAAAACATAGCCGACCTGTTACGCGCAGCCGCCAACGAAAGACGTACCAATCCCAACAAAAAAATCGACAACACCGACAAGACAAGTCTGATGGCTGCAATCGAAAACGGCACACACGATTTGGTTGGCCTAATGCTTGCGCGCACAGATCTCGACCCTGCACGCGCCGATGACCAAGGTCGCACCGCGCTCTATTACGCAGCGCGACAAAACAATCACGCCGCAGTACGCACATTGCTGCAGCATCCAGCCATCAATCCCAACGCACTGACTCTGCAAGAAGCCACACCTCTCTACATCGCGGCACAAAAAAATCACCTCGAGTCAATCACCGCACTGCTGGAGCATGCCGAAATCAATGAAAATATTCCGTTAGCAGAAAGCGGTGCCGCGCCACTGTATGTCGCCGCACAAAATGGCTACGCCGAGGTGGTGACAGCACTGCTGACCGCACCCCGCATCGACGCCGACCTGCCAACTCACCGTGGCGCGTCACCGCTGTGGATTGCCGCATCACGCGGTCATACCACGGTTGTTCGCTTGCTGGCAGATCGCCCGCAGGTCAATCTCAATCGCACTTACGATGGCGAAACTGTAACCGCTGTCGCTACCCGAAATAACCATACTGATACGGTCAAGGCTTTAAGCATGGCGTATAAAAAAAGGCGCTCGACTGCCGCTATCGAAAACGGGTTACCGATTCCGTTTGATGGTCCGCAGTTGGATATCACCAAAATCACCAGCCGCGATGAAGCAGCGAAAGCGATCGCAGCGTGGCGCGTTTATGACGTACCTGAAAGTGTTTTGTAGCAGATGCACGCTGATATCCGCTCATACATCACCCTTGCAAGAGACGACCCATCCCATGAGCAGATCAATACGCGCTATCGGAATTTTTTTAGAAGCTTTGATATTGCCAACCCTACCAAGCGCATTTACGTGGGGCGATTGCGGCAAGAATTACCGAGTAAAAATGCTGATGGTGAATGATCGGGTCAGAGCTTACCCAATAAATTTGATTTGTCAGGGCATCGCGATTAGCCTGCGCAGGCTGCAGGCTTGCGCGGCAAATCGCATTGCTGCGCCTGATGGAGCGCTTCTGTTGTTCATCGCGATGTGATGTGGATCGGTATCAGGCATTACCGCTCGCGGATAGTGCCGCTTTATTCATCATCCACAGTAAGAATCTGAAAAATTATTCCGAATTATTTGTGGTGACTAAACATGGTTATTGGCGGCCACGGAAAACTTGCCGGTGATGTACGTGCGCTTGTGTGATCAATGTCAGTGGCAATGCCAACCGCGCGATGCAAGTCGGAAGTACATGTTCGAGCCGCGACCTCGTGCGCTTGATTGCACGCTGCCGAGGTCAAATCAAACGGTGCTTTTTTTGGCAATCAAGCGATTATTTTGGACACCTTCAAAATGCCTTGTCATCAGCGCTTCGATAATCAGCGGGAACTGAACGTCACTGACAAACTGCAGACCGCGCTCGATACGACCGCGTGCGACGATTGCGATGACAAGCTGCGTAAAGTCTTCAGTCGACATGTCTGGCTGCTTTTTCAGCACCTTATCGATCTGCTCGCTAGCGGCAATGAACGTAATGAGTGTGCCAGTACGGCCCACCCCGTGGCTGCAATGGATCAGCACGCTGCCGGCACGCTTTTTACTGGCCGTCACGACCTGATCGGCGAGTGCCATCAACGTAGTTGCGTTGATGGCGGTTTTATCCTTCCAACCAGTAAAGTGCAGGCGCGTTACTGTACGTGCTTGCAGACTGCTCGCTGCACGCACCTCGATTTGCTCAACACGCAGCTGTTGATTTGTGGTGGTGTCCGGTAGTCGTTGATTTGTGGTGATTCCCGGTGCCAGATGCAGCGTGTGGCTGCCAATATTCTTGTGCTTATCTTCAGACGGACCATAGGGTAATTCGCGTGGCTTTTCGTTGGGTTCGGTCAGATCGACGATCAGCGCAACATCTTCGTGCAACACGGTTTGCCAGAAGGTGTTGCTGTTATCAACGCCGGGTGGCGGATTCGACAAAGGGCGTTGCGCAGCAATGAACGCGATGCTGGAATCGAGCGGAATGTGGTTGGCATGCAGGTACGGTTTTGCATCTTTACCGATCCCTCGAAGCACAGTGCGGGCGTGCGGTGGGGGGCTCTTGTGCCGCTCGATGAGAAGCGGATTGAATGCGGGGCTGTTTTGAATGACATCGCAATTTTTTTCACGCCACGCTGCCATTGTGTGCCTGATCCGTTTGGATAACGACGACGCATACATGGTCACATTCGCTTGATTTGCTACCTTGCGTTCCGGCTTCGTCAATAGCTCGGATAGGGCGACTTCAATACGGCCGTTCATATCCGCCATCGATGTTTGTACAGCCTCATTCGTTGTGATCAACTTGATCAGTGCAGAAAAATCTGGCGCACCCCGAGACTGCCCAGCGGGCATTTCAGCGGCATGTAAAGTCGCTTCTTCAACACGTGCTGTCGCTGTTATTGCCTGCAGCGCGTCAGCGACCAATCTGTCGCGACGATGGTGAAACCGCCCGTTAACGTCATCAAATAATTTTGCCAATTCCTTCTGCGGCACCAGACTAACCGCCTGCGATTCCCAACCCACATCGGCAGGTGTGCCGCCACTGCGCTCGGCGAGGTAATAGCGCGTCGCGCCACTTTCTGAATCGGCGAGATGCCGAATCAAGCGGATCTTCAAGCCCGATTCTTCATACGCTTCCTGGACCGCGCAACCCCGTGCCGTCAAACCGGGTTTGTCGATTTGCCCTTTCGGAAACGTATTGTTCAGGTTGCAAAACTGGTTGGTGGGTGCAACCACCCAGACGCGGCCATCTTTTTCAACGATGACCGCTCCGGCGGCTCGGAGATTTCGTGGCGCGTCGGGTTCGCTGAAGTCGGCTGCACTGTCGT
>JAYTZV010000289.1:0-3585 GCA_043741695.1 Burkholderiales bacterium
GGGTGTGCGCACGTGCCGCAGTTGCAGGCACCGGCGCAATTCATGCAGGCGATTGAGGCTTTTGTTGGTTGAGCGACGATCGCTCAACGCTTGCTTAACAGAGTGGATTTGAGAGCAAACTGGAAGCTCAGAAGAAAACATCGCGTCGAGTTCGCGACGCAATGTTCATCCATTACCACCCCATGAACGATGTTTTGCAATTCGGCTCCACATGGACTAGACTCGACTAAGTCTTTTTATGGAGCCACCATGCAAATCGTTAATATTCATCAGGCAAAAACCCAGTTCTCCAAACTCGTGGAAGCCGCTACCAATGGCGAGGAAATCATTATCGCCCGCGCGGGCAAGCCAGCAGTCCGGCTAGTTCCAGTAACGCAACCTCGCATTCGCACCCCCGGCGCATTGAAGGGAAAAATGCGTATTGCTGACGATTTTGATGCGCCGCTACCTGCCGACCTACAAGCCGCTTTCGAGGGCAAATAATGCAACTGCTGCTCGATACCCATGTTTATCTGTGGTGGTTGCAGGATGATGCAAAACTTTCGCCAAAAGCCCGCGCGCTGATCATCGCAGCAACAGAAGTTCATATTAGCAGTGCGTCGATTTGGGAAGCGTCGATTAAAGCTGGTATCGGCAAACTTGACATCGATGCAGACGCGCTGGTGTCAGAGATTGTCAATAATGGATTCAAAGAGCTTCCGATCACAGCAAAGCACGCTGCAGCAGTGAGGTACTTACCCGATGTGCATCGCGATCTCTTTGATCGCATTTTGATTGCACAGGCTATGTGCGAACCGTTACGGTTTTTGACTGCAGACAGTATGTTAAAAAGCTACTCGGACCTTGTCGAGATAGTTTGATTGCTACTACCTGCCCCTGAAATCAAAATCATGCCTCCGCCCATTGCAAGGGCATTTCGCATACCACATGTCACGAGACTTTTCACAATTAATCCAACTTCTCTGTTTTGAAGTTCGGATTCGGATCGAGGGCTCGATTCTCACGAAGATCTTTCCGGACTCGCATCAATATCCGGCCGAGCATGTTGGTACCAACGCCATCCTTGACTCCCCAGAACGTGTCTTTTCCGTTTACTGGCATGGTTTCGATGAGCTGTGCATCTTCAGTGGCCAGCAACATGTCTTTGAGATTGGTATCCTGGCTGAACTTGGCATAAATGCCGTTGTACATGACCTTGATCTTTGCTGTTTTCCAGGTCTCCCACGGTACTGCAAACGGCCGGTTGTCTTTGTTGTTTGCTAAGTTCTTGGTCTTGCCAGGCGTTTCGGCAGCCATAATCTCATTTTGGATATTTTCCAGCGTTTCTTTGTCATCCGGCGAGGCCCCGTCGGGAGCAGCATATTTCTGCGCGTGAAAATAATGCTCCACTGTTCTATATTCGTAGCCATCGATCACCACCGGTTGAGCCTGCCAGAAATTTGAATAGTGGCCGTTGACCTCGCCAGCATGGCAGAAGCGGCAGTTATTTCCCTGATCGATCTTTTGATGAAATCCATCCGGCAAAGCGGGAGTACCGGTGGCCTGCGCTACCCCAGCGTCACCGGGCAGGGGCGGGGCCACAGTAAGGTTCGGCGGGGTAGACGGTTGAGTGCGCCAGCCAATCAGCATCGACGTCATCGATCGAGAACGCTTCAATGTCGTGGCGTATCGCGGCGGGTGGGCGGGCGACGCCATTGTGTCGCCCGAAGCCTCCACGCCGACTGCAGCACCCGGTGCGGATTGCCGAACAGAAAAGAGTCGCCGTGCCTTATCGTCGAAAGCCGATTTCGGTGCCGCCGGGCAGAGCAACCAGAGCGCTGCGCGCAGCGCAGCGAGCTGTGGCTCCGAATGAATAAAGCGGGGACCGCGTATTGCACGGCAGGCAGCGATAATCCGGCACAGTGTGTCGTCCAGATTGCCTCGGTTGACCATCCCTGTATCGATTTCTTTGACAATATCGCGATACACAATCAGGGTGGCGTTACGGCCGATACCGGCATGACTGACGATGAGCTGCGAGGCATCCTGTACCGGTGTCCTCTGCTCGGACGGTATGTTTGCGGTCTCGCCCTGATGCGCATCGAGCAGCGCGCTGGCGCGAACAATCGCAGCCGGCGTCAGCACGGCGTGTGTGAACGGCAGCCCCGCCTGAGTCAGCACGGTGGAATATTTCCGTTGCGGCAATGGTGCACCGGGAATATCTTCCGCCTCGATCAAATACTGCACATGATCGACATTGCTACCTTCCGTCACAATCGGGGTGACTTTGGTGACTACGAAACGATCGCCAAGACGCACATTTACACTGCCATCTTTGCGGCTCTTGTGTTGCAGCAACTCATCAAGAATAGAGGGGTGTTTACGCTGGACATTGGTTGGTGCTCGCGGCGATACGGCACGCCTGTGCGCCTGCGTTGAGACAAACTGAAAGACACCTTGCCCGGATTGCAGCGCATGAATTATCGTGCGGGTCCACGCGTCTTGTGCGCCCGCTGGTGCTTGCGCTGCGGCATAGCGGATCGATTCTGCCGGGGCGTTTTCGGATGACGGCAAAACATGTGCGTGCATTGGCACCCGAGATTGCGGATTGGTACCGGTTTGGACATGCAGACAGCTAGTGTTACGAACACATTGCACACCGGAGTCATTCCAGGGCACGTCGTCTGCGCGGTAGTACTCCAGCGGTTGCGAGGGTTGATGATGCTTCAAATTGTTCCATAGCCGCGAGGCAGAACTGTCGTTATCGGGGACCGACGTGGCACCTGTCGTTTGCGGCGCGGCAGGCGGCGCCACGAGTACCTGCAAATCGGATGCCGAATGATTGCGGCGCAGGGAGCTAAATGTATTCTTCATGGTTTGATGGCACCGGCGTGCCTTGCAGCGATCATTAGTGGGCAGACTACGACTTGCACAAACCGTGTTCGCAATGGACGAGCAATAAATCGGTAGTCTGGCCACGATTTCCCCAAGATGCAGAGTGACGACAAGTGAATGTTTATTGGTCGGAGTGAGTTCCATCGCCGGATGGTTTTTTTCCAGGCTGAAGCTACCGCACTCAAACCACCACTTCACCGTAAGCGCTCACCGTCTTGCAAATGTCACCGACTTGAACGAGCGCAGCACAGCCGTGGCGTGGTGCGAAATTATTTTATTGGTGGAGGGATTGCAGCAACCAATTGCTTCGCGCGGCAATTTTTTGATATTGCCCACATCGGTTCGACCGCGAACGATAAAAAAAATCCGATGACGCGCCGCCTAACATTTTTACCACCGCACATTGAACAAATGTCCGTTTCGCGTTCACCGGCGTATGTCGATTACGTCAGGGAATTCGATTGGCACCTTCGCTGACAGAAAATCTCCACGAATAATTACTGCGATCAAATGACGTTCTCAGCACCTACATCCGCCAACTACCAGCCGCGGGCTGATCCAGAACCCGCGCCGGTACCGTCAGTGCAACCCTTTGCACTCGATGCAATGCCTCAGCATCCAAAAGTAGTCGTCGTGCGTTACCGCGATTGAGACGTTCGTTACTTGAGCGCAGCTTGCCCGGTCTTCGCTTGCGCGAGGCCGCTTGAGAAA
>JAYTZV010000290.1:0-3574 GCA_043741695.1 Burkholderiales bacterium
TGGCTACCTGCCTGATTGCAGCGGCAGGAACCTCTCCGACAATGGTAAGCCAAAAATCGCCCTGTCGCTTACCTGCAATATTCAACGCGCCTTGCTGCGAAGTTCCTTCGGTTCTGCTGCGGGACCCCGGCTCAATAAATACCGAGATCGCTGCGACGCCGTCCGAGTACACCAACTGCACGACTTCGTGCGACTTTGCCGGAGCGCTTGCAGCGTCACCAGGTGTCGCAGCGAAATCGATAATCCGACGTTTCATTTCCCGAATTTTTTTGAATCCGGTGGGGGTATTCTTCACGTTCCACCCCGCCGTTGTTACCTGACTTATCGCACTGTTTTCTATCCGCCATCCGGCGATATTTTGAAAAGTGGGTTTGAGCCGCGCTCGATTAATATTACCGATTTGAAGTTGCGTGAACGTAATTTGCTCAACCACCTCGTTTTTTTCGTTGATGGTTTGTGCACGCAACAAGAGCCCGGTAGATTTTTCTGCCGCCAGACGATAACCGTACCGAAGGTTGTCGCGAGGCTCCATAACAACTTCCTGCGTTTCATATCCTGCTATCCGTTGCGTTTGGCCGCGTTTGATCAAATAGTAAAGTGCAAGGTCAGCAGGATTTGCTGCAAAAATCGCTGGGAACACGTCATGCGCAATTTTTTTCTCGATCAGCAGCGTATGGACATCGGGTAAATAGCAAACGATCTCGTCATTGGTACGTAAATATTCTCGTGGCGTGCCGTCGAGGATTTCAAGCTTTTCGAGTTCGTTTTTACTATCGTGCAAATGCGTGATCCGCGAGGTGCGTACCTGGCTGCCTTGCTGATAGACGAATATCCCTGAGAAATTTACTTTTTGGGCAGCGCTTTGCATCTGATGCAGCCAGCGTTGCGCCTCAATGCTCTCATCAACGGCACCTGATGCATTCGCGCGCATTGGGTGAATAAGCGCAGCACCTAGAATGACAATGCATTCCAACAAAAATCTGTTCCCCCGCATGAAAGTCACTTTGCAGATTCGTTGGCAAAGGAAGCGGCGCGCGCAAATTGTGCGGTGCTATACAGAGAAGGAGAAAACTGCTGATGGGCTATCAGATAAGCGTCAATCTGTGGATCCCGCATCACAACCTGCGTACCAACAGCGACCTGCGCCCCTTCGGCCGGAATGATTGTGAAACCCGGCGCGAGCCGCGCCTGTGCCGACAGCCGCTGCAGCATGGAGCCGTCGTTGGTGGGTTGCATAAGATACGCCCCACCAAAATATAACGCTGCCGCGCCGGCTGCAATTCCAGAAATCATTCTTGATGAACGTGCCCAGCGGTGCCCGATTGATGGAGATGTCGACGCGCCAACAGGCATATAAGCCGGTTCCATAGCAAGACGTGCCGATAGTTGTGCGCTGAAATCGGTGCTGCAATCTTGTGCCATCTCATCGGACCGCAACACATCACCAATGTGATGATAGAGATCCCACTGCGCGAGATGATTCGTTTGCCGACATTCCATCATCAAAGCATGAAGTTGATCGGCATCGATTTCACCATCTGCAAAGGCGGAAATCTGTTCGTCTTTAATATTATTGGTTTTCATACCGACCTCGAATCACTTAATCCAGCACACACCCTTCGGACATTGTTCTACCAGCGCTTGTCGATCGCCGTGCCCAGCAACGGTCGTAATTTTTCTGCTATCGCTTCCCGCGCTCTAAATATACGACTACGCACCGTACCTATTGGACAATCCATTGCGTCAGCGATTTCATCGTAAGTTAGCCCTTCGATTTCCCGTAGTGTAATAGCAGTTTTCAATTCTTCCGGCAAGGCAGACATCGCCTCATTCACCGTTCGGGCGATCTGTTTGGTTGCCAGCATCGATTCAGGGGTATTGATATCTCTTAGGTTGTCGGCATCGTCAAAAGTTTCCGCTTCTTGATCGTTTGCGTCGGTCGACGTCGGCGCTCGCCGTCCTTGGTTCGCCAAATAATTCTTTGCTGTGTTGATTCCGATCCGGTACAACCAAGTGTAAAACGCCGAATCGCCTCTAAATTGTGGCAAGGCCCGGTACGCTTTAATAAAAGCTTCCTGGACCACGTCTTCGGCTTCTGCCTGATCACGTACCAAACGCGACACAAGCCTCAGCAATTTGCGCTGATATTTGATTACCAGCAGCTCGAATGCCTTCTTGTCGCCTTGCTGTACCCGCTCTACCAGCAGCTGGTCAATGTCGCGTTCTGTGGTCAAGCCGCATTCCCTTACCCATTGCACCGAACACCAACCCACGCATGGACCGCATCGGCGTGCCGAAGTTCATTTCCAAAATACATTTCTCAAAAAACAGTTGATGCCGGGCGTTTGCGCTGCACAACTAACCATCGGCATGCAATTGCGAGCCGTCGAAATGCGTCCCGTGAAACGCTATCAGGAAAAACCAACAGTGTATTGATATTGTCGTAACTATCTGCAAGTCGTAGCACCAACAGCATCGGGGTAATGAGCGAACCTGGTGCGAGAAAGCGTCCTTGCTCCGGACTGGATCCACTATTGGCCAGGGACTGTTCACGCGTGCCGGGCAACGATATCAAACGTATATCCCCTACACCGCTTATGTCGAGCCGATACGTTGTACGTTGTTTGCACAGCGAGATGCCGGCAAAAATAGCGGCAAGGCTGATCACGAGCACAGAAATTTTTTCCATCATGCCAGTGCCTGCATTCTGGCCGAAAAGAACCACCAACGCGCTGAACAGGCATAACAACACAAACCCGCTCAGACCAACACCAATCCATAGCGACGGTTGGACGATCACAGAGATGGCAATGGACTTGGCGGGTGGTGCCGGCTCACACAACGCCGCGCGGGCATTGTTTTTCAGCACGCCCGCAAGATCAAACTTTGCCAAATACTAGCGTACCGTTCGTGCCACCAAAACCGAACGAATTTTTCACAGCGACATCGATTTTCATGTCACGCGCTGTGTTGGCACAGTAGTCAAGATCGCAGGCTGGATCGGCATTGTCCAGATTGATGGTGGGAGGTGATTTCTGATGATGAATCGCAAGCACCGTGAATACCGCTTCGAGACCGCCTGCGCCACCCAGCAGGTGGCCTGTCATCGACTTGGTTGAGTTGACGACAATTTTCTTGGCGTGATCACCAAGAGTACGTTTGATTGCGACCGTCTCCGCGACGTCACCCAGCGGCGTCGATGTGCCGTGCGCGTTGACATAATCGACCTGCTCCGGATTCACACCTGCGTTGCTCATGGCCAAGACCATGCAGCGTCGCGCGCCATCGCCGTCTTCGCGTGGTGCAGTCATGTGATGTGCATCGGCGCTCATGCCAAAGCCGAGTAATTCGGCGTAGATTTTTGCACCGCGTGCCTTGGCATGTTCGTATTCTTCGAGGACCATCACGCCGGCACCTTCGCCGAGTACGAAACCATCACGGTCGCGATCCCAGGGACGGGACGCGGAAGCTGGATCATCGTTGCGCGAGGACAGCGCCCTTGCCGAAGCAAAACCGCCCAGACCAAGTGGCGAGATGGTCGACTCGGCACCACCTGCGATCATGACATCCGCAT
>JAYTZV010000291.1:0-3564 GCA_043741695.1 Burkholderiales bacterium
CCGATCGGCGGCGCGTCGGCGTTATACGATCGAGCAACGCTGCTAAAAGTGGCGCATGTAGTCGTGCAGGGATACGACGCCCATTCCAGCGACAGTCAATATGCTGGACCGGTCGCGCCACTTGGCGGCGACGATGAAGGCACCTGGATCAAAGCGGTCGGGCAAGTCAGCGCGCTGGGCGTGCCCAGAGAGCGCATGATCCTTGGCTTTCCACTGTTCGGCTACGAGTGGCGGGTGCGCGATAAAACAATGCGCAGTAAAACGATCGGTGCTGGTGTACCGACCTCATTCGCGCCATTACCTGCCGAGTCAACCTCTGAAATTACCCGGCACGTGCAAACTGATGCGAAGCTACGCGCAACCCGGCATGAGGCGCAAAGCGGTTCTGCTTTTTATCGCACAACCGATCGCCATGGTCATCAGATCGAAGGGTGGTTCGAGGATAAAAAATCGCTGGTCCAGAAAAGCGATTATCTCAGTGAACAGCAACTCGGAGGCATCGCGTTTTTTGCGCTCGGCTACGATGATGGCGAACTGGTCAATTATTTTCTGCAACATCGACCAGCCACGCGATACGGCCTTGCGGTACCACCTTGACTATTACGCCGGTGTGAATGGCGCGCCGTACATCAATCAGTAATCACCCCTGTTCAGATCGCCACGCGCACAACAATATCGCTCAAGCCGCCGACATGACCACGCATCACTTCGTCCCGCTTGACCGCACCAACACCTTCCGGCGTTCCGGTCATGATCAAGTCTCCCGGCTGCAGTGCCTCATAGCGCGACAGATACGCAATCGACTCGGCAACTGACCAGATCATCATGTTGATATTGGACGTTTGACGCGATTGGTCATTGACCGTCAATGAGATTACTGCCGACTGCAGATGACCGATGGCCGTCACCGGATGAATCGTACCGATCGGTGCCGCTTCCAGAAACGCCTTGCTGAATTCCCACGGCCGACTCTTGTCTTTTGCTTCTTGCTGCACATCGCGCCGCGTCATATCGAGTCCGACCGCATAACCAAACACATGCTGCAACGCGTTAGCCGCCACGATATTGGCGCCGCCCTTGCCAATCGCCACGACAAGTTCGATTTCATAATGAAAATTGGCGGTCATCGCGGGGTAGGCAATCGTGACTTCACCGACGCTGGCATCAACAATCGACGACGCAGGCTTCATGAAAAAAAATGGCGATTCGCGCTCCGGATCTTTCCCCATTTCGCGCGCATGCGCTGCGTAATTACGGCCAACACAAAAAATGCGATTGACCGGAAAGCGAGCTTCGCTGCCGGCAACAGCTAGCGTGTGCAACGGTGGTGTTGGAATAACGAAGTCCATATTGATCTCCCGGATGATTTTAGTTATCGCTTTTGGCTATCGCGTCGCGTCGTTGCCTATTCCGTCAAGCCGATAATGGTGCAAATTGCGTCAATCTTGAGTCGATATCGCCGAGTTGAAAAACGCCAGCACTGCGTCGAGTTCGCGAGTACGGGTAAAACTCGGCAAGCTTTGCCAAATCCGTTTGCCGTAGGGTTTTGTGATCAGTCGTGGATCGCACAACATCAACACGCCACGGTCAGTTTCATCGCGAATCAAGCGACCGGCACCCTGCTTCAGCGTGATGATCGCTTCCGGCAATTGATGATGCATGAAGCCGTTCAAGCCTTGTCGTTCCAACGCACCGATGCGCGCTGCCAGCACCGGATCATCGGGTGGCGCGAACGGTAGTTTGTCGATAATGACCAGCGACAGCGCCTCGCCGCGCACATCGACGCCTTCCCAAAAGCTCTGGCTGCCAACCAGCACCGCGTTACCGGCGGCGCGAAAACGATCGAGTAATTCAGTGCGTCCCGCTTCGCCCTGGACCATCAGCGGAAACGCTAATTTGCGGCGCTCAAATTCGGCACGCAGTCGTTCTGCTGCACGATTGACCGCGCGAATCGTGGTGCACAATAAAAAGGCACGGCCACCGGCGGCAACGATTACCGGCAGTGCCGCATCGACCACTGCATCGGTGTAATCAGGCGCACTCGGTTGCGGCAAATTGTGCGGCACGTAAAGCAAGCCCTGCTGCGCATAATCGAACGGACTGGGCCAAGATTTCGCGGGCTGATCGATCAATCCCATCTGCGCGTTGTAATGATTAAAATCGTTTTTGACAGCCAGCGTGGCAGAAGTAAAAATCCATGCGCGCGGCACCCCTTCGCGCTGCTTGCTGAAAATCGGAGCAATGGATAACGGTGTTTGATGTAGTTGCAGCGACGATGAAAACGCTTCGACCCACAATACTTTTTCCGCTGCATGTTCGGTATCGGCATCGGAAGGGCCACATGCCGCAGTCCACGCTGCAAGCTGCGCATCGAGGCTGATTGCGCGCACCCGACATTGCTCGATGGTCTCCGCGCGCTCTGCCTGTTTTTCAAGCACCGCGATCATCGCCTCCATCTCGGCGTGCAGCGTTTCCATCGCCGGAAAAAATGCGCTCGATGGTGCGATCTGATTGAACGCGAGCCGCACCACATCTTGCGGAAACGCGAGTCGCAAATCGCGTGACGCCTTGTCGACCGACGACACCACTTTTGACCAGTCTGCGCCATCGCGTGCATGTGCCAGCCCCTCCGCCTGCACATCGCGACACAACTCAAGAATTTGCGAGGTAGATACCGTATCGCCAAAAAACAGCGTGGCTGTATCGGGCAACTGATGCGCCTCGTCGAAAATAATCGTGTTTGCTGATGGCAGCAGCTCAGCCATGCCGGTTTCCTTCAGCGCGACATCGGCAAAAAATAAATGATGATTGACCACCACCACATCTGCCTGCTGCGCCTCCTTGCGCGCCTTCATCACGAAGCAATCCTGGTAGTACTGGCACTCTGCGCCCATACAGGTATCGCGGGTGGAGGTGACCAGATTCCACACCAGTGCGTTTTCTGGAACGCGCGATAATTCAGCTTTGTCGCCGGTCGAGGTAGTTTTCATGAAGCGCGAAATTTCGCGCAGATTGCCGACATCGTCACGCGATGTGAGTCGGCCATTTTGCAGAGTACGTTCGAGATGGAAATGGCAGACGTAATTGGCACGACCTTTCAGCAGGGCGACCGATACCGGCGCATTCAATGCCTTGCGCACGGTGGGAATATCGCGCAAAAATAACTGGTCCTGCAAATTCTTTGTACCGGTCGAGACAATTACTTTGCCCCCCCACAGCAGCGCAGGGACCAGGTAGGCAAAGGTCTTACCGGTGCCGGTACCGGCCTCGGCAATCAAGGTTTCCTGACCAGCGATGGCGTTGCCGATTGCCTTGGCCATTTCGGTTTGCGCCTGACGCGAACGAAAGCCGCGAACGGCCTGGCTCAACGCGCCGCCGTCACTGAAAAGGCGTTCGACATCGGCATCGTGCACACCAGCAGCCAATGTCGATTCGGGATCAGCACTCAAGATAGCGACAGGTAAAGAGAGAAAAAATGCTGGCGGGGTGTGCGATTGGCGAAGACTGACTCACCGTCTTCATGCGGGGATATCCGGAATCAGCTGCATTCTGAGCAGCGTAATA
>JAYTZV010000292.1:0-3560 GCA_043741695.1 Burkholderiales bacterium
TTTCTACGGTTTTCAGCAAACGGCAGGTGATGCCAGCTTATCTTTGCGTGCTTGCCTTGTCGGTCATCCCGGTGTCGTTTGCCACAGCCGCGTCTAAAGCCTTGTTTAATGCGACCCCGGCAGCACTGCAGCAGGACATGGCAAGCCTGCATTCCAACGATCTCGATCGCATCAAGAAAGAAAAAACGACCGCCAAAGTCAAGCTAGTCAATATCGATACGAGTGCTTTAAGCGGCGACAGTATCGATATCACGCTCGATTCGGGCAAGGTGCTGACGTTTGTGAAGTCGCGTATCGAATTCAATCACCACGACTCTTTTACCTGGTTCGGTAACTTGCCGGGCATGCAGGGATCGGCGATTTTGGTAGTCAACAAAGGCAACGTCACGGGTTCGGTGCGCGATAACGGCGATCTGTACAAAATTCAACCGGTCGGCAATGGCTTGCATGCTGTGATTGAAACCAACAGTGCTGGTTTGCCGCCGGAGCATCCGACGCATTTACCGACGGTCTCTGCAGACCGGAGAACGAGAACTGGCACTACGCCAATACCCACGCCGACGCCCACTCCCACACCTGTGCCGACTACCGGCACCGCGACTATCGATGTTCTGGTGGTGTATCCCTCAACTGTCAGCAGTGCAGTGACTGACGTTGCCAGTCTGATTACGTTGGCAGTAGCAGAGACGAACCAGGCCTATATCAACAGTGGTATTGACATTCACATGAATCTGGTCGGTTCGGCACAAACAACGTATTCCGAAACCGGTAAAACATTCGACACCATGCTCAGTGATCTGAAGACGCTGTCAGACGTTACAACGCTTCGCGATAGCGTAAAAGCCGATGTGGTTGTGATGCTAACAACCAATTCGGCGTACTGTGGCGAAGCATATCAATACGGCGGTGCGTCCTATGCATTTGGCGTAGTCAGCTATAGCTGCGCGACTGGTTATTACTCATTTGCGCACGAGATCGGCCACATGCAGGGCGCCAACCATAACGTAGAAGATGCCACCAATGATTCATTTGCCTATGGACATGGTTACCGCCAGACGGCGACATCGCCCGCATGGCGCACGATCATGTCCTATAAATGCCCCACGGTGACTTGCCCACGGTTGCAATATTTTTCGAACCCAAACCTCAATTACAACGGCCTTGCCATGGGCACGCCATCGGCGAACGATAACGCGCGTGTGTTGAATGAAACTAGAGGCACGGTTGCTGGATATCGTTAGCATATCGCTGCTGAAATGCCGCAATTATCGATCGTCAGTTGTGCGTAAATATTTTTTGTTCAGCAGTTGACGATCGATTTTTTAAAAAGGTTGCTATTCGCCGTACCGTCCAAACTGCTTCAACGAAATTGAAAGCCGATTGTTCGGTTGTATTGACGGCGTAATTACCCAAAGTTTGAAAACTTTTTCCGCAAAAATAAGCGCATCGTGCATTTTTCGCAGTGTGAACATACATCGCCAGATCGCAAGCAGTATTCAATAAAACGGCGTTCTGGACAGCGTAATTAAGTAATTCGTTGCACCGCGTCCGGCATAACTAGTTGGGCGCCCCGAGTACAACACCCCTCCGGTATTACCCCTTCCCCTGCCACGTCCTTGCAGGAAAAAAACGACATCCGCTTCTGCCCAAATCGGCATCGGCGCGACAGGACTGTCGGCAATTACACCGTGCATTGCAGATCAGCCCGATTCATCACGCTGGAGCCTGCGTCGCGTAACTCATCGCAAAGGATCGATTCATCATGAAGCCATTCCGTTCATTTTTTTGCAGCAATTTGTCGTGGCCCGCATCCACGGCTCCCAACAACCGGCATTGCTTGCCCATTTGTCTTGCGGCACTTGTTTTGTCGGCGATACCGGTCTCTTTTGCTGCGGCGGCCAAGCCCTTGTTTTACAACGCGCCGGCAGATATGCAGCAAGACCCGACCTCCAGGCAAGCTAAGCAATTCGATCGCATCAAAAAAGAACCGACGACCGCGAAAGCCAAGCTAGTCGCTATCGATGTCACCAGCCTCAGTGGCGACAGCGTGGAAATCACGCTGGGTTCGGGCAAGGTTCTGACCTACCTGAAGTCGCGTGTCGACACCAATAACCACGGCACCTTGACCTGGTACGGCGATTTGGCAGACAGGCAGGGATCGGCGATTTTGGTTGTCAATAAAGGTGTGGTCACCGGCTCGATTCGCAATCACGGCGAGCTCTACAAGATCGAATCTGTCGGCAACGGACTGCATGCGGTGATCGAAACCGATAGCGCCGGTTTTCCACCCGAGCATCCGTCGTCTCCGAAACCAGGTATCGCAGGTTCGGACCACAAACTTATCCATTGATTCGTCGCGCTGGTTGCCTTGTCGGTACCGGCCTATACCTCTTTGCGAGAAATTGCCATGAATAGCCAAAAAATAACCCTGTTGCCGCTGATCTTGTCGGTGAGCATGCTGTTGACCGCTTGCGGGGGCGGGGGGGGGAGTGAAAATACTGCATCCGCGCCAGCGGCATCCACTGCGTCGACGGCTGCGGTAACGCCTCTACTTCCAGCAACACTTCCGCTTCCAGTAACACCCCAGGTTCCGGTAACACCCCAAGTTCCGGTAACACCTCCGTCTCCGTTGGCACCGCCTCCGGCAACTGGCATCCCGCCGATTGAATCGACGAGCCCGTTGACGAACTCAGCGACGATTAATCCATTTGCACCGACGATTATGCCGGCCACAACAGCTACGCCGATTACAACCACTTCACCGGTCACGGCCATCACGCCAATGACAACGTCGACGCAAATTGCAGCGATCACGCCATCTACAACGAGCACACCAACTACTACAACTACGACCACACCAACAACGACCACACCAACGACAACCACACCAACGACAACCACCACGCCAACCACCACCACATCAACTACCACCACATCAACTACCACCACCACGCCGACCACAACGACCACAACCACCTCGCCGACCACCACCACAACCAGCCAGACACCTATTCCCGGTACTACCGATATCGACGTGCTAGTGGTCTACCCATCAACGGTAACTACCGCCGTACCGGACATCACTGGCTTGATTACCCTAGCGGTCGCCGAAACCAATCAGGCGTATCTCAACAGCGGCGTCCACATCCGGATGAATCTCGTCGACACGATGCAACTCGCTTATTCCGAAGCTGGTAAATCATTCTTCCAAATGCTCAATGATTTGCCGGACTTGGCGGAGGTCAAAACCCGTCGTGACAATGTTAAAGCCGATATCGTGGTGATGATCACAACTGCATCCGATTATTGCGGCATGGCTAATATCTACCCTTCTGCCTACGATGCCATGGCGGTAGTGAACTACCGCTGCGCTACCGGTCGTTACTCGTTTGCGCATGAGATTGGCCATATTCAGGGCGCGGATCATAACGTGGAAGACGAAGCCTATGCACCGTTCGCTTACGGGCATGGCTATCGAAATACGGCGACCTCGCCACCATGGCGCACGATCATGTCGTACCCGTGTCCGACGACAAGTTGTCCCAGATTGCAATACTTCT
>JAYTZV010000293.1:0-3556 GCA_043741695.1 Burkholderiales bacterium
CACGTTTGTCAATTTGATTATATCGCTCGACATTGCACTTACGCGCCGGATTTTTATCGTTCGCAGACCAAGGCGCGAATCATGCAGAATAATTGGCTGGCAGGATCAGTTCTTATTCGCGGCAACACGGGTTTTGCTTTATCCTCATCGCTCCATGTTGTGCGAGACCAGCGCTTCTGCGCCGGGCCGCACCTGATTTTTGCGTAACTCATCATGATCTCGCCATGCGAATATTGAATCACCAATCTGCGTGGGTTATGGCGCACCCTGCCAAATTTGCGTGGCAAACATTGCGGGCGTTTCGCGCCAACCAGGGTCTGCTGCTGGCTGGCGCAGTTGCCTACTACGCGCTGTTGTCGATTGTTCCGTTGCTTATTTTGATCGTGATCACCCTGTCGCACTGGATCGATCAGACCGAGCTTCTGCTGACCCTCGGTCGCTACCTCGAATGGCTGATACCAGGGCAGTCAGCCGCGGTGGTGCGCGAACTTGCACAATTTTTACAGCATCGCGACGTCGTGGGCTGGGTTTTGCTCGGTACCATGCTGTTTTTCAGCTCGCTTGCCTTTACCGTGCTGGAAAGCGCGATGTCGGTCATCTTTTTGCATCGCGTTGCGCTGCGCAAACGGCGCATCATTATTTCGATGCTAATGCCCTACTGCTACATCCTGTTTCTCGGTCTGGGCTTGTTGCTGACAACGCTTGTGTCCGGCAGTTTACGGGCGATCGGTACCGAGAATCTGGAATTTCTTGGGACCAACTGGTCGCTACACGGTATCTCAGGCGTATTACTTTACTTGCTTGGCCTCGCCGGTGAAATTCTGTTGCTGACATCGGTCTATCTGGTCATGCCGGTCGGACGTCTCTCTTGGCGCCATGCCCTGATTGGTGGCGTGACAGCGGCTTTGTTATGGGAACTGACGCGGCACGCCCTGCTATGGTATTTTGCAACTTTGTCGCAGGTCAGCGTGGTGTATGGCTCGCTGACGACGGCAATCGTGGTCTTGCTGAGTCTTGAAATTGCGGCGACGGTACTACTGTTTGGCGGACAAGTCATTTCAGAATATGAGCGCATCGGCAAGGAACCGGCTAGCACACCCCCAGTGGCCTTGCAGACCGACAAAGTCCCACGATAAGTTTGCATCAGCGTTCTTGTAATCGATTGCCCGCGAGAACTTCACAAGGTAGACTGCGGCAGAGATTTCTTATCAAAAAAATTACAGCATATTGCGTGAGCGGAGTTTGTCTGCATGTCCAATAACCTGGTCGCCGAAAATTCGCAATTGCGCGACAGCTTGGTACAGTTGCTCGAGCAGGCGCAGCGCAATCAACAGATTCTGCGGCGGCATCAGGCGATCGACCTGAAATTCATCGGTGCGAATACCTTGCAAGAGCTGATCGAATGTATTTTCGAAACGCTTGCCGAGTCATCGCAGATGGACGTCGTGACGCTCTGTCTGATCGACGCCGACTACGATATCCGCCGCATCATGGCCGACCTATCGCTTGAGGCGAGCGAATTTCCAAACCTGCTCTTCCTGGATCGGGATGTTGATCTGGGCAGTCTGCTGCCAGCGCTGCACAAACCGGTACTGAGCCGGTTTGACCGTGACATGCATGGCGCAATTTTTCCGCCAAAGGTATTGGTGCCGGCCAGCGCCGCCGTGGTGCCGTTGCTGCGACAGGGCCGACTGATCGGCTGCCTGTGCCTCGGCAGCCTCGTCGAAGATCGTTTTGCCGAAGGCATGGCGACAGATTTCATCGAGCATCTCGGATCGATCATTGCGATCTGCCTGGAAAACGTGATTAACAATGAGCGCTTGAAGCGCATCGGTCTCACCGATTCACTGACCGGCGTCAACAACCGGCGCTACCTGGAGCGGCGCTTTGAAGAAGAAATTGGGCGTACACGGCGCAACAGCACGGCATTGTCGTGCATGTACATCGACATCGATTACTTCAAAAAAATCAATGACAAGCACGGTCATCAGGCCGGCGACGAAGTTTTGCAGGAAGTTGCCGCACGCATCCAGACAGAATTACGCCTGAGCGACGCACTCGCGCGTTTTGGCGGCGAGGAATTTGTGGTGTTGCTGATCGACGCGCCGCTGTTGCATGCGCTGGTGGTGGCAGAGCGTATCCGCAGTGGTATTGCTGGGCGGCCGGTCGTGCTGTCCGATGGCACCAAGCAGCCTGTCACGGTATCGATCGGCCTGACCGAGTTGCAGCCACAAGACAGACAGCTCGGCACGGAAAAAATTGCCCCGCTGCTGCTGGCACGCGCGGATGGCGCGTTGTATGAGGCCAAGAAAAGCGGTCGCAACAAAGTGATCAGCGCGCATCCTGGCCGGGTTTGATGGCAATAATCATATCGTGATCGCCGAGACTAGTGGGATGAATTACTCCAAGCGTGCGCGGCTGACAGCCTGTAACTGGCTAAACTTCAATTCCAGGGTTTCGCGGCTTTCACGCCAGGCCGGATCGAATGGAATACAACTAACCGGACAGACCTGCTGGCATTGTGGCTCACTGTAATGCCCGACGCACTCGGTGCATTTGTGCGGATCAATCTGGTAAATTTCGGGGCCCATCGAAATCGCGTCGTTCGGACACTCTGGCTCGCAGACATCGCAATTGATGCATTCGTCGGTAATCAGCAAGGCCATCGCAGCTCCGTCACCAAGGGCTATTCAGCGCCGGCGATGATTTTTTCCTTCAGCCACTTTTCAACCGACGGAAAAACAAATTTGGATACGTCGCCTCCGAGCAAAGCGATTTCGCGCACGATCGTACCCGAGATAAATTGATATTGATCGGATGGCGTCAAAAACATGGTTTCGACTTCAGGCAGCAAATAGCGATTCATGCCGGCCATCTGGAATTCATATTCGAAGTCTGAGACAGCACGCAATCCACGCACAATCACCCGCGCCTCGTGGCGTCGCACAAAATCTTTCAGCAAACCGGAAAAACTTTCGACGACTACATTGGGGTAATGCCCGAGCACTTCGTTAGCAATGCTTAGCCGTTCATCAAGATGGAAAAACGGCTTTTTGTTCTTGCTGTCGGCAACACCGACAATGAGCTTGCCAAACAGGCCCGATGCGCGTCGCACCAGATCCTCATGGCCCCGGGTCAATGGATCGAATGTTCCTGGATAAATCGCGGTAACCATCGGCACTCCCTGACCACGCACTATTTGAGATTGCGCATTATGCCTCAATTTCAGGCGAATTTCGGCGCTGCAGCAAATGGAAGAATACCAGCCCGGCTTTGCCACTGCGAACGACTTCCCACCCGCTCATCCACTCCGGTGCCGCAGCGCCATCAAGCGCCATCTCCGCTTCAGCATAGACGATGCCCTCGGCAGACAGCAAGTCGGCGCACAGTGGCAGCATGCGCGGCAGCAAGCCGCAGGCATACGGCGGATCCAGAAATACCAGATCAAAGCGCTCGCCAGACGTGATGAGCCGCTGTGCAACCGTGGAGGCGTCGCCACGCAGCACGGTAACTTGCCCGGCATCCAGCTTCAAGCGTATTGCATCGAGTTGCTGTA
>JAYTZV010000294.1:0-1100 GCA_043741695.1 Burkholderiales bacterium
TGGGATACCGCGCCGAGCAAGCTTGAGCAGAAAAAAAATACGCCTGCCGCTGCGAGCGACAACCCGAATTTTTGAAACAACCACAGGGCCAGCAGCGAATTGACCACCAGGCCGCCGGCAAAAGAATCCACCGAAAACAAGGCTGCCAACTTGATGACAATTCCACGCGATGCACCGAGTGGTGCCGATTCAACAGCGCTGGCTCCGGTATCGCGTGGCAGTGCGTGATAGTTGATCCAGACCACTGCGCCGATCAAGCCATACAACGCAAACATCGCACGCAACGCGTCGAGCCGGTGCAGGCCGAATACGCCAACAGCTCGATCTGGCAGGCCGGAAGCCAGCGCGCCAAGTGCAGCACACATCGCGCCGACCAGCGCGTAGCGCGCAAACGTGTCAGTGCGAATTGTGGAATCGGATGCCGCGGCGAGTTGGGCGTGTTCGAGCGGTAAAAATACGCTAACGTCACCCGAGCTAGGATTAATGGTGCCGATAAACGCCACCAGCAACAGTGGCCAGAATGACGACAGGCCTGCAAAGCCGATCCCGGTTAATGCCATCAGCGCTGCCGCACTCAGCATCAAAGTGCGCGCGTGCCAGCGGTGGCCTAGTGCGCCCACGGTCAGCGTGGCCAACGCCGAGCCGAGCAACGTGGCAGTAGCAATCGCGCCGATCTCGACGCCACCCAGACCCAGCGCCAGCAAATAGACCGGCAACAAAACAGCGACGAAACCGTCGGCGAAACCGCGCAGTGCACGCGCAGCAAAGATCGGCGCGATGTTGTCCGCAGCGCCTTTGGGTAATAAATAATGGATCAAGTTTGAATTCTGTCTGTGGATTACGTTGAATGCGCTTTGGTGCACGTTATGAAATGTACGCGGTCGATCTGTCGATCACCAGCGATCGCACCTTATGGTCTTTGATCCCGCATAATGCAGGTACTTTCAGCTTTCAAGACATCATGAATCTACACGACGATTTTACCGTGCGCGTCGCCGATCTCGCGACCGAGGCACGCTGGGTACCTTCACCCAACCCGGCAGTGCAACGTCGTATGCTCGATCGCGTTGGCGGCGAAGTCGCTCGCGCCACCAGCCTTG
>JAYTZV010000295.1:0-9855 GCA_043741695.1 Burkholderiales bacterium
CTTGTTCAGTGCATCGTTTGCTGGTGCGTCAGAAACAGCACAATCACCACGCCGAGCGTGATCAACAGCACTTGCGGAATCGTCTCGCGCAGCGTCGCACGCCGCTGCATTTGCGGCATCAGGTCACTGACTGCGATGTAGATGAACCCGGATGAAGCAAAGACGAGCACATACGGAATCCATTGCATGCCGCGTTCTAGCGTGAAGTAACCAAGCAAGCCGCCAAGTACAGCCATCAGGCTGCAAATCAGGTTATAAAAATAGGCGCGCTTGCGTGAAAATCCCGCGTTGAGCAAGACGATGAAGTCGCCGATTTCCTGCGGAATTTCATGCGCGATGATGGCAAGACCAGTCACCAGACCGAGGTTGGGATCGGCCAGAAATGCAGCAGCAATCAAAATGCCGTCGGTAAAATTATGCAGGCCGTCACCGACCAGAATCATCCAGCCAGCACGCCCTGCTTCATGCGCATCATGGCCGTGCGCGTGTGCATGGCCGTCCCCTTCGTGATGATGCGAATGACGCAATATCGCAGTTTTTTCCAACAGAAAAAAAGCCAGCAAGCCGGCCAGCAAAATCGCAAACAAAGTGCGTGGATCGGCGTGCGACTCAAACGCTTCGGGCAACGCGTGTAGCAGCGAAGTCGACAATAAAATACCGACCGATAAACTCACCATGCGCTCGACCATTTTTGACAGCAGAGCGAACGAAAATACCGCCGCAGCCGAAATGCTGAACACGCCGGCAATCGTGGTTGCGAGCAAAATGGAAAGCAGCGTGGGGTTGATGGCGGTTCTCGGAAATGGTCAACGATGGGGGCAGATTAGAACACAGGGTCCGGCTTTCGGCAAACCGACGAGGAGCTGGATTAGCGCGCACCTGCGCGGCAAAAAACGCTATGGTGTGGGTGCAGGGCGCGCGCTTCGATACCGCGCGGTGCACCTCACCAATCAGCTAGACTGCTACTTAGCTCACACCGTGCGCCTTGAACCACGCCAGACATTTTTGCCAACCTTCTTTGGCATCCGCCTCCACATAACTCGGCCGATAATCTGCGTGGAATGCATGGCCGGAATTCGGGAACACGACGAACTCCGAACCGCTGTTACCCTGCGCCAGCGCTGCCTTCATCGTGGCAATATTATCCTGCGAAATACCGGTGTCTTTGCCGCCGTACAGGCCGAGCACCGGCACTTTCAGCGTCGGCGCAAGATCGACTGCCGACTTCGGATTCAAGTCCGATTTTGTACCGACCAGCTGGCCGTACCACGCCACGCCAGCTTTCACGCTTGGGCAATGCGCACTGTACAACCAGGTGATCCGACCACCCCAGCAGAAGCCGGTAATACCAAGCTTGTCGATATTGCCGCCATTGGATTTCGCATACGCGACCACCGCGTCGAGGTCTTTCATGACTTGCTGATCAGGTACTTTCGAAATCACTCCCTTGATCAACTCGGGTACTGTCGCGAATGCTTTCGGGTCGCCTTGGCGCACAAATAAATCCGGTGCCAATGCGAGGTAGCCGAGCTTGGCGAAGCGTCGGGCGACATCTGCAATATGCTCATGTACACCAAAGATTTCCGAGATCACCAGAACAGTCGGCAAGTTGGTTTTGCCAGCGGGCTGCGCGCGGTACACCGGTACTGCCTGTCCATCGACGGTGATACTGACGGTGCCGGCGGTCAGACCATCGGTATCGGTCTTGATCATCGTCTGTGCTGCAACCGGCATGACCGCTGTTGCGAAGCCAGTGCCAATCGACACTTTCAAAAAATCGCGACGGTCGAATCCGTCGGCGAAGGTGCTGCTGCCGATCAGGCTGTCGGCGTGGGTGACCAGATCTTGCATGGCAATCCTTTAGGTGGTTGAACAAATGAAAATCGGCATGACAACGAGAAGTGCGTCGTCTTGCGTCGCGCCGATTGATGTAAAAAAACAGCACGAAATTTTTTGTGGAAATGAGTATGCGGCGGTCTTCGTTGGTGTCCGTTGATCGGATGGGGGGTGCCCATAAGTTTTATCGTCAAACTATTTCTTCAATACCATCACCCCCTATCCAACACGCTACCGATTAGCGGCGAATCAGACCGTGCATCAATCGCTATACTAAATTTTATTTTAGTTAGTATAGTTAGTAAGCAAAGTCGGGCGCCATACCGCAGTGACGCGGTGCGTGGCGTCAAAAAAAGTTCCGCTCAGATGATATCTCCTACTTCGAGCGCGAAATGGCACCCTGTGTACCCATCGCCTAAATCGACTGTGACCACACAAAAGTCGGCTACAAAATTCCGCTCAATCGACACCTTTACCGCTAAGTGCCGCCACGTAGTCTGGCCATAATCGGAAGCAAAATGAAAACCCTGGAATCTGGCGGTATGGGCGTGTTGCGGGAAGTCATCGCATGATAATTCGCAAAGAAACGTGACCTCCAGGCGTGCCAAGCAATTTTTTCAGGCATAACGCGATACATTCACGTATACTTCCGTCCAACAACACCCCCCACGCCTCTCCACGATGCGCACCAGGGGGGTTCCTTTTTCAGGCTGCAGTCTTGCACTGCAGCTCGCGCAATTTCCCGTCACGCTCGGCATTGTTGCGAACTCTGACGGGGTTTTTATGCCCATTGAATTTGCTTTTAAATATGAATTGAAATGCTGCCAATTACGCAGTACAACAAACCCGCGCTGACCACCGCCCAGCAACTTGACCTGCTCATTCGGCGTGGTATGCACATCTCTGACCCAGCTCAGGCACAGCAACAGCTTACCCGTATTAATTACTACCGCTTGCGCGCTTATTGGCTCCCGTTCGAGCAAACGGCCAACAACGGCAACGATCATGCATTTGCCGCTGGCACCAACTTCACAACAGTGCTGGCGATTTATGACTTTGACCGTGAACTGCGCGCGTTATTGATCGACGCAATCGAACGCGTAGAGATTTCCCTACGCACGCACTTAGCCAATGTTCTTAGCGTGCGCTACGGACCCTTTGCTCACATGGAGCCAGCATATTTCACTAATGAGAAACTATGGCAGAAAAGCTGCGAAGAGCTCATCAAGGAATACACCCGAAGCCGCGAAACTTTTGCCAAGCATTTCCGCATTCGCTATTCAACACTGGTAAGCCCGCCGTTGTGGGTGGCATGTGAGCTAATGACGATGGGGCACCTTTCACGCTGGCTGCAAAATTTACGCATTCCCAAAGATCGGCAAACCATTGCCACCGCATATGGGCTCGACGAAAAAGTGTTGGTGTCCTTTGCCCATCACCTCACGATCGTGCGTAACCACTGCGCCCATCATGGCCGTGTATGGAATCGAAAGCTGTCACTGAAAATGCAGATTCCCGGCAAAAAACCGGCAGGGCTATCTGCACAATTCAACCAGACGCAGGACCGCCATCTCTACAACACGCTGACGATGCTGGCTTACCTGATGAGCGTGATCAGCCCGGCCTCAACTTGGCGAAAGCGATTAAAGACATTGATTCGTGCTGTGCCGGAAATTGATGTGAAGGACATGGGTTTTCCGAACTGCTGGGAGCAGATGGCAATTTGGCGGGAGCAAATTATATAAAGTACGCGCTTACCGCAAATACACGTCAAACTGAATTGAATGGATTGGTTCTATTCGATGTCGCTGAAAAATAGGGGAAATTGCACACGGATTCCATATGACGGGTATCGGAACAAAATCAGCAAGTGGCGTGTTTTCTGACGATTGAAACGACTTCACTCACCTGCATTCATTACGCATTTGCAGATCGACTAAATCCCACCTTGCGGTACTCTTTTTGCGCTCCCACAACGCCTGAAGGATACCGGATATCCTTCAAATTCAATGCGCCTCATCCCAATTTTTACCAACCCCAACTTCAGCCGTCAGCGGCACTTTCAACGTCGCCACCCCCGCCATCAACGCCGGCAATTTTTCACGCACCAGTACCAGTTCCTGCTCAGGTACTTCGAGCACCAATTCATCATGCACCTGCATCACCATCAACGACTGCAGCTGGTCAGTTTCCAGCCAGTTTTGCACCGCCACCATCGATAGTTTGATCAAGTCAGCAGCGGTGCCCTGCATCGGCGCGTTAATCGCCGCGCGTTCAGCACCCTGACGACGCGGACCATTCGGTGAATTGATCTCGGGTAGCCATAAGCGGCGACCGAATACCGTTTCAACATAGCCGTGCGCCTTGGCTTTCAGACGCGTCTCGTCCATGAAACGCTTGACACCCGCAAATCGATAAAAATATTTTTCGATATAGCTTTGCGCGGCGGCGCGGTCGATCCCGAGATTGCCTGCCAAGCCAAATGCGCTCATGCCGTAGATCAGACCGAAGTTGATCACCTTGGCATAACGGCGCTGTTCGCTGCTGACGTCCTCGGTACCAACAGAAAAAATCTCTGCCGCAGTGGCGCGATGAATATCAACCCTTTCGGCAAATGCACGCAACATATTTTCGTCACCGGACAAGTGCGCCATGATGCGCAATTCGATTTGCGAATAATCGGCCGAGACAATCACGCTACCGGGAGGTGCAACGAATGCTTCACGAATCCGACGACCTTCGGCCGTACGAATCGGAATGTTCTGCAAGTTCGGTTCGTTCGACGCCAGCCGACCCGTCACGGCTACCGCCTGCGCATAATTTGTGTGCACCCTGCCGGTATGCGGATTGATCATCTTCGGCAGCTTGTCGGTGTAGGTCGACTTCAATTTCGACAAGCTGCGGTAGTCGAGCAAGACCTTCGGTAATGGATAATCTTCGGCCAGTTTTTGCAGTACTTCTTCATCGGTCGATGGCGTACCGGACGGGGTTTTTTTGACGATTGGCAGTTTCAGCTTGTCGAAAAAAATTTCACCGATCTGCTTGGGTGAGTTCAGATTAAACGGCTGCCCCGCGAGTTCGTATGCGCTCTTTTCAATTTCCAGCATACGGTGACCCAGCTCGTGCGATTGCGTGTTGAGCAGCCCGGTATCGATCAGTACGCCGTTGCGTTCGATTTTTTGCAGCACGACCGCAGTCGGGATTTCGATCTGTTCGTAGACGAAGGTCAGCGTCTCTTCGCTTGCCACTTGCGGCCACATCGCGTGATGCAGTTGCAGCGTGATGTCGGCATCTTCGGCCGCATATTCAGTAGCCCGTGCGATGTCGACCTGATCAAAACAGATTTGTGATGCACCTTTGCCGCAGACCTCTTCAAACGTGATCGTCTTGCGGCCGAGATGACGCAGCGCCAGGCTGTCCATGTTATGACTGCGATGCGATTCGAAGACATACGATTCGAGCAGTGTGTCGTGCACGATGCCGCGCAAGTGCACGCCATGGTTCGCAAAAATATGGCTGTCGTATTTCAGATGCTGACCAACTTTCGGTTTGGTCGTATCTTCCAGCCAGGGTTTTAGTTTCGCTAATACCAGTTCGCGTGAGAGCTGTGGCGGCGCACCTGAATACGCATGTGCGACCGGAATATAGGCTGCCACGCCCGGCTCGCAGCATAGCGATACGCCGACCAGTTGCGCTTGCATAGGATTCAGGGCGGTAGTTTCAGTATCTACCGAAGTCAGCGCGGCGCTATTGATAATCGCCAGCCAGCGGTCAAGATCAGCTTCGGTCAGGATGGTTTCGTAGCGGTGCTCGATCGGTGCAGACGGCACTGACGGTGGATCGAACAGGCCGCCTTGCGGCGTTGACGGTGGCATTGCTTTTGCGTCCGACGCAGCCTGCAGTTTATGCACCGCGCCATCGTCGCCGGTCGCTTCTCGCAACCACGTCTTGAAGCCGAAGCGCCCATACAGATCGATCATCTTCGCCGGGTCTTGATCGTGTGCGACCAGCGACTCGGGAATCGATTGCATGTGCGCAGACAAATCGCAATCGGTCTTTACCGTGATCAGTATTTTGGCTTGCGGCAGCCAATCGAGTGCTGCGCGCAAATTGTCGCCAACCGCGCCGCCAATGTTCGCTGCATTGGCGATGATGCCGTCGAGCGTCTCATATTGGGTCAACCACTTAACAGCAGTCTTCGGCCCGACCTTGGCGACACCGGGTACGTTATCCACCGTGTCACCGATCAGGGTCAGGTAATCGACGATGCGCTCGGGTGGCACACCGAACTTGGCGACGACGCCTGCGCGATCGAGTTTTTCATTGCTCATCGTGTTGATCAGCATCACATCGTCATTGACCAATTGCGCCAAGTCTTTGTCGCCTGTCGAGATCACGGTTTGCATGCCATGCGTGACTGCCTGCACCGCCAGCGTACCAATCACATCATCGGCCTCGACACCATCGACCATCAAGATCGGCCAACCCATCGCCCGCACCGCTTCGTGGATGGGCTCGATCTGCCGCGCCAAATCTTCCGGCATCGATGCACGCTGGGCTTTGTATTCAACATACAAATCATCGCGGAAGGTTTTACCCTTTGCGTCGAATACGCAGGCGATGTACGCCGCCGGAAAATCACTGCGCAAGCGACGCAGCATGTTGATGATGCCGTACAGCGCACCGGTCGGCGCGCCTTCCTTGTTGCGCAAATCCGGCAAGGCGTGAAACGCGCGATAGAGGTAGCTGGAACCATCTACCAGCAACAAGGTTTTTTCCATAATGGGCGATCAAAAATTGGATGCTGAAAACGTGGATGTCGCGCAATCATAGCGATCTGTCGTCGGGCCGCTGACAAGCTGTCGGTGTTGCGCGAGTGATGCCTGATTAGCGCTTGATTAGTGCTTGATTAGTTCCTAATTAGTTCCTGATTATCGCAGAGTTACCGCAGCGGTCCGCGCAGGCAGCTGCGTCAAGGTACAGCAGCAACGACGATAATCTTCCAGCGATGCGGCGGCTGTTTGCTACAATGAAGAGACTGTCATGCGGGCTTCCTGTCCGTTCAAAATGGGCTTCCAATCATCATGCGCACCTCGACCTCGACCCTTTTTACGATCCCTCTTACGCTGCTGTTCACTGTCTTTGTGGCCATGCCAGTAATTACACAAGCGCAAGCTGGCAAGGCAGCACCGCCAACGATGCAGCGCCTGGAAGAAGGCGAAACACCGGCAATCACGATTCGTAAGTCCGACTCCGGCAAAAAAGTGACAGAAAAACGCGAACAGGGCGTGGTCACCGAAGTGCAGGTGCAAAGTGGCAAAAGCAGCTACAAACTCAAGCAAAGTGCGGGTGCCGGCAACGCGGCTCCCGGCGATGCGCAGAGCAATACGGTGCGTGCCGCGCAATTCACGATCAAGGAATTCGATCTCGGTCGCAAGCCAGCAGAAGAAGTGAAAGAAGATACGTCGCTACAACCAGCGCCACCACCACCCTCGTATAAAAAATAATTGTTCGGATCGCGGCGCATCAACCTGACGCGACTCGGCACGATCGGTCAACGCACTCCCCTCCTTTCACGTCACCGGCATTTATGGCAGTTTTTACCACGGTTACCTTGAGTGACCTTCACCCTTGGATCAAGCAGTTTCCGCTCGGCGGCGTATCGGCAATTCGTGGCATTTCCTCCGGTATCGAAAACAGCAATTTTTTTATCGATACCGATCGCGGTGAATTTGTTTTGACCGTTTTTGAAAAACTGACCTTTGCGCAGTTACCGTTTTATCTCGAACTGATGCGCCATCTGGCCGAGCGCGGCGTGGCCGTGCCAGCACCGATCGCCAATCATCACGGCGCACTCGTCACGCCGTTGCATGGCAAGCCCGCCTCGATCGTGAGTAAATTGATTGGACAATGTGATCTGACGCCGGGCCCGAAACACTGCGCCGAAGTCGGCGCGATGCTGGCTAGAATGCATGTGGCTGCAGCTGATTTTTCGATTCGTCAGCCGAATCTGCGCGGGCTGGACTGGTGGCGCACCACCACCCCAATCGTTCTGCCGTACCTGCCGCCTGAGTTGGCGACAATGCTGCTCGACGAACTCGATTTTCAGGAAGGCTTTGCTGAATCCGAGCTGTACATGGCGCTGCCGAACGGGCCGGTGCATGCCGATCTGTTTCGCAATAATGTGATGTTCGATGGCGAACGCTTGAGCGGCTTTTTCGACTTCTATTTTGCTGGCTGCGATACCTGGCTGTTCGATGTTGCCGTGACCGTCAACGACTGGTGTATCGATCTGGGCAGTGGCCGACTCGATGCCGAGCGAGTGCGCGCGATGCTTGATGCTTACCATCAACAGCGGCCATTTACCGCAGCGGAGCAGGCAAGTTGGCAGCCGATGCTGCGCGCAGCCGCACTGCGTTTCTGGCTGTCGCGTCTGTATGATTTTTATTTGCCGCGCGATGCTGAAATGCTGACACCGCATGATCCGGCGCATTTCCAGCGCATTTTGCAGCAGCGTATCGCAGCTCCTTCACCCGAACTTTGTTGAAATGAATCGACTCCCCGCAATCACTGGCTGGCATTGGGTTAAGGAAGGCTTTGCAATTTTTCGCAAACAGCCGATGGCGCTTTCGACGCTGTTTTTAAGCTACCTGTTCATGATGCTGGCGATCGGCATCATTCCGGTACTCGGTCAAATCGTGCCGCTAATTTTGCTGCCGGTTTTTTCGCTCGCATTTTTGCGCGCGAGTGCACAGGTCAAGCTCGGTGAGAAAGTATCACCCGCGTTGCTGTTCGCGGCTTTCCGCTCACCTGCCCTCAAGCGCCTGCTGTTGCTCGGCGCGGCGCAACTAGCGGTGACGATCGCAATTCTGGCGGTGTCGGCATTGATCGACGGCGGCGTTTTCTGGAAAGTACTCAGTGGTCAGACGCCGCTCGATGCGACGATCCTCGCCACCACCAACATGTCGTTGGCGTTGCTGGTATCGGCTCTGTTGTATGTACCAGCGACAATGGCCTTCTGGTATGCCGCGCCGCTGGTAGCCTGGCATGAGATGGGTATCGGCAAGGCAATGTTTTACAGCTTTTTTGCGATGCAGCGGCAAACCCGTGCATTCATCGTCTACGGCATCGGTTGGGGGGTGCTTTTTGTCATCGTGCCGACCATCATCAGTTTGCTGCTGGCATTGCTACTCAATTCCGCCGGCATGATTGTGGTGATCATGATGCCACTGACGTTGCTACTGACCGTGGTGCTGTACTGCTCGTTTTATGTGACCTATACCGATGTGTTCGGTACCGATGCGCTAACGCCAAAGATTGATCTCGACGTTTGACAGGTGGTGTTGGCTGTATGAATTAATACTCAGCCTGACACGATGCGTCAGACTGTGCACTGGCGGCTTTGACCCAGAGGCGACCAATTCTGATGTGGTCAACGCACCTCGGGCGGCCAAAGCAGCTACATTAATTGCTTCCATTCACACTAGGCCTGGCGGCGCTGTTGCAGCCAGAGTCTTCTTACGGATACCCATCATGCACCGCACCCGCTCATGCAACTGCCGCAATTGCCGCACCTTCCACACTACCCGTACGCTACCCATCCTGCTGGCCTGCATATCAGCACTGACGCTACTGTCAGCCGCTAGTATCGATGCCTTGGCACAGGCAGCGGCCGCCAGTACGCCCTATGAACGCGTCGTTCCCAGCCGGGATGGCATTGGCAAACGCTACATGGGCCGCGAAATCGCTGGCGTGATGGGATGGGAAGGCGCGCAATGGCTCGAGCGTGAAAGCCGTGCTCGCGAAGAGCGGCCGGAATTACTGCTGCGGGAACTGGCGCTGGCACCCGGCATGACGGTGGCCGACATCGGTGCCGGCACTGGCTACTACACCTGGCAGCTGGCAAAACAGGTCGGGCCCAGCGGACGTGTCTATGCAGTCGACGTGCAGCCGGAAATGATCAGCATGCTCGACCGCCAGATGCAAAAGCGCGGCGTGCGCAACGTGGTCTCGGTGCTG
>JAYTZV010000296.1:0-9805 GCA_043741695.1 Burkholderiales bacterium
CGGATCACCCATCACGAATTCGGCCAAGGCGTAGTTCTTGATCCGGCGCGCGACGGCTACCTGCGTGCGTTTTTCGGCGTTGGTGAGCGCCGTGTGCCGGTTGGCTCGGTTCGCCGCCAACTCTCTCGCACCGAACGCATCTTGCGTGCGGTCGATGGCAACGCCGACCGCGCACGCAAGGCGTGGCTCTCCTACGAGGCGCACGCGCTGCCGTTGATGGAAAGCGCTTCGGCGCTGACCTCAGCCAAGATCGACCTGCTCCCCCATCAGGTGGTTCTGACGCACCGCATCGCCACCGCCTCGCCCCGGCGCTACCTCATCGCCGACGAGGTCGGGCTGGGCAAGACCATCGAGACGGCACTCATTCTTCGGGAGCTGGCCAGCCGGGGCGAACTGACCCGCGCGCTGATGGTGGTGCCTGCGGGTCTGGTGAACAACTGGCACCGCGAGCTGAACGAAGTGTTCAACCTCGACTTCGAGGTGTTCGGCTCCGAGGGCGACATCACTGACCGCAAGACCAACGCCTTCGCCAAGCACGACCGACTGATCGCCAGCATCGACACCCTGAAGCGCCCGGCCCGCATCAAGCGCCTGCTGGATGCGCCGCGTTGGGATCTTGTGGTGTTCGACGAAGCGCATCACCTCACCGCATACCGCAACGGTGGCAAGGTCAGGAAGACCGAGAACTACAAGTTGGCTGAAGCGCTGAAAGACCATTCGCGCGACCTGATGCTGCTCTCGGCGACGCCTCACCAGGGCAATCACTTCCAGTTCTGGATGCTGGCACAACTGCTGAACCCAACGCTATTCGGCAGCCCCGAGGAAATGCTGGAACACCGGCACCGCCTGAACACGGTGATGTTCCGTCGCACGAAGGCGGACGCCTGTCAGCCGGATGGCTCGCCTCTGTTTGCACGACGCTGGGTACATACCGAGTCCTTCCTGATGGGCCCGGAGGAACGCCTCTTCTACGAGAAGCTGCGCGAGTACCTTGAGGATGGCTTTGACCTTGCCCGTCGCCAGGGTGGCAAGGGGCGAGCCCTCGGCTTCTTGATGGCCATCTTCCAGAAGATAGCCGCGTCGAGCTTTGCTGCGGTGCGGCGCACGATGAAACGCCGTCTACTGATGCTGACGCTGCACGAGGCATTCCTACGGGATAAAGACTTGGACATCGAGGGGCGCGAGCGGCTGACCGATGAGGCTCGCGAACTGATCCATGAAGAGTTCAATCTTGCACGCGACAGCATCGGTCGAAGTGAGGTTGACCGTGTACTGGCCGATCTCAAATATCGACTGGTCAAGAGGATAGATGAAGAAGCGCTGGAGCTGGCCTCCGACCCTTATGGCAGCGAGTATGGAGCGATTCACGCTGAAGAAGCCGCATCAGCTGTCGTAGAGCTGCATCTGCCGGAAGAACGGCTGCGGATTGGAGATCTGCTCAAGGTCTTCCCGCAGCAGCGCGAGACCAAGGCGCAGAAACTGCTCGACGGCTTGGGCATCTTATGGCGACAAAACCCGAACGAAAAAATCGTTATCTTTGCCACCTACCTTGGCACGGTAGACTTGATTGCGAGGGAGATTGATCAAACATTTCCTGGCCAGGGCGTGGCCGTTCTGCGTGGTGGTGATCACGGTGCAAAAGTTGCCGCCGAGCGCCGCTTTCGCCAGAAGGACGGCCCGCGTGTGCTGGTTTGTACGGCCGCTGGTCGTGAAGGCATCAACCTGCAATTCGCGCGCATCCTATTCAATTTCGATTTGCCTTGGAACCCGATGGACGTGGAGCAGCGCATCGGTCGCATTCACCGCTACGGACAGAATCACACGGCACAGGTCTACAACCTTGTGCTGTCAGACACCATTGAGGGTCGCATCTTCCTGATGCTGGACGAAAAGTTGATAGAGATTGCAAAGACGGTCGGCAAGGTCGATGACCAAGGCAACGTTGCAGAAGACCTGCGTGCACAGATTCTCGGCCAACTGTCCGAGCGACTCAACTACGACCGTCTTTACCAAGAAGCGCTGTCTGACCCAACGCTCAAGCGAACAAAGGTGGAACTGGAAGCGGCTCTGTCGAACTCGCGCGAAGCACGGCAGGTCGTGTTTGATCTGTTCCAAGACCTCGAAGGCTTCAGTCTCGATGACTACAAGCCCTTTTCCGATGTGTCATCCAGCTTGGGTCGTTTGGTGCGATTCATGTCGGCAGCGGTGGCTGATCGGCAGCAGCAGCTCGTCAAACTTGACGATGAGACCTATGACCTTGTGTCTGTCGATGGAGCGCTCAAGGCCAAATTCACGTTGAACCGAGAGACGGCCACAAGTAACGACAATGTGGAGCTGATGGGGCTGGATCACCCGTTGGTTCAGGAAGAGCTTGGTCGCTGGCGCATCTTGCCGGCGGAAGATCTTGGCATATCCGTTTCGGCCGACGTCGATGACGCGATACTGCTGTCGTTATGGATGGTTGAAGCCAGCGGAAAAAACGGCGAACGCCGGGTGACGGTTCTCCCAATAGCCGTCAAAGAAGACGGCACACGGGTGCCTGCGGCGGAGCGGCAATGTGAACGCTACTTTCAAGCTCCGACCGCTGCACCAAAATTATCTGTCGATCAGCGAATTGATCTATTTTTGCGGGTTGTGGAGCCAATGCTGCAACGTGAACTAAAACATAAAGGTGCGGCGAGTGGCGAGGCCAGCTATTCGGCCGAGTTAATTGGGTATGTCGAGATCGTTAAGCGCGAGAAACGGTGAGGGCATCTGAACAGCGTGGCATCGGACCGACAGACTGTACCCACGGAATAATGGTGGAATCGCTTCGAGCGCAGCTATCAAATCCGGCAGTCGCAAGTGCCCTCAGAATTAACCGATCAACATCGATAAGCAATTGGCGATAGCCGCTAGCCTTGCGGGTGTGCATGTCGCACGCATGTTTGCACGAACTTCTTCTAGATAAGCTGACACATCGCTAACGAAGCAATTCGCCGGATCGGGGCGCGAGACCCGCATGGCGCTCAAGTAATCTCAGCTCGACGAAATGTCCCGCTGGCTAACTACCGTACTGCAAAAGGTGTCGTCAAAAGCCGCATTGGTAGAAGCACTTCCATGCGCCCGAACCGCTACCTCGACGCTAGAGTTGGTTGCTGATTAGTCATTATCAGAGGCCGATTGGGCTGAAGAATATTTTTCGTATTCTTCATTGTCACCCCAAATTCTCAAATTATGGCTATCAGTTTCTCAACTTATGCGATCTCATACAACAACCTTAAATATCAATATTCCCCGCCTGCAGCGCATTCATCTCAATAAACGCCCGACGCGGCTCGACATCGTCGCCCATCAATGTCGTGAAAATCTGATCCGCCGCGATCGCGTCGTCAATTTGTACTTTCAGCAAACGCCGCACCGTCGGATCCATCGTGGTTTCCCACAGCTGCGACGGGTTCATCTCGCCCAACCCTTTGTAGCGCTGCTTCGAAACACCACGTTCGGCTTCATCGCGCAGCCAGCTCATCGCCTGATGGAAGTCACCGATGCGCGATTCCTTGATCTTGTCGCCGGTGCCGCGACGGACCATCGCGCCATCGCCGAGCAGGCCTTTGAAGGTGGCAGCAGCATTGGACAACACCTGATAGTCCGGACCGCTGACAAAGTCGGCGTCTATCACGCTGAGCTTGATGTTGCCGTGATACAAACGCTCAATGCGCAACATGTGTTTGTCAGATAGATCGTCCGAGCGAACCGACACCGTCACCGACGGATCGTTGATGGTTTTCATCATCGCGGCAGCAGATTGTTGAGCAGCGTCCGATGTACTCAAGTCGAGCGTAACGCCGGTCATGATCGCCGACAGCGCCGCATCATCGACTGCGCGCGAGAGCCGCATGATGATAGCGTTGGCGGTATTGTATTGGCGGACCAGTTCTGCCAGCGCGTCACCGCTGATCGGGTCGGCGTTTTCTTGCGGAATCAGCGCGGCGTCATTCAGCGCAATCTGCATCATGTAGCTGGCTTCTTCGACGTCGTCTTTCAGATAGCGCTCATCACGGCCATGCTTGACTTTGTAGAGCGGCGGTTGTGCGATGTAGACGTGACCGCGTTCGACCAGTGCCGGCATCTGGCGATACAGCAATGTCAGCAGCAGCGTGCGGATGTGGGCACCGTCGACGTCGGCGTCGGTCATGATGATGATGCGGTGGTAGCGCAGCTTGTCCGGGTTGAATTCATCGGGGCCAATCGAGGTCCCAAGCGTAGCGATCAGGGTAGTGATCTGCTCGCTTGAGAGCATTTTTTCGAAGCGGGCTTTTTCGACATTCAGCACCTTGCCGCGCAACGGGAGAATCGCCTGAAATTTTCGATCGCGGCCCTGCTTGGCGGAGCCGCCGGCGGAGTCACCCTCGACGATGTAGAGCTCGCATAATGCTGGATCTTTTTCCTGGCAGTCGGCCAGTTTGGCAGACAAGCCCAAGCCATCCATCACGCCTTTGCGGCGGGTCAATTCGCGCGCTTTACGCGCGGCTTCACGGGCCCGGGCGGCTTCGACAATTTTGCCGCAGATGATTTTGGCGTCGTTCGGTTTTTCTTGCAGGTAGTCAGATAAGGTCTTGGCGACGATTTCTTCGACCGGACCGCGCACTTCGCTCGACACCAGTTTGTCTTTGGTTTGCGAGCTAAATTTTGGCTCCGGCACTTTGACCGACAGTACGCAAGTCAGGCCTTCGCGCATGTCGTCGCCGGTGACTTCGACCTTCGCTTTTTTAGCGAACTCGTGCTCTTCGATGTATTTGTTAATGACCCGCGTCATCGCCGCGCGCAACCCGGTCAGATGGGTGCCACCGTCGCGTTGCGGAATGTTGTTGGTGAAGCAGAGCACCTGCTCGTTGTAGGCGTCGTTCCACTGCATCGACACATCAACGCTGATGTTGGTGTTCTGGTCCGACATGCGGTCGCCGGTGGCCTGGAAAACGGTAGGATGCAGCACGGTCTTGGCTTTGTTGATGTATTCGACAAAGCCGCGGGTGCCGCCTTCGAACGCAAAATCTTCTTCCTTGCCGTTGCGTTGATCGGTCAGTTTGATGTGCACGCCATTATTCAAAAACGATAACTCGCGGATGCGCTTGGCGAGGATGTCGTAATGGAATTCAATGTGGTTGAAGATTTCTTCGTCAGCCCAGAAATGCACTTCGGTGCCGCGCTTGTCGGTGTCGCCAGTAACTTTGATTGGCGAGACAACGATGCCATCAATCGTTTCGATTTCACGATTCTGCGGAATACCGCGGACGAATTCCATGTAATGCGATTTGCCATCGCGGCGTACGGTCAGTTTCAATAACTTCGATAGTCCGTTCACGCACGACACGCCCACACCATGCAGTCCACCGGAGACCTTGTACGAGTTCTGATCGAACTTGCCGCCCGCATGCAGCTCGGTCATGACAATTTCAGCGGCGCTACGCTTGGGTTCGTGCTTATCATCCCACTTGATGCCGGTCGGAATACCGCGGCCGTTGTCGGTGATCGAGATGGAATTATCGGAGTGAATCGTGACGTGAATTTCGGTGCAATGGCCGGCGAGCGATTCGTCGATCGAGTTGTCCAGCACTTCGAATACAAGATGATGCAAGCCTGTACCGTCGGACGTGTCGCCAATGTACATGCCGGGGCGCTTGCGTACTGCTTCAAGACCTTCGAGGATCTGGATCGATGACGCGCCGTACTGATTCTGATTCGGCTGAGCAGGTGTTTCTTGTGGAATCGCGGACATGGCTACCTTCTGAACGGTGACTGATTGCAGGACTAAACAGCAGGATGAAGTTCAACAACGCACTGACAACCACTTGATAACGAGGTGCGTTCAGGAATCCATTAATGCGGCAAAGGGGCCAACCGGCCCCTTGCAGCGTTTATCGATACGCGCTAAATGCGCATCGGCATCACAACGTATTTGAAATCAGCGTTGTCGGGAATCGTAATCAAGGCCGATGAATTAGCGTCGCCCAACGCGATGTTGATCTGATCGCATTTCAAGTTGTTGAGCACGTCGAGCAAGTAGGTGACGTTGAAGCCGATATCGACGCTGTCTCCACCGTAGTCGATTTCGATTTCTTCTACCGACTCTTCCTGATCGGCGTTGGTTGAGCTGACTTTCATACTGCCTGGCTCAACGATGCAACGCACGCCCTTGAATTTGTCGCTGGTCATGATCGCGGCGCGCTGCAGCGAGCGCAGTAATTGATCGCGCCCAAGCGTGAAATTATTTTTGTATCCCTTCGGTACCACGCGGGTGTAATCAGGGAATTTGCCTTCGACCAATTTTGAAATCAACTCGATATCGGCGAAGGTCAGTTTGACCTGATTATTGGCGATGTCGATCTGTACCGGCTCATCGCTTTCTTCCAGCAGGCGCTGCAGTTCGATAATGGTCTTGCGCGGGATGATGACTTCCTGTCGCGCAAATTCCTGCTCGGTTTCGACCTGGCAAAACGCCAAGCGATGGCCGTCAGTGGCGACGGCAATCACATTCTTGCCCTCCACCACCAGCAACAGACCGTTCAGATAATAGCGAATGTCTTGCTGAGCCATTGAAAAATGGACCATATTGAACAGATGCTTGAGAGTTTTTTGGGGCAGCGTGAGTTGGGCGTTGTAATGTTCAGCTTCTGTCACCGTCGGGAATTCGTCGGCTGATAGCGTCTGCAACGCGAAGCGCGATTTACCGGACTGCACTGTCAGGCGCTTGTTGGTCAGCGTCAGCGATACATCACTTGAGTCGGGTAGCGCGCGCAGAATATCGAGCAGCTTGCGCGCCGCTACTGTCGTGGCACCCGTCTCAGTACCGCTGCCGACATTGGCGTTGGTCGTGATTTGTACCTCGATGTCGGTCGACAAAAACGAGACTTTTTCGCCATTCTTGCGAATGAGGATATTGGCCAGAATCGGCAAGGTGTGCCGACGCTCGACAATACCGCTCACGATCTGCAGTGGCCGGAGCAGCGTATCTCTGCTGGTTTTTACCAATTGCATAGTTTGTCCTTGGCTGTGTAGTTGTTGATGTTCGTATCTGCTGATCTGCGGAGGAAAAAGACACTCCTCGACGGGCGCGTATTCTGCTGCGCTATAAACATTCTTTAGAATCCCTATTTTGACAGAAAAGTACGCGTTCCCCTTGATTTGTGCTGTCACGCAGAATCATTTTCATCCCGGTGTCGGCATTGCCTGACGAAGTTATCCACAGGACTGCAGGCAGCACCGGTCAGCCTTTCAGGGTCTGTTCGAGAACGTGCAACTCATGGTTGCATTCCGGACTTTTCGTGCGATCCAGCGCAATCTTGCGCACCGCATGCAGTACGGTTGTGTGGTCGCGGCCCCCAAACAATTCACCGATTTCAGGCAAGCTTTTTTGGGTGAGTTCTTTCGCCAAATACATGGCTATCTGCCGTGGACGGGCAATATTGGCGGGGCGCTTTTTGGAATACATATCGGCGACCTTGATATTAAAAAAGTCGGCAACCGTTTTCTGGATGTTCTCAACTGAGATTTGCCGGTTTTGCACCGAAAGCAGGTCTTTCAACGCTTCTTTCACGACATCAATCGTGATGTCTTTACCGTGAAATCGCGAGAACGCCAAAATCTTGCGTAGCGCGCCTTCGAGTTCGCGCACATTGGAGCGCAAGTGCTTGGCGACAAAAAAAGCGACGTCGTCGGAAAAATTCACACCTTCCTGATGGGCCTTTTTGAGCAAAATCGCGACCCGCATTTCGAGTTCCGGTGGCTCGACCGCGACCGTCAGGCCGGAATCGAAGCGCGAAATCAGCCGGTCATCCATGCCGCTAATTTCTTTTGGATAAGTATCGCTGGTGATGATAATTTGCTTTTTGGCGGCAATCAGCGCTTCAAACGCATAAAAGAACTCTTCTTGCGTGCGATTTTTACCGCCAAAAAACTGGATATCGTCAATCAGCAAAACATCCAGCGAATGATAGTAACGCTTGAAATCGTCGAACCCCTTGCGCTGGTAAGCAGTCACTACGTCGCGCACATATTGCTCAGCATGGATATAGCGAATTTTGGCGGTCGGTGTGTCCTGCATGACCTGATTGCCAATTGCATGGATCAGGTGGGTCTTGCCGAGCCCGACACCACCATACAAAAATAGCGGATTGTAAGAGCTGCCGGGGTTATTCGACACCTGGATTGCGGCGGCGCGCGCCAGCTGGTTGGCCTTACCGGTAACAAAACTGTCGAACGTGAGCGCGGCATTGATGCGGCTCTGATCGCGACGTGGAGTGGGTTCGGCGACAGGCAGATCGATCGGCATCTCATTGCGGCTGACATTGCCGTACACGTCGTCCGACGACCCCTCGGTAGCTACCAGCACTGCAGCCGGTTTGCGCGTTGCGTGCAAGCGCGGGTCCAGTACGAACAATACTTCGATCGGCGCTTCCCAATATTGTCCGGCGAGCGCAGTAATGCGGCTGGCAAACTGCGTCTTGACCCAATCGAGCTTGAACCGGTTGGGTGCCGCGATGCGAAGCCGGCCGTCTTCGTAATCCAGAGGCGCGAGCGGCTTTATCCATGCGCTGAATTGTTGCGGTGTCAATTCCTGCTCAAGCTGGGCCGAACAGGTTTGCCAAAAATTTTCCATGCATCATCATTCGAAGTGGGGGTGACCAGCGGTCTTGTCAGTGCTGCGGGATCAGACAGGCTTTACGCAGTTTTTTGCTGACGGCGCGTGATTAATGCTGTCCCGAGAAGCCTTATTCTACCTCTCCAAAGACAAGTTATCCACAGGCTCGACCGACTATTTGGGCACTCTGGGTACCCAGCTGAAATAACAGCAAGCGCGGCCAATTCATTGACAAAGAGGGAGGAAGTACTGTCTAATTACGGGTTCACCGGTAGCTGCGCTAATCGAATGCGTCGAAAATTTTGATGATCAATCGAGAAACCGGTGAATGACTCAGTCAAATGTCGTTGATTGAAAAGTTGCAAAACACGCTGCACGTCGAGTTGCAGGCACACAAAACCGCATCATTGCTCACCGGTCACGATGAACAGGCATGCAAAAGCTACGCATCACATCGCGTGGCATGCATCCCGAGACCGACATGCGCCTTGACTGCCGACAGGTTTGAACATCCGATTTTTTTCTGCTGATTAGCGAGACCATAATGAAACGTACTTATCAACCATCCGTTGTTCGTCGCAAGCGCACCCACGGTTTCCGCGTCCGCATGGCCACCCGTGGTGGTCGTGCCGTTTTGAATGCGCGCCGCGCCAAAGGCCGCAAACGTCTGGCAGCCTGATCCCGTTGTGCCGCCTGGGCCAAGTGTGACCGGCCCTGGTCTGACAGCGGATCAACCCTTGGGTATGAAAATGGGTACGCAATCGGAATTACATCCGGAACAGCAATCAGAGACGCAGGCCCTGATACTGCCAGTCATACAGCCGCTTACGCACAGCAGAGATTTTGCGCGAGCGCGTCGTATCGTGAAAACGGATGAATTTTCATCCGTTTTTCATTTGCGGCCGGTATTTCGTACCGCGCATTTTGTTTTGTACACCCGCACCAACGCACTCACTCACGCGCGCCTTGGCGTAGTTGCGGCAAAACGCTTGGCGCCGCGTGCTGTCACGCGCAACACCGTCAAGCGCGTCACTCGGGAATTGTTTCGTACTACTTCGCTACCAGCAATCGACTGCATTGTGCGGTTATCCAAACCGGTCAATGTCAAAAAGGGGCCGGCAACCAATGGACATTTGAAAATTCTGTTGCGCAACGAACTGCTGCAACTGTTTGCCTCGCAGCGTA
>JAYTZV010000297.1:0-3506 GCA_043741695.1 Burkholderiales bacterium
TTGGTGGCCCGGGGCGGAATCGAACCACCGACACAAGGATTTTCAATCCTCTGCTCTACCGACTGAGCTACCAGGCCAAGGCGCGCAAGTATATCAAAGCTGCCGGATTATGCAAGTTGACTCGGGCATCTATTTCGGCCCCGGCTTATAATTCGACCGCAATAGCAAAACGCGAACTGTCTTTGCGTTGTTGAGCCAAACGGATTTTTATGCAATCAGATGTGTGCGTGATCGGAAACGGTGTCGTCGGCAAGACCGCTGCGCTCGGACTCGCGCAAGCGGGATACAAGATCACGTTGTTGTCACCGACCCCACATACGCAACCAACGCAATCAACGCAACCAACACAACCAACGCGCGACGCGACGTCGCAACCCGCAGACCTATCCCAGGCTTGGGACACCCGTGTCTACGCACTCAATTCCGTCGCGCGTACCCTGCTGGAATCTCTTAAGGTATGGAATGCGCTTGATGCGGGACGTATCGCTACGATCAACGGCATGGTGGTCAATGGCGACGGCACGCGCGCCGGGCAGTTGGTATTCGACGCGTACGGTGCGCATCGCACTGCGCTGGCGTGGGTGGTCGAAGACAGTAACCTGAATCAGGCGCTTGATGCCGCATTGCGCTTCGCTCCGAATGTCCGCTGTATCACTGGCTCCGGGGTACGACTGCACATCGATGCCGCAAGTGCGCAGGTCGATGTGACTGGCTCTGACGACAATGTTTCCAGCATCAGCGCTGCATTGATCGTTGGTGCTGACGGTGCGAATTCGTGGGTGCGGGCCCAGGCAGAAATTGGGGTCGACTATCGACCCTATGAGCAGCGTGCTGTCGTCGCAAATTTTTCGTGCAGCATTGCCCATCAAGGTGTGGCGCATCAATGGTTCAATATCGACGAGGGTGTAATTGCGCTGCTGCCGCTGGCTGGCAACCGCCTCTCGCTGGTATGGTCAGCACCTGATGCGCTGGCCGATATCTTGCTGAACGAATCCGCGACCGAGCTGGCGCACCGTCTTTCCGCTCTACCCGGCCAGCCATTCGGTACCTTGGTACCCCTACAACCTGAAACCGTGCGCGCCATACCGCTGGCATTGGTGCGCGCGCACCAAACGACATCGGCGCGTCTCGTATTGGTAGGAGATGCGGCACACGCAATCCATCCGCTGGCTGGACAAGGGATGAATCTCGGTTTTGCTGACGTTGCCGCATTGTTGACTACCCTCGGAACACCCGATGCAACGCGCGATTGTGGCGATGCACGCGTCTTGGCAAGTTATGCGCGGAGCCGCAAAGAAAAAGTCTTGTTGATGCAGATCGGCACCGATGGATTGCAGCGCCTGTTTGCCTCGCCGTTCGAACCGTTGCGGATCATGCGTAATCTCGGACTCGATTTGCTGAATAAATTTCCGCATCTGAAGCGGCAGCTGATGTCGCATGCCGCCGGTGATGAACTTTAAATGTGCTTTGATTACTGTTTTATCTCAGTTTTATCTCAATTGGATCTTCATGAAACGCAATAAATTGCTCGTCATCATATCGATGTTTGCTCTTGTGCAGGGTGCTCGCGCTGAATCCCCGCAAGAGGCGAACCTCAGAAAGCTGATTACACCGCGTCTGGGTGATGGTGCCACCATCGAATCGGTGCGCAAGACACCGTACAGCGGCCTCTACGAACTCCATGTCGGTAGCGAATTGATCTATACCGATGAAGAGGGCAAGTATCTGTTCGTTGGTCGCATCCTTGATACCAAAACCATGAAGGATTTCACCAAAGCGCGGCTCGATGACATCACTCGCGTGAAATTTTCTGACCTGCCAGTTGAGGATGCCATCAAGACGGTGAAGGGCAACGGACAGCGTGTGATTGCTGTGTTCGAAGATCCGAACTGCGGTTATTGCAAGCGCTTTCGGCAAACCCTGCAGGGCGTCGACAATGTGACGGTGTACACCTTCATGTACAACATCCTTTCGCCCGATTCGGCGGTGAAATCAAAGAATATTTGGTGCGCTGCTGACCGCAGCAAGTCGTGGGACGACTGGATGTTGCGCGGCAAAGAAGCCTCGGTTGCCGCCGCCAGTTGCGCGGCCCCGAATGACAAGGTATTTGCGCTCGGCCAAAAACTGCGCATTACCGGCACGCCGACTATTTTCTTTGCTGACGGCAGCCGGATACCCGGCGCAGTCGATGCAAAAAATCTTGAAGTGAAGTTCGCGGCAGTCAAGGCTGGTCCGTCCGCTGCACAGTAAAAAAGCACAAGCGGCACGTATGCACTGCACCGGAATTTTGCTTGCAGCCGGTCGAGGTCGTCGTTTCGATCCGGCCGGCATACAGAATAAATTGCTGCAATGTTTGCCTTCCGGCGAACCGGTCGCGCTGCACGCCGCGCGCCAGCTAGCCCGCGACAGGGACAACATGCTAGTGGTGGTGCATCCCGACGCGCACGATCTGCAAAGCATGTTCGAATCCAACGGTTTTGTTACCACCGTGTGCGTCAATGCCGATGGAGGGATGGGCTACTCGCTGGCGCATGGCATACGTGAATCAGCGGGGGCGAGCGGTTGGATCATTGCACTGGCTGACATGCCGCAGTTACAAGCTGCAACCATTGCTTCGCTTGATACCGCGATAAAACTCGGTGCCGGTATCGCCGTGCCGTTATACCAAAACGTAAGAGGTAATCCCGTGGCGTTTAGTCGCACCTATTGCGACGCGCTGCTGCAACTAACGGGAGATCGCGGCGCGAAGCATTTGCTAATGTCGTCGGACGTGACCGAAATAGCCGTTGAGGATGCGGGTATCTTTCTTGATATCGACTCGCCCGATGATCTACACAAGCTCGCATGATCACGCCGCAAGCAGCCGTCGGTTCCGGCGGGCGATGAAAGCTCTTGTATGATCACGAAAACATCACGCCCAACTCTTTCTCCAATCTGCCGCCACCTCCCCGCATGAATTCGAATTTTTTCAATAAACGCCTGGCCCATTTGCTGGGATTTGCCGGCTTAATCCCCTTCGTATTTTTGTCATTGGCTTGCTGGATCGTGCATGTCGATTGGCTCGGCACGATGATCAAAGGGCAGCTCGCTTACGGTATCGCGATTCTCTCTTTTTTGGGCGGGATCCACTGGGGTGCTGCAATGACCTGTCAGCAGTTGTCGATCGGGCAAACCAAGCGAGCGCTGATCTGGGGCGTTACGCCATCGCTGATCGCGCTGCTGGCAGCCAAGCTGATCCTGGGTCTCGGTTTTGCTGTGCTGGTGGCGGGTTTCATTGCTGCCTACCAAATCGACAAGCGCCTCTACCACTGGTACCGCATTCCTGAATGGTTTATCGGACTGCGGCTGAAATTAACGTGCGTCGTGGTCGCTTCATTACTGCTGACATTTGCCGCTGCCAACTTGCGAACCTGAGATGAATAAAGCGATTCACTACACAATCGTGGCGGTAGACCCTGCTGCCCATTTGTTTGAGGTCACGCTCACCATTGACGCACCTGATCCGT
>JAYTZV010000298.1:0-1084 GCA_043741695.1 Burkholderiales bacterium
CACGTGTATCGCGCCGACGATCAGGAATTATCGCTGCGACAAAATGAAATGGAGTGGACGTCGCGCATCCGACTCGCGCTCGATCAGGATCGTTTTTGCTTGTACGGCCAGACAATCGTTGCACTACAAACTGACCAGATAGCGGCCGGTCAGACGCACCTTGAAATTCTGATCAGAATGATCGGGGAAAACGGCCAGTTGATCCAGCCGATGGCGTTCATTCCCGCGGCAGAACGCTACGATCTGATGCCGCGCATTGATCGCTGGGTAATTCACCATACGTTCAAGATGCTCAGCGAAAACCGTGCTAGCCAACTGCCCGCGATTACCACCTGCGCCATTAATCTGTCGGGTGGCTCGATCGGTGATGAACGGATTTACGACTATCTGCTCGAACAGCAGCGCTTGTTCGATATTCCGTGGACAACCATTTGCTTCGAGATTACAGAAACGGCCGCGATTGCCAACCTGTCGCGTGCCGTCGTACTGATCACGCAACTGCGCACGCTGGGCTGCCGGTTTGCCTTGGATGACTTCGGCGCCGGGATGTCGTCCTTCGGTTATTTGAAGCATCTGCCCGTCGATTACCTGAAGATCGACGGTAGCTTCGTCAAGGACATGCTGCACGATGAAATTGACTGCGCGATGGTTGCAGCAATCCATCAAATCGGCCATGTAATGGGTAAAAAAACAATTGCTGAGTTTGTCGGCGATGAAGCTACGTGCATTATGCTACGCGACATTGGCGTTGACTTTGCACAAGGATACGGGATTGCTGAACCGCAGCGGGTGTACGGCATCGCGCCGACCGAAAAAATGCAGTTGCTCAGCCTGGCCTGATCAGCCGCCACCCTCTGTTGCGGTCTACCAATTTGCCTTGATGCGCAGTCGTTACGCATCAATACAAAAATGGAACCGAACCGCGCGTCGAGCCACCCATCGGTATGTTAATCATTGCGGTGTACCTTTGCCATGACCCTTTTCGCAAAATTGACTTTCCTGGTAGACCGGCTACGCCGTTCACGTGCGGCGCCAACGCAGGACGCATGGGCTGACGTCATCAAAACACTGCATCAAGAACAAG
>JAYTZV010000299.1:0-9775 GCA_043741695.1 Burkholderiales bacterium
TCGACGGTGTCGAGCAATGTTGTCAGTAAATTGGTGCCGTTCACACTTTTTTGATCGAACCAGAACGGAATTGCCAATCCTAGCGGTAGCTGCCGATCGATACGCCTGCTAATCAGCGAGATGAGTTCAACATAGCGCGCCAGGGTGCCGTCAGGGTCGTTCCGGTATGCGGGAAGCGCATGTGGCTCGATATCGAACTGAATGCCGGCAAACTTGTCAGCATGGTTTGTGTTGTAGGCAAGGACCCGATCTACGATCGCCAGTGCCGCCGCCGGATTCTGTACTAGCTCGGGATCGCCACCAAGCGCAAACAAGCTGATATGTCGCGCCCTTGCCAGCGCGAACAGTGCCGGGAAGCCGGCGAGATCGGAATGTACCTGCACGAACAACCGAGTGATCCCCGCATCCGCGGTGCGCTGCATAAAATCGGCAGCAGTTTTTGGATCAGCCAACAATTGCGTTGATTGCCAGACCCACGCACTGCGCAATAGATCGGCATGCGAGACAGATTGATTCGGCTCGCAGCGTTGCAACCGGTCACCGTCGCGCTGCAAGTGATCAGGGTACGAAATACCCGTCGGATGTCCATCAACATAGCTAAACTCGACCATCCCGTGCGTGCGCAGTTGAAGGCGATCAATCGCAAGTAGTTCCGCTGCGTTTGCAGGCGCCAGCCACATCGTCGCCAGCAACGCCGGCACCGCAGCGAGAAGGACCTTGGCAATCCGCGAGTGCGGCCACCGCAGCAACCATACAATAGGCCGACAAATAAACGCCTCGCAACGCCTAAAGGCAAGGTATGAACTAAACAGCATAAAGGTGATTTGATGTGGAAAGGAAAGTCGGAACAGCGCGGTCAACGGCACAAACGGTACAACCAGCAGCTTCCTGTCTGCGGTAAAACACACGAAACTATTCGCGAGATAACAACTCTTCTTCTTGTAACGGCAGGTTTACGTAAAAAATTACCTTTCAGATTCAAAATATCCGAGGAGAAATAAAAAAAAGGAAAGTGCGACTTGCCGTTTTTTATCGAATTGTTGGAATGCAACGCTCATACACCAAAGCTAGCGGATCACAGGCCATCGTCATCACCACCTGCTGCTGTAGCTTGCAACGCAGCGCACACCGCGCCCTGCTGAGCACGTCATGTTGCATTTCAACGTGTCGCAGCCATGCACTGCGATAAACTTCACCCCTTCTCTGTTATTCGCACACTGCCTGCGTGTCGTCACCTTATGCCAATTCGTCTCATTATCGGCCTCGGCAATCCTGGCCCCGAATACGAACAAACCCGCCACAACGCCGGCTTCTGGCTGGTCGACAACCTCGCCAACAGCTTGCCGCGCTGCGCGCTGGTGCGCGAATCGCGCTTCAATGCGCTTGCTGCGAAAACCGTTGTGAACGGCCACGAAGTCTGGTTGCTAGAACCACAAACTTTCATGAACCGTTCGGGTCAATCGGTCGGTGCGCTTGCTCGTTTTTATAAAATTGATCCAGATGAAATTTTGGTTGTGCATGACGAGCTCGATCTCGCACCTGGCGTTGCCCGACTGAAAAAAGGTGGCTCGTCAGGCGGACACAACGGCTTGAAAGACATCACGGCAGCGATGGGCACGCAGGATTATTTGCGTCTGCGTATCGGCATCGGTCATCCACGCACACACGCATCGCAACAAGCGGTTGCGGACTATGTATTGCATCGCCCGCGCAAAGAAGAACAGGGGTTGATTGATGACGCGATTGCTGATGCGCTCCGCGTGATCCCACTGCTATGCGATGGCAAGGTCGATACCGCCATGCTGCAGCTCCACACGGCGAGATGAAGGTGATGTCGACCTTCGGCAGTGAACGTGCAATCAGTGATGCAACGCGTGCTGAATCAACGCCTCCAGCACACATGACGAATCGAACAAACGGCTGCCAGCGGCAAGCATTTCTTTTGGTCGATCAATTGCTGCAAGTCCAGCAACGGTAGCGGTTTGCTAAAGTAGTAGCCCTGTACCTGATCACAGCCGTGGTCGCGCAAATAATGAAGCTGCGCGATCTTCTCAACGCCTTCCGCAATCACCTTCAGTTCCAGACTGTGCGCCATTTGAATAATCGTACGCACGATGGTGGCATCGTCCGGATTGGTCGTGATGTTGCGCACGAACGCGATATCGATTTTCAGTTTATCGATTGGAAAACGGCAGAGGTACGCGAGGCTTGAAAAGCCGGTACCAAAATCGTCGATCGAAATTTGCACACTAAGTTCTTTTAACTGCCGCATGCTTTCGATCGTGCTTTCGGTGTTCGCCATCAACGAACTTTCGGTCAGCTCAAGCTCCAGCAACGCGGCAGGAATCTGGTGCGCGGCAAGCGCCCGCGTGACGTCGCCGACCACATCCCCTTCAATAAATTGGCGACCGGCGACATTTACCGAAATCTGCAACGGTGGCACCCCGGCATATATCCAGCGACGAATCTGCGCGCAGGCGGTCTCGATAACCCAGGTGCCCACCGCGAGAATCATGGCAGTTTCTTCCAGCACCGGAATGAACTGCTGCGGCGAGATCAGACCGTGTCCCGGTCGGTTCCAACGAAGTAGTGCTTCCACGCCAATGACCTTGCCGCTGTCGAGTTGCACTTTCGGCTGGTAGTACAAAACAAATTCATCATGCTCCACGGCCCTACGCAAAGCCGTTTCCATTTCCAGCCTTGCCAGCATGTCGACATTCATCTGCGCAGTAAAAAAGCGAAACGTGTCGCGCCCGGCGAGTTTGGCGCGATACATCGCGGTATCGGCAAAACGGATCATTGTGTCGTGATCGGTGGCGTCAGCTGGGCTGAGCGCGATCCCGATGCTGGCAGTAACGACAACTTCATGGCCTTTCAGCAGAAACGGCGTACGCAATGCCTGCTTGATTTTATTGGCTACCAATAACGCGCCCTGCACATCTTGCGGCATGACCAGAATGACGGCAAATTCGTCACCGCCGAGCCGACCTACCGTATCGCGCAGCCGCACACACTGCGCCAAGCGTTCACCGAATTGCAACAGCAGTACATCACCGCAGGCATGACCGAGTGTGTCGTTGACGTTTTTAAAATGATCAAGATCGATGAACAGCACTGCGACATTCCAGCTGTTCTGCTGCGACAGTGACAGCGTACTTTGCAAGGTCTCGTAAAACAGCGCCCGGTTAAGTAAGCCCGTCAGCACATCGAAATGCGCCAGATGATGCAGGCGATTTTCTGCCAGCTTACGCTCGGTAATGTCACGCACGACGACAACGATCACCCAATCGGTGCCGGACTGTTGCGCCTGACGGTGTACCTCCGCCTGAAAAGTCGACCCATCCTGGCGTATCAAGATACTGGCAGCCAGCGCATTTCCACTGTGACCGGCAATTAATTCGTCGTAGGCCGCCTGCAACTCGCCGAGCGATCCTGCACCCAACTCGGCTGGACCGATCTGCAGCAATTCGGCGCTGGCATACCCGAACATGGTGCATGCAGTTGCATTGACTTCAATAAAATGCATGGTGTTGCGGCTGATGAGCATGATGCCGTCGGCAGTCGCATCCATGGCTGTGCGAAATCGTTGAAGATCGACCGTGCGTGCGCGCACCTCTTTTTCGAGATCATCACGATGATTTTTTAAAAAATCACCGTAGGTTTTCAGGCGTAGCAGATTGCGTACTCGCAACCATAGTTCTGCACGCTCGACCGGCTTCGTCAAAAAATCTTCTGCGCCTGCATTCAAACCCTCCAGGCGGGCACTACGATCGATTTGGGCGGTGACCATGATGATTGGAATATTCGATGTTGCCGGGTTGCTTTTGAGCCGCCTGGCGACTTCATAACCGTCCATGCCAGGCATCATCACATCCAGCAAAATCAGATCCGGTGCCGATTCGCAAACCAATTCGAGTGCCTGCTGTCCACTGCCGGCATACTGCGTCAGATAGCCAGCCGGCTTGAGCATCGCGTCAAGCAATCTGCGATTGCGACTGTCGTTATCGACAATCAGGATCGTGTGAGCATCCTCGGTCATGCCGGCTGTTCTCCCGATGAAGAGGCAACCGAACGGCCGCGTCGCGCCAGTTGCAGATCAATCGCCGCATACAATTCCTTGTAGCGTAACGGCTTGGCGATGTAGTCGTCGCAACCGGCGATCTGGCTTTTTTCCTGATCGGCTTTCATGGCCAGCGCAGTCAATGCGATCACTGGAATGGCAGCGGTAACAGGGTCCTGTTTCAAGATAGCGGTCGCAGCCAGACCGTCCATGCCGGGCAATTGTATATCCATCAAAATCAAGTCCGGCTGCTCGCTGCGTGCCAGTGTCAGGCCGATTTCAGCGTCACCGGCACACGAAACGGTATGCCCGACATTAAGCAGCAATAGCGACGCAAGCTTCATATTGGCGGCGTTGTCTTCGATGATGAGTATGTGTGCCATCAAATTTCCTTTTTGGCGGGCAGCAAGGCGCGCCGCACTTCGGTGATGAAACTGCTGCGATTGAAACCGGCTTTTTCGACGATGCACACATCGCGTCCCGATGTGCTGTTGAGTGCGGCGCGATCGAGCGCCGTAATATTTTTGGCAGTGACCACGACCACCGGAATGCTCGCGGTGTCCGGTTGCCGCTGCAGCGCTTCGACGACATCGAAGCCGGTTAATCCGGGCATCATCAGGTCGAGCAAAATTAGGTCGGGATGCAGGCGTTGCGCCAGCGTGAGCGCCTCCGCGCCACCATATGCCCGCACTACCGCATAGGCTGGTGCCGGTAAAAAAGCGGCGATCACTTCGACTGCTTTCGGATCGTCATCGACAACAAGTATTGTGTGCGTCTGCGCCGGCGCCGGTTGCAAACCAAGATAGTTCAGAGACGCCTTGAGTTGTGCCCTGCTGATCGGTTTTTGTAATACCGCTGCAGCACCGCCATGCAACGCCATGTTGCTTTCAGCCAGACCGGCAATGATCACCACTGGCACTTGTGCCAGCTCCGGATTTTTGCGAATTTCGTCGAGAAACTCCCAGCCGTCGATACCGGGCAACTGCAGGTCGAGCGTGATCAAGCTCAGTGGTTGTTGTGCCGCCAGCACCAGGCCGGCTTCACCGCTGGCAGCGCGCAGTACCGTAAATCCCTCTGCCTCCAGCAGCAGGCGCACCAGTTCCGCCGCGCGGTCATCGTCTTCGACGACCAGCGCGAAACGCACGGCAAATTCGTTGGAGACCGGACTGTGCAGCGGGTCGGCGACCGCAAAAAAACTTTGACTTGGCGCACGCAAGGGCAGCCATGCGGCAAAACGCGATCCCTCACCCTCGGAGCTTGCTACTGCAACCGTACCGCCGTGCAATTCGGCGAGTTGCCGCACCATCGCCAGCCCCAAGCCAGTGCCTTCGAATTTTCGGGCGAGGCTGCTGTCGATCTGACCGAAGGCCTGAAACAAGCGTGACATGTTTTCTTTTGAAATACCGATGCCGGTATCACTAACGCAAATTTCCAGAAATTCTTCATGGCCGTTATCCGCCAATTCAAAACTGTGCACTGGCCACGCACCTGCCAGCGTGCCAACGGTACTGCGCGCAACCCGGCGCGCGCTCAACGTCACATGACTACCACGTGCACTGAATTTAACGGCGTTTGACAACAGGTTGTAGACAATCTGCTTGGTCTTGCGCATGTCGAGTTGCAGCAGGCCGAGATCTTCGCCGCTTTCGAGTTCGAGACGGATGTGCTGCGCCGCGGCTTTTTCGCGCACGATCGACAGACTGTTGGCGAGCAGCGTATCGAGGTCGCCGGTATCGAGTTCGAGCGCCATCATGCCGGCTTCGACTTTCGATAAATCGAGAATATCGTTGATCAGCGACAGTAGATGCTGGCCGCTGGTAAAAATATCACCGATATATTCCTGCTGGTTGTCAGTTAGTGGACCAATCAAGCCATCTTTCAACACTTCTGAGAAGCCAATGATCGCGTTCAGCGGTGTACGTAATTCGTGCGACATGGTCGCCAGAAAAGCCGACTTCATCCGGCTTGCATGTTCAAGCTCGATATTTTTTTCCTGCAGCGTGCGCTCGAAGCGCTTGCGCTCTGTGACGTCGCGCGCTGCTGCAAACACGCCTTGCAACTTGCGGTCACGATCATGAAAGGTGGCGGCGTTGTACGACACCACAGTTTCGTCACCGTTTTGCGCGCGTACCGTGAGTTCGTAATTGCTGACCTTGTTTTCAGTTAATACCCGCTTGATGGCCGCATCGGCGCGTACCGGGTCGGTAAAAAAATTGTTGCACGGTGCACCGATCAATTCATCGCGGGTGCGGCCCGTGAGCGCCATCATCTGCTGGTTGACGTCCGAAATAATCCCTTGCGGATCCGGTCATCATCAACGCGTCGATATTCGATTCAATCAGCGAGCGGGTATAAAACTGCTGGTCGCGCAAGCGCTGGTCGAGCAGTGCACGCGCCGCTTCGATTTGCATGCGCGCGGTATTGTCGGTACCGATCAGCAGGTAGCCGATGATGTGTTCCTGCGCATCGCGCAAGGCGGTCACAGAGACGATGGCGGGAAAGCGTGTGCCGTCCTGGCGCACATAGGTCAACTCGTAGATGTCTTCGATGCCGCGCGATGCCTTGAATACTAGCGCTTCAAAGCCAGGCGTGATCGGCGTATCGAGCTCGAGGCTCAAGGTCGCTGCGCGGGCAATCAATTCCTGCGGGTCTGAGATATCGGCAGGAGTGATCCGGTTAACGACATCAGCCGCCGCATAACCCAGCATGCGCTCGGCACCGACATTGAAAATCTGGATAACGCCTTTTTCGTCGGTGGCGATGCTTGAAAAATAGGCACTGTTGAAAATTGCATCCTGCAGCGCAAAGGTTTTCAGAACCGTTTGCTGGCGCAAAGACTCGACGCCACCGTCTGCAACAGGTGGTTTGTCGGCGATGGGATCACCGTACAGTGGTATGGACATGGCACTCCCGCGAACGATGGCACATCAGCAGCGCTCGGGTCTTGGACCAGCTGCGAAGCTGCTGCAGAGCGGGCTCACGGACTGCTGATCCGGTACCGGCAAATACACCGGCCCGGGGGCAACGAGGAGAACAGCTTTCAGAGTAGCAGATACCACTACGTACCGTGAGATTATTGATGCCGCCAAGCATGCCTGAGCAACAGACCGGATCGGCGCTGACTACACGCTCGCGGGCAGCATGTTTAGAGCAACGCTCTAGGTGCTTTGGCATCAAAGCATGACGGCATCGATGCGTCACGGTACAATCCGGGTCTCTCCAGCACCTCTAATAAAATCCCATCATGAGTCTCAAATGCGGCATCGTCGGCTTGCCCAACGTCGGCAAGTCCACTCTCTTCAATGCGCTGACCAAGGCCGGCATTCCAGCAGAAAATTATCCGTTTTGCACCATCGAGCCGAACGTCGGCATGGTCGAAGTTCCTGACCCGCGACTGGCTGCGCTATCGGACATCGTCAAGCCACAAAAAATTGTTCCGACTACCGTCGAATTCGTCGACATTGCCGGCCTGGTGGCGGGCGCGTCGAAAGGTGAAGGGCTTGGCAATCAGTTTCTCGCGCATATCCGCGAAACTGATGCGATCGTCAATGTGGTGCGCTGCTTTGAAGACGACAACGTGATCCATGTGGCGGGCAAAATCAATCCACTCGACGATATCGAAGTCATTCAAACCGAACTCGCACTGGCCGATATGGCCGCGGTTGAAAAGGCGATCCATCGCGAAAACAAGAAGGCGCGATCGGGCGACAAGGACGCCGCAAAATTGGTTGCGATTCTGGAGCGCATCATGCCGCAGCTCGACTTGGCGCAGCCGGTGCGGGCGATGGGGCTGGATGCCGAGGATATGGCGCTGATTAAGCCGCTGTGCTTGATCACCGCGAAACCGGCGATGTATGTCGGTAATGTATCCGACAGCGGTTTCACCAATAATCCTTTGCTGGACCAACTCACTGAGTACGCAAAAAAACAGAACGCACCGGTAGTGGCCATCTGCGCCGCCATCGAATCTGAAATCGCGGATCTGGACGATGCCGACAAAACCGAATTTTTGGCCGACATGGGTATGCAGGAGCCTGGCCTCGATCGCCTGATTCGCGCCGGTTATTCGCTGCTCGGCTTGCAAACCTACTTCACCGCCGGTGTAAAAGAAGTACGCGCCTGGACCATCCACGTGGGCGACACCGCGCCACAGGCAGCAGGTGTGATCCACACCGATTTCGAGCGCGGCTTTATTCGTGCGCAGACGATTGCGTACGACGACTTCATTGGATTCAAGGGTGAAGCGGGTGCCAAGGATGCGGGCAAGATGCGCGCCGAGGGTAAGGAATATGTGGTTAAGGATGGCGATGTGTTGAATTTCCTGTTCAACGTGTAGAGTCCCGCAGCGCGCTGATCACAGGTCCTGCATCGGCGTGGGAAGCGCCTCCACCTGATCGAATCGATCCATATCAAGCGCCGTGCCAATTACACCGCTCCGTGCAAAGATATCGGCGAAGCGATGGTTCCACAGCACCTCATCCCACTGGTACGAATACCGTGCATGAATGGTCTGCCCCATCGTCTCATCGAGACCGGCCACGGTAATGACAAGCTCGGCTTGCTCCGCTTCCAGACTGACTGCGGTCGCATCTGCCAGCGGGCTCGCTGGCGTGATCGCGTGCATCAGCGAAAACGATAGCTCGAACACTGGCGACTTCGAGCGCACCAATTCAAGATCATAAAAACGCCGCATCAGCACGCCTTCCGCCGTAGTCTCGAAGCGCAGTAACGTAACCGTAACTTCGGCTTGCAAAATCTTGTTGCGCCGCTCATTGGCGATTCTGAAATGAAGTGTTGGTATTGCCTGAAACGGATTAACCACCGCATAACGGCCAAAGCGAATTTTTGCGGTCGGAATCGAGATGCGCGCAAACACCAGACCAGTGGCTACCGCCACGGTCACCATACCGAGAATCGATTCGCAGGTAACCAATATATTGGCGTACACGGTCGCGGGTGACAACACACCGTAGCCGATCGTGCCCATGGTCTGCACCGAAAAAAAGAAGGCGTCGGCAAAGCTGCCTGGATGCGCGCCTACGATCGAATTCGGTTGCAGCAAATACAGCGCGGCAAAAAGTACATTGACAAGGAAATATGTTGCACCAGTCAAAAGAGCCAGACGCGACCAGCTGATCGTCAACGCGCGATGATAAAAATCGTCGAAGGTCGGCCGCTTTTTTTGCAGCACGATGACGCTTTCGCTTTCACCGGAACGACGTACGAAATGAGCGCGGCGCGCTTCGGGTTGCTGGTTTGATGGCGGTGTCACAACCGAATTCCTTTATCGTGATGCTGCAGGCCCGTGATTGGTCGATACCTGCATGGTGGCCTTCAATTGCCGAGAGTCCCGTGGCGAAGAATAGCGGGGTCTTAAGCAAGTCACAACAAATGCAATCGTGCGCAGTCAATCTCGCATCGACAGGTACCGTTTAAGCATCGCGCATGAATCAAGTGCAGCACGTTGCAAACGCGGCCTTGCGTGGCGTAGATAAACTTAAGGGTGCGCAATCCGCTCGCAAGAAAAACGCTCCGTTTATTAGCTGGGCGCAGCGACCAGGGCCAAGTTTCATCAAGGCGTTTCATTCGAGTGTCATTCGAGTAGGCAGCGCCGCTAAATTCCCTTAGAATACGGGCTCGCCCCTTTAGCTCATCTGGTAGAGCAACTGATTTGTAATCAGTAGGTGACCTGTTCGAGTCGGGTAAGGGGCACCA
>JAYTZV010000300.1:0-3503 GCA_043741695.1 Burkholderiales bacterium
GAGGTCGTCGAGGTCGTCCGCAATTTGATAACCGATCGCAAAGGCCTGCGCTGCCTCGCGCGCAATGCCACACCATTGTTTGTGCCCGGCAGCGAGCAACGCTAATTCGAGCGGCAGGCTCAGCAAGGCGCCTGACTTTCCAGCCACGATGCGCAAATACGTGTCGATATCTTCTACCGGCCGCGTGCGGTGCGCAACATCGGCGGTCTGGCCCTGAATTGCTTCTGCGGTACGAGTATGTAGTAGCGACAGCATCGATGTTAAAGAAGTTCGATCATCGAGTTCGGCAAGGCAAGCGTAGGCCGATGACAGCAGCAAATCGCCAGTACAAATAGCGGTTGCATCACCAAATGTTTTCCATACCGCGGGCGCGCCGCGACGATGCATGTCGCGGTCTTGCACGTCGTCATGAATTAATGAGGCGTTATGAAGTAATTCGCAACTTGCTGCAAGAATGATTGCGGTTGATGCGGTCAAACCCAGGTGCTGGGCCGCATCGACTGCTAGCCGGGCACGAATCCGGCGACCGCCAATTTGAAGATGGTAACGAGCGGCGCGCGCCGCTTCATCGAATCTATCATTGTGTGCATCAGCTGCCGGCGCGATGAATTTGCGGCAGCGATGTTCTACAGCGTCAAGGCAATCGCTTACGCTCCACGCAGGCGCGAGCGATGCCATGGTCAATCGAGCAGACATGGTTGTCTCCCAGAAACCGCCATCACGAGAAAAGCAAATTGCCGGAGTGTTATCCCCGGCAATTACTCGGTTTTGTCGTCACACGTTATGCGTGTGCTGGTGCGTGACCTTCGGCTTCGGATTTTCTGGCTGCGATCAAGAAAATCAACACACCAAATGCGGCTTTGGCGACGATGTCGGCAACCGTGTAGCCAACTTGAACGGCAGTGGCTGCGCTGCCACCGGTCATACCAATCATCGGAAATACGAATACTACGGGATAGAAGCACCAGGAAATAATGGTGATCCAGCGGGCGCTGCTGATCAACCCGCGGGCTGCTACGGGCTGTGAACTGATCGAGTCGCGTAGTCCGATGAACAGGTCATAGACAATGATCACAAATGGCACCATGGCCAGCGCCCACCACAACCAGCGCGTACCACTGTCGGATGACACTTCACCCGGATAGCCGAGCACTACCATCACGGCGGCGAGGAAACCCAGCTTGGTTGCCTTGGCTACGGTTTCGGCGCGCGGCAGACGCATTACCAAAATCAATTCGATCAGTAGCAATGGCACGGTCAGCAGCCAGTCGACATATCGATAGGCGTCGTTGAATTTCACGCCAGTTGCTTTGATCTGGCCACTAGTTACTACGAATGCGGCTTCCCAGGAATTGAAAATGCGCAGGTAATGGTAGCCTGCAATCAGCGTTACCAAACCCGTGATGGTCAATGCAGTGCGGTAGGCCGGAGCGACTTGGGATCGACCAAGAAAGAAAAAGATTGTTGCCGCGCCCATCACGGCGATCGCGAATGAAAATGCGTTATAGACGAGTTCGTATTGGCTGACGGTAATAGCTTCCACGTGCTGCTCTCCTTTTATTATTGCGGTTATTTTTATGAGTAACCCATGTGCAAGCCAGTACAAAAACCAGCTTTACCGTGGGCGATAACAGCGCTAACTTAAGAGGTTACTTGTCGCTTTTTTCATCAGCAGTGCGACGTTGCTCAGCCGTTGCGATGAACTGCATGATTCGGGCCGTGTAACGTTTGTCGGGGCATGCATTGCCCCGAACTGCATCGCTAATGAATTGAACCGCCATCAATGATTCCATCAATGCAGGATTGGCTTCCATTTTTTTATCGCTGCATCAAATTTACTTGGATCAATGCTCTCTTCGAGCAGTGCCGCCACCTCGGCGACCAGCTCAAGATTAGGGTCAAGCTTCAAAAATTACCTCGCAGAGTTAGCTCTGTCTAGTAAAGGACGTATATCCAGAGCGATAGTTGCACGTGCCCGAAAAATAAGTGAGCGTACCGTGTTCAAAGGAATGCTGAGCGCATTGGCGATTTCTGCATAACTACATTCTTCCATTTCGCGCATCACAATCGATGTGCGCATGTGCGGCGATAGGCGCTCGATCGATTGTCCGATTGCGATCAGCAACTGTTGGCTCGACATGTCGTCTTCCGGGCTAGGCGCTGTTTCAGAAGTAACTTCATCGTTGGCTGCGCCGCCTGCTTCAGCTAACGCTTGAATCGATACAGCATTGTCAGCGTGCACATGACCGTCGCGATAATACGTGGTCGCCGTGTTGCGAGCGATGGTGTACAACCAGGTTGAGAAAGCACTTTCAAAACGGAAATTTGCCAAGGCCCGATAAACCCGTAAAAAAACTTCTTGTGTGAGCTCTTCTGTCACCGCAGTATTGTGAACCGTCTTGTTGATCAGCGAAGCAACACGGCGCTGGTACTTGGTGACCAGAATTTCGAAAGCCCTGATCTCGCCGTTGTTGAACCGCTCAATCAATAAATGATCGACAAGACGGTGGGCGTGCGGTTCATCAGATGGTTGAACCAATGACGTGTCCACTGGATCGCCTGACAGTTCGTCCTGAATCTGGCCGACTGTTTTCTTGGAAGTTTCGCCGTCTTGGTTTGTACTCAGCATTCACTGATTATAACGACCACCGATTTTCTTTGTCGGCGGCTGTTCGTTGGGTTTTGACCGGCAAGCTGGGCTTGCGCGGCGGACAGTGTTGAGACAGTGCGTACCGAACGAGTTGATTGCTGTCAGCACTGATTTTTTCTTTTGAACAAAGTGGCTGAGGTATGCTGTTGCCCAGTGGGTGAGTTGAACCATCTGCACGACAAAACCTATAAAAGACACACCATTCCGGAGACACCATGACACGCTTTTTCTTACATTCTTCGCTGGCTGCAATGCTGGCCTTGCTGCTCGGTACAGGCGGCAGCGCCCTGGCGCAAACCCCCGAAAAATCCAAAGTCTCGATCGCCGTCGGTGGCAAAAATTTGCTGTACTACCTGCCACTGACCATTGCAGAGCAGCTCGGCTACTTCAAGGACGAAGGCTTGCAAGTCGAGATCAGCGATTTCGCGGGTGGCGCAAAAGCGTTACAGGCATTGATCGGTGGCAGTGCGGATGTGACGTCCGGCGCGTACGAACACACTATCGACATGCAGGCCAAAGGGCAGATGATCACTGCCTTTGTGCTGCAGGGTCGCGCGCCGCAAATCGTGATGGGGTATTCGACCAAGACGATGGCGAACTACAAAACCATCGCTGACTTGAAGGGTAAAAAAATCGGTGTAACCGCACCGGGTTCGTCGACCAACATGGTGGCTAACTTTGTATTGGCCAAAGCGGGCTTGAAGCCGAGCGACGTGTCTTTCGTCGGTGTCGGCACGTCCGCTGGTGCGCTGGCGGCGATGCGTTCGGGTCAGATCGATGCGATCTCGAATCTGGAGCCGGTGGTCACCATGCTGCTGCAAAAGCATGACATCAAATCCATCGTCGATACCCG
>JAYTZV010000301.1:0-9766 GCA_043741695.1 Burkholderiales bacterium
CCAATCTTGTTGGCGTTCTCGGTATTTTTTGCATTGCGTGATGCGATCGCCAGCGTCGGTGGGCATCGCATCTCACCACCGCTGAATGCGCCGGCTACCAGCGAAGAAATTCTGCGCACAGTCGACTCCGTGCGCACGATGCAAGCAGGTGCGACATGATGCCCGCATGGTGTGATGCGCAAGTTCACGGCGAAGCGATTCTGGTCACAGTTGCGTACACGGAAGGGTCAGTGCCGCGCGAGGCGGGCGCAAAAATGTTGGTCACTGCCGACGCCGCATTCGACACCATCGGTGGCGGTCATCTCGAATTATCTGCGCTTGACATCGCCCGTGCCATGCTCAATCAATTGCCGGGTAGCCTTGATGCAGAGCGACGCCTGCTGCGCATGGCGCTCGGGCCGACACTCGGCCAATGCTGCGGTGGCGTAGTGCATCTCGCCTTCGAACGTATCGCTGCCTCGGCGCAAGGCCACCGTGATCTAGTACGCGCACGCTGGCAGCAGGGTCACACCAGCTGGAGGCTGACTGCGCTGGATCAGTGCATCGCGCCGGTGCTGTTCGATGCCGATGGCAGTTGCATTGCCGGTTGCACGGCATCGCTGCCGATGGCGCTGGATTTTTCTGTGCACCGCGGTTGTCACTTGCTGCGTGATCAGCACGGCGGGCGCTGGCTGCTGGATCACTTGAAGCCGTACCACGCGCACTTGCTGTTGTGTGGTGCCGGACACGTGGGTGCCGCTATCATCCGTACGCTTGCAGAGATGCCCTGTCACGTTACATGGATCGATTCGCGCGAAGCGCAATTTCCGTCCTCGGTGCCGGCCAATGTCACGGTTGATTTCAATGAGTTTCCGGAAGACGCGATCGCTGCGGCACCAGCAGGCGCGAGCTATCTGGTCATGACCCACTCGCATTCGTTGGATATGCGTCTCGCGCAGCATATCCTTGCGCGCGACGATGTTGGCTGGTTCGGATTGATCGGATCGCGCACCAAACGTATTCAATTTGAGCGACGTCTGCGCGCCGCCGGCATCGCCGAACAACGGTTGGCCGGGATGGTTTGCCCGATCGGTATCGACGGTATCGATGGCAAGGAACCTGCGGTGTTGGCGCTTGCAGTCGTAGCGCAGTTGCTGCAGGTCTGGCAGAACCAACGCGCGGCGCTGCAACCTGCTGCGCCGACTAGTCTCAAGACAATGCATCAATGGTGACCCCGACGCTTGCTGCAAGCATTCAGGCTTATCGCGCCAGCATCCTGAGCTTCACTGGTGATCCCGATCTCGACGCAACGGCATGCGTGTGGCATCAAGATGGCCTGCTGCTGATTGACAATGGTCGGGTACACGCTGTCGGTGCCGCCGATAAGTTACTTCCCTCACTGCCGCGAAATGCCACAGTCATCGATTATCGCGGCAAGATCATTTGTCCCGGTTTCATCGATACCCATGTCCATTTTTGTCAGACCGATATCATCGCCTCGCCTGCGCCCGGACTGCTGCCGTGGCTAGACCAGTACACCTTTCCGGCTGAATCGAAATTCGTCGATCCGGCACATGGTGCCGAAGTTGCCGAATTTTTTCTTGACCAGTTGCTGGCGTGCGGCACCACCAGCGCGATGGTCTACTGCACCGTGCATGCCGCGTCGGTCGAGGCATTTTTCACTGCCAGTGAATCACGCAACTTGCGCATGGTGGCGGGCAAGGTGCTGATGGACCGGAACTGTCCAGACTATTTGCGTGACAGCGCCGAGCAAGGCGCAATAGACAGCGAAACGCTGATCAAAAAATGGCATGGTCGCGGCCGGCAATCGTATGCGATCACGCCACGTTTTGCACCGACTTCGAGCGACACACAATTGCAGCTTGCAGGTGAACTGGCCCGGCGATATCCGACGACTTTTATTCAGTCACATCTGGCGGAAAACGTCGACGAGATCGCCTGGGTCAAGGCGCTCTTTCCACAGGCCCGTAGTTATCTCGACGTCTACGAGCGCTTCGGTCTGCTGCGTGAAAGAGCGATGTATGGCCACTGCATCTGGCTCGATGATGCCGATCGTCGGCGCATGGCAGACACCGGTTCGGCAACAGCACTGTGCCCGATTTCGAATCTTTTTCTAGGCAGCGGTTTGTTCGATCTCGCCGCGGCGGATCGTACGGGTTTGCTGTTGTCGCTTGCCACTGATGTCGGTGGCGGCACCTCGCTGTCGATGCTGCAGACCATGAGTGCACTGTACAAAGTGGCGCGCATGACTGGACATCATCTCAGTGCGCAACGCCTGTTTTATCTCGCCACGCTCGGTGGCGCACGCGCGATGCGCTTTGATAGCGTTGTCGGCAGCTTTGCAGCAGGTGCCGAGGCCGACTTCATCGTGCTTGATCCGCACGCCACGCCATTGCTGGCGAGGCGCACAGGGCAGAGTGACAGTCTGGAAGAACTGCTGTTCGCGCTGGCGATGCTGGGGGATGATCGTGCTGTATGGGCGACCTACATCGCGGGTAATCGTCAATATCTTCGCACCGGTTGATAGCACGCAAAACACGCGGTTTCACAAATGCGGTGCACGCTATCGCCTACATTTTCGCTCGCCCTTTTTTATCGTGTGGCTCCGCCATAAACTCTGCACGCTGGTGCATTTTTCAGCGAATCGACTGGCACGCCTCTTGCTAAAAATTTATCGGTGTCCGCTTAATTGAGTAAATAATTTCAAGGGCGGTTTATTGATGGGAGAGAGTGGCAACCCACGCTCCCGATTGGTTGTTCCATCCACAGGGGAAGCACAATGAATTCAACAACATCCGCAGCGATCATGGTCGCACTCGGCCTGCTGTCGTCGGCAGCGCAGGCAGCTACGTTCAGCGATACGGCGATCAGCTATCGGTATGGAACACAATTTCGCGAGCCGTTCAACGACAAGGACATTAGCAAGAATATTCTTGCCCTGACCCATGTCAGCGGCTATGCCTATGGCACCAATTTTTTCAATGTCGATTTTTTGATGTCGGATAAAAAAGATCCTGCATCACTGACACAATCCTCCGGTGCACAGGAAGCGTATGTCGTCTACCGCCATACGCTGGACATCGGTAAGCTGCGCGGTAGCGATATCAAATTCGGTCCGTTCCGTGGACTGGGCGCGACCTTCGGCTTCGACGTCAATACCAAAAACGATGTCGGCTATAACTCGCGCAAGCGCATGCTGGTCGCTGGTCCAACACTGATGTGGGATGTGCCGGGTGTGTTCAATACCAGCATCCTGATCCTCAAAGAAAGTAACGCACCGAGTGGCGCTTTCCCGCCGATCTCGACGGTGAATGGTCGTTACAGCTACAAAACGCATGCAGCACTGGCAGCCAACTGGAGTATCCCGATTGGCAGTATGCCGCTGGCATTTGAAGGTTACGGCTTGATCATCGCACCGAAGGGCAAGGATGAAGTGGGAGCCGATACCGCAACCGAAACCCATATCGATATGCAGTTGATGTGGGACGTGGGATCTTCGACCGGACTGGCACCGAAGAACACCTTGAAGCTTGGTTTTGAATACGAGTATTGGAAAAACAAATTCGGCAACAAGGCGTCAATCGCAGGGCCGGGCTCGTTCGCCAAGACCCCGATGATTCGGGCGGAATATCATTTCTGATCGGGTGACGTTGATCGTCAGATACGCAAAGACCCGTTGACGAGCGGGTCTTTTTTTAACTGAGCTGCCGACTTCAGGCAAGCGCTCCCAGCACCCGCTCGACCGCAGCACGCACCGAGCCACTGGTAACAAATGAATGCGCCACCGCGATATCGTGGTGAAACCAGCGGTCGCCGTCCAGACACGCCGGAGTCTGCCGACGAATTTCATCGAACGCCGCCTGCGTACCGGCACCGAGAGAAAATGCAGCCAGCGGCTCTGCCGTCATCGTCAGCGCTTGCGCGGCCAGTAACAGTTCGACGCCGACGATGTATTGCGTGTTGGCGACGACCGTTGCGGCCTTGCGCGCGCACCAGGTGGAGTTCGATACGTGGTCTTCGCTGTTGCCCTTGGCTGGAATACTGTCGACGCTGCCGGGCATGCACAGCGTGCGGTTTTCCATCACTAGCGCACTCATTGAACATTGCACGACCGGGTAGCCAGTATTGACACCGCGCACGCCGGACATCAGGTTGCGTGGCAAGCCCCATGACAAAGTGGGATCGATCAAACGCGCAATGCGGCGCTCGCAGATGCTGCCGAGATCGGTCACCGTCATCGCCAGCAAATCCATCGCCTGCGCCAGATACTGACCATGGAAATTCCCGCCTGAGATGATTTCAAATCCGCCTTCGTCTTTGTCGAAGATGAGTGGATTGTCGGTCGCTGAATTGATCTCGCAGGCGAGGATTTCGTCGATGTAATCAAGCGCATCGAACACCGGACCATACACTTGCGGCGCACAGCGCAACGAATACACATCCTGAATCCGCGGCGTGTAATCGATATCGGTACGACGCAATTCCTCGGCCAGCTGCACGCTGCGCGCGGCATGCGTGGTGCGGGTTGATCCTGCTACTAGCGAGCGGATGATCGCTGCGGTTTTTATCTGGCCCGGATGCGGGCGTGCCGCATGAATGCGCGGATCGAATGCTGCCATCTCGGCGCGCATTGCTTCGAGTGTCAGGCCCAGCCCGATGCACGCGTTCATCAACAAACTGCGCGCATCGGCCGCTGCAAGCACGGCGACTGCCAGCGATACAGTGCAGCCATTGATTAGCGCCGATGCATCTTTTGCTTCAAGCACTAAGAGTTCCGGTGAGATGCCGGCAGCGCGAATCGCCACCGGGGCAGCCATCCGCTGTCCTTGATACATGACTTCCGCCTCGTCAAACCCGGCCAGCGCAGCTGCCAGATACGCCAGCGGCGCCAGGTCACCCGACGCACCAACCGAGCCTTTTTGCGGCATCACCGGATGGATGCCGGCATTCAAAAATGCCAGCAGCCGGTCGACCACTTCGACGCGCGGTGCCGAGTAATTACTCGCGAAGGCATTCGCGCGCATGAGCATGGTGGCGCGGCTGACTTCCTCGGAAAATGGCTCGCCGATTCCGGCCGCATGGGCACGGATGAGCTGCGTCTGAAATAGTGCGCTGTGCTCGACGCGCACCCGCGTGTCTTTCAGTAATCCGACACCTGTATTAAAGCTGTACATCATCGGCGCGTCGTCATGCATCCAGTTGGCATCGATGAACTGCCGTGTCTCGATCAGCGCCTGGCGTGACACGTCGGACAAAGCAACGTGCGCAGCGCGATTGCGTGCCACCTCAACGACGTGTGCAGCAGTCAGGCTGGAGCCATCGAGGACGAATGGCGATGTCATACGTGGCGGTATCATGCGAATTTTTCCAGAGAAAATAAGCGTTTCATTTTGCACCTGCTTCGAACCATGCAGCAATCACCGCGCGTTCTTCGTCGGTGATGCCGGTCAGATTCCCAATCGGCATCGCGCGCAAGGTGACCGCTTGCCGATACACATTGGCGGCGTGTTGATGAATCAGTTCGGCGCTATCGAGCATTACGCCAGCAGGCGCCGCGGCAAACCCCGGCTGCGCCGGATGCGCAGCGTGGCAGGTGACACAGCGCTGGCTGATGATTGCCTGCACCTGAACGAACGAGGCATCACGTTGCCCGGCGCGCGGTGCAACCGGCTGCGGCGCGATCGCAATGGCCAGCCCGATTAGCAGCGCGATACACGCTGCCGGATAGCCCCACACCGTGCGCCCTTTGTGACGCAAATTGAAAAAATGCCGGATCAAGACACCGGCTGCCATGATCACCGCCAGCACCAGCCAGCCGTGCGCATGGTTGTACGTCATTGCATAGTGATTGCTAATCATGATGAACAGCAGCGGCAACGTGAAGTAATTGTTGTGCACGCTGCGCTGCTTGCCGCGCTTGCCATAGATCGGGTCCGGCGCATGACCCTGCATCATCGCCGCCACCATTTTTTTCTGGCCTGGAATGATCACCATCAGCACGTTACCGACCATGATGGTGCCGATCATTGCGCCGACATGGATGTAAGCTGCGCGACCGGATAGCAAGTGCGACAGTCCAAACGCTGCAGCCACTAGGAGCGCAAAGGTCAACATGCCGAGCCAGCCGTCGCGCTGACCGAGCGGCGAGCGGCACAGACCGTCGTACACCGCCCACGCAGATACCAGCGACGCCACGCCTATCGTAATCGCCTGCAGCGTGCCGATGTCGGCTACCGACTTGTCGATCATCATTGCCGGAGCATTCGCGTAGTACACGATCAACAGTAGCGCCGCGCCCGACAGCCAGGTTGCATACGCTTCCCATTTAAACCAGTGCAGCTCGGTCGGCAGTTCAGGTGGCGCCACCAGATATTTTTGCGGATTGTAAAAACCGCCGCCATGCACTGCCCACAGTTCGCCCGACACGCCTTTTAGGGCCAGCGCGGAGCCTGCTGCAGGTGGCCTGATCGTATTGTCGAGCCACACAAAATAGAATGACGCACCGATCCACGCGATGCCAACAATCAGGTGCAACCAGCGCACGATCAGGTTCAGCCATTCGAGGCCATAGGCAATCCAGAAGCCGTCCACGGTTCTCCTTTGTCGATTTGCCACCAACGATAGGCGTTTTAGTCATTTAACGCATGCGAAATCCAGTATATTCGACATACGCTTGTTCATATACGTCATGTCATGTCGAAACTTCCATCGCATATCGATATTCATCTGATCCGCATTTTGTATATGCTGCTGTCGGAAAAAAATGTATCGCGCGTGGCGATGAAATTGAATCAACCGCAGCCGTCGATCTCGGCGTCGCTGCGCAAGCTGCGCGAAATGACCGGCGACCCGTTGCTGGTGCGCGGCGCGCGGGGTATGGTGCCGACCCAGCATGGCGAAAGTCTGTTGCGTCCCGCCAAACGGATTCTCGATGAAACCGAACGGCTCTTCATTCAGAAAATCCCGTTTGCTGCGCAAGAAGAAGCACGCACGTTTCATATCGCTGCGCCGGATTATCTCGATACACAATTTTTGCCGAACATTGTTGCCAAGCTGCGGCGTGAGTCGCCCAAAAGTCGCATCGTCCTGCACGGCATTGCGCGCGACATGGATTACGTGCCGCTGCTGTCGGATGGCGACCTCGATCTGGTTATTGCCAACTGGGACGAACCGCCTGCACATCTGCATTTATCAAAACTGTTTCAGGACCCGATCGCCTGCAGCATGCGGGCCGATTGCGCTTATGCCAAACGTACGGATGCCGACGCGATGACGGTCGACGATTATTTGTCGCTGCCGCACGTGGCACCTTCGCAAATGCTGCCGGGTTATTCAGGTGTAATCGAAACCTTTTTGGAAAAGCATCAGATGCAGCGCAACGTCGTGGTCGAGACGCCGTACTTCGGCCAGATTCCGTACATGCTGACGCAGTCCGATCTGGTGCTGACTACCGGGCGGCAGTTTTTGAAATTTTATGAACACACGCTGCCGCTGAAAACTTTCGCGATTCCGATCAAGTTTCCGCCGATGCGTTTTTATCAGTTGTGGCACGATCGGGTTCATCATGCGACGGAACACAAGTGGTTACGTGATCTGGTCAGCCAAGCGGCACGCGATCTGGTGCGCTGAAATGACGCGTGTCATATCGCTCACGCTGCATGGCATATCAATGCAGCGATATATTCGAGCCACGCGATCGCACTATCCTTGCAATTCACCTTGATGAGTTGACGATGCCGCATTCCTATCCACGAGACATGACTGGTTATGGCCGCATACCGCCCCACGCAGCGTGGCCGGGTGGAGCGCGCATCGCCTTGCAGTTCGTGCTCAATTACGAAGAGGGTGCGGAAAATAACGTGCTGCACGGCGACGCCGGATCGGAAACATTTTTGTCCGAGATCATCGGTGCGTGCAGTTTTCCGATGCGGCACATGAGTATGGAATCGCTGTACGAATATGGTTCGCGCGCGGGATTATGGCGGCTGTTGCGCCTGTTCGAAGAGCGACACATGCCGCTAACAATTTTTGCGGTGGCGATGGCGTTGCAGCGTCATCCGGAAGCCGCTGCTGCATTTACCTCGCTCGGTCACGAGATTGCCTGTCACGGTTTGCGCTGGATCAGTTATCAACACTGCGATGTCGCGACCGAACGCGCACACATGGCCGAAGCCGTAGCGATTCTGCGTAACCTGACTGGCACGGCACCGCTCGGCTGGTACACCGGTCGTGATTCGCCGCAAACGCGCGCATTGGTGGTGGAGCATGGTGGTTTTACCTACGATGCTGATTCGTATGCCGACGATTTGCCGTACTGGCAAATGGTGCAGCCACTGGTCGAAAATTCGGATGCGCTTGTTCAGCCGCAGTTGGTCGTGCCGTACACACTGGACACCAACGACATGCGCTTTGCCGCACAGCAGGGATTCAATTCAGGCACGCAGTTTTTCGATTATCTGAAAGATGCCTTTGACGTGTTGTATGCCGAGGGCGATCCGGCTGGTTTAAATCAACCAAAGATGCTGTCGATTGGGCTGCATTGCCGCATCGCTGGCAGACCGGGGCGCAGTGCGGCGCTGGCACGGTTTCTGGATTATGTGCAGTCGCACGATCAGGTCTGGATTACGCGGCGCATCGATATCGCACGGCACTGGCGGCAGGTGCATCCATTTTCACCATCGGCTGGAACCGAGGAAGGCAAGCCCGCATGACCACGTTCTCGACCCTGCATGAACTTAACGACTGTACGCCGGCACAATTTTGTACATGGCTTGGCGATGTGTATGAACATTCGCCGTGGGTCGCTCAGGGGGCCGTTTCGCTGCGTCCGTTTGCATCGCTGACAGCATTGAAGCGCGCGTTGCAAGGCGTTGTTGCCGATGCTACTACCGAACAAAAGCTGGCACTGATCCGTGCTCATCCCGAACTCGCCGGTAAGGTAGCGATTGCCCGCACATTGAGCGCGGAATCGACAGCAGAGCAAGCCGCCGTGGGCCTCGACCAATGCACTGCCGAAGAATTCGCGCGTCTGCAGCAGCTCAATACTGACTACAACAACAAGTTTGGTTTCCCGTTCATTCTCGCTGTCAGAGGCCCTGACGGAAAGGGATTACGCCGCACCGTCATGATCGATCTGTTCGCACGCCGGCTGCGTAAATCAGCGACCGAAGAAATGCAGGAATGTTTGCGCCAGATCGACCGTATTGCCGAGCTGCGGTTGAACGCGCTGCTGGGAGTGATCCCGCATTTCGGTAATCAGATTTTTGAACGCGCCGAGCTGCTTGCCGGCTGGAGCGAGGAGGAGGGTGCACTGACCTGCACTTACCTCAGCGACGCACATCGGCAGACTTCGGCCCAAATCGCGCAGTGGATGCGCGAAGCCGGTATGCAGGTGCATGTTGATGCAGTGGGTAATGTGGTGGGTCATTACGCGGCCGATCAGCCGTCTGCAAAAACACTGATCACTGGTTCGCATTTCGATACCGTGCGCAACGGCGGCAAGTACGACGGTCGCGAAGGCATCTTGCTGCCGATTGCCGTTGTCGCACATTTGCATTCGCTAGGCGAGCGCTTGCCGTATCACCTGGAAGTCATCGCCTTTTCAGAAGAAGAGGGCGTGCGTTTCAAAAGCTCTTTTTTGTCCAGCAGCGCGGTCGCCGGGCATTTCGAGCAAAGCTCGCTGGATCGTACTGATCCGCACGGTATCTCGTTACGCAGCGCACTAACCGAGGCGGGCTTCGATGTCGCGGCAATTGCCGGCATGGTG
>JAYTZV010000302.1:0-3498 GCA_043741695.1 Burkholderiales bacterium
ATATTTAAACGTGCCCATCGCCTTGGCCACCAGCTTGTCGCCGTTCCAGATTTCACCGTCACAAAACACCATCGTGGTCGAGCGATGAAACGCGCGGCCTTTGGCGATGATGCGCTGTCCCGGCACGCCTGCCGGTTGTAAAAAGCTGGTTTTCATTTCAACGGTGACACCACCGCGCGCTGTCGGTTCCAGCGAACGGCCTGCCATCGACATCACCACATCCAGCAGCGACATCGTCACGCCACCATGCGTGACATCCCAACCATTCATATGATGCGCTTGCAGCGTCAGCGCAATCTGCGCTTCGCCATTTTCCATGCCTAAAAATTCAGCACCGAGATGATCTAAAAAAGGAATCGATGAGGGGAATGGCTTGGCAATAGTCCAGTCCATCAGACCGCCGCCACACCACCATCGACTGCCAGAATCTGGCCGGTGATGTGCTTGCCTGCATCCGATGAAAAGAGTAGTGCAGCGCCTTTTAAATCTTCATCGTCACCGAGTCGCTGCAATGGCGTGTTAGCCGCGATCTCGTCCTTACCGAGCCTATCCAGCACACCTTTGGTCATTTTCGAGGGAAAAAATCCGGGTGCCAATGCATTAACGGTAATGCCGTACGTCCCCCACTCACCCGCGAGCGCACGCGTGAAATTCACCACCGCACCTTTGGACGTGTTGTACGCAATAGTCTGCATCGTACCGGGCCCGTTTCCGAACAAGCCCGCGATCGAAGCGATGTTGACGATGCGGCCGTAACGACGCGGAATCATCGAGCGCTTGCCGACCGCCTGCGACAGTAAAAAAATACTGCGAATATTCAGGTTCATCACCTTGTCCCAGGCCTCGACCGGGTGATCTTCGGCCGGGGCACCCCAAGTCGCACCAGCGTTGTTGATCAGGATATCGATATGGCCGAGTCGTTCCAGTGCGGTGTCTACCAGCGTCGTGATCGCCGCCTCTTGCGATAAATCGGCTGCGACCGCGCTGGCGTCAATACCGCGTGCTTTTAGATGCGCAACTGCTTCATCGAGCTCAGCTTGCTTGCGCGCCGACAGTACAATTTTTGCACCCTGCTCGCCGAGAGCTTCTGCGATTTGCAGACCGAGTCCGCGCGAGCCACCTGTGACAAGCACGGTGCGTCCTTCAAGATTGAACAACTGCTGGGTGGTGCGCATGGCGTCTCCGATGGTCGTTATGGTTATTGTGTTGTGCTTATTCGCTGGCGAAATCCATGCAATGCCGCGTCTGCCGGATTGCACCGATGAACGGCTTCATCGCCACATGGTGTGGATGCGATTGATAGGCGTCGAGCGCTGCTGCCGATTCAAATTCGCTGACCATGATAATGTCGCAAGTCGCTTCCAGCCCGGGCTGTGCTACCGCGATATCCAGCCGCAAAATCCCAGGCACAAGCGTGCTGCAGGAGTCGAGCAATGCTTTCATCTTCTTAAGATTGGTCGCCTTGTCGGCACCTTCGGCGTGGTCTTTTAATTGCCACATGACGATGTGGGTGATCATGGGTTTCTCCCGTTAAAACCAGTGATCCTGCATATCGAGCGTGGTGGTATCAAGGCGACTCAATAGATCGAGTTGCGGATGAATTTTTGGCAGTTCCCATTGAAAGAAGTAGCTGCAGGCTTGCAGTTTTCCACGATAAAAATCAGCATCGTGCATCGTGGTTGTACCCACCACGCAGATTGCCTGCTCCAGCCAGATCCACGCCACGACGATGTGTCCGAACGCCTCCAGATACAGCGATGCATTCGCGAGCGTCGTATTCAGGTCCCCAGCCGCGTGCAGCCGTTCAGTAACGGTTACAAGACGGTGCAGCGCAAGACCAAGTCCCTTGGCATGCGTCGAGAGTTCGGCGATCTCACCTGCCTTCGCCAACGTTTTTTGAATTTCAGTATCAAGCGCGCGCAATGCTGCGCCACCTTGCATCACAACTTTACGACCGAGCAGATCGAGACCCTGGATACCGTGGGTGCCTTCATGAATCGGATTCAACCGGTTGTCGCGATAGAACTGTTCAACGTTGTACTCACGCGTGTAGCCGTACCCGCCATGCACCTGAATCGCCAGATTGTTCGCTTCCAGACACCACTGCGACGGCCACGACTTTGCAATTGGCGTCAAAATATCGAGCAGCAAGGTCGCATGGCGACGGGCTTCTGGTGTCTCGGCCGTGCGCTCTTCATCTACCTGTTTTGCGCAATACAGTGCCAGCGCCAGACCACCTTCGACATACGCTTTTTGCGCCAGCAACATGCGCTTGACATCGGTATGCGCAATGATCGGCAACTGCGGCGCAGCCGGATCTTTGGCCTGCGGCGCACGACCTTGTGGACGGCTGCGTGCGTAATCGAGCGCGTGCAAATAACCGGTGTAGCCAAGCATTACCGCTCCGAGTCCAACACCGATACGCGCCTCGTTCATCATGTGGAACATGTTGGCCAGACCCTTGTGTACCTCGCCAACCAGATAGCCGACGGCACCGGCTTTACCGTGCGGCTTGAACTTGCCTTCGCCGAAATTAAGCAGACAATTAGTGGTGCCGCGATAGCCCATCTTGTGGTTCAAGCCGGCGAGTACGACGTCGTTGCGCTCACCGAGCGTGCCATCGGGATTGACTAATTTTTTCGGCACGATGAACAGCGAAATACCTTTGACGCCTGAGATCAGTTTGCCGTCGGCGTCAGGCACTTTGGCCAGCACCAGATGGACGATGTTTTCCGCCAGTTCATGCTCACCGGCCGAGATCCACATCTTGTTGCCGGTAAGCCGATACGTGCCGTCAAGCTGCGGTTCGGCACGCGTGACGATGTCTGACAAGCTCGAACCGGCCTGTGGTTCGGACAAGCACATCGTGCCAAAAAATCGGCCGGTCAACATTGGTTTGACGAAGGTCTCGATCTGCTCCGGCGTGCCGCATTTCATCAACGTGTTGGCGTTTCCGATGGTCAGAAACGGATACGACGAGGTGCCAACATTGCCGCCTTTAAAATAAGCAAAGCCAGCTTTTTCAACGACGCACGGCAACTGCATGCCGCCATGATCAAAGTCTTGTCCCGCAGCCATCAAGCCAGCAGCACAAAAGGCATCGAGCGCGACCTTCACATCCGGAATCATCTGCACCCGCTCACCATCGAAATGCGGCTCGTGCTGATCGCTTTTTTTATTGTGCGGCGCAAATAGCTCGGTGGCGATCTGTTCGCAGGTATCGATGGCAGCGTTGAAGGTTTCGCGCGAATGATCGGCGAAACGTGCGCGGCTGGTAAGGGACTCAACCAGCAACCACTCGTACAGCAAAAAATCGAGATCGCGACGGGAAAGAATTTTGGATTGCATCACCACTCCTGCACAAGTCTGGCTGACTGCGCCGGCCGGACGTGAGAAACGTCACAGTCACACGCAACAGGATGACCGGGCAGGTCATCCATAAATCACATCAATTGAGGTTCGTTGAACGAGACTATATTGACGAAAGAAATATCAATA
>JAYTZV010000303.1:0-9755 GCA_043741695.1 Burkholderiales bacterium
CTTTAGACGCGGCTGTGGCAAACGACACCGGGATGACCGACAAGGCAAGCACGCAAAGATAAGCTGGCATCACCTGCCGTTTGCTGAAAACCGTAGAAAACGACGTCGACAACGCACTCCAACGAGGCAAGAGTAGTGACTTCATGATATTGATCCTTCTAATGTGATGAACTGACACAGTCGCTAGCGCGATCGCCTAGGCCGAATTGCGGTGAACGACTGAAGGACGATAAAGATTTCAGTGGATATCGATCCAACCAGAATTCAATGTAGTTTTTTTCCTGCGAGGACGAGGCAGAGAGAGAGGGGTGCTCCTGAGGCGTGCCAAGCTTAAGAAACGCCAAGCACAACTTCATACTATCCGGCAAGTTTCTTATGCGCAACCGCTTATCAAACCTTTTTTGGGGGGTGTGTTTCGTTTCAGCAACTGGCGGGCGGGCCGCAAGAGGTGATTTTTTAAACGGGGATTTTTACTGGAAAAAGAATAAGCAGAACGTGGCGCATGCTCCAGGTAAAACCATCCTGGAGCATCGGGTTTCAATGTGTGCAGCAAAAACTCAAGCGACCGCTGCGGCGCAAAATCTGGTTTTTGATTGCGCCGCTCGCTGTTAAAAAGAACCCACTACCCGTCTCATAATTGATTGCGGAAATCAGCGATTCTGGCGGCAGTTTCGTTCAGCACCCGCGCATTGTTGTTGGTGGATGGCGTACCCATCGCAAGGCCGTTGTAGTTGATATCTGGATTTGAAAAATACTGCAGTCGCGGACAATTCGTCGTAGGGCATGGATACGACATGATCGTACGCCACGGTGGCGACGTCGCCGTATTTCGATAGCCGTGCGCGTAAGCGAAAGGTGCGTAGCCCGCATCTTCAACATTATGTTCCGCGCCCTGAATATGGCCGATCTCGTGGGCAAACGAGTAATAACCGGTCGCACAGCGATAGTTCACTACCGCTGTGGCATAGGCCGAAGGCGGCAGGATATACGCCAGCCCGCAATAGTCATTTTTTGTCGTCAGCATCACGACGACATCTGCTGCAGCCGCCTCTCGCAAAGACCCGACTTCCGCCAAATAAGGTAAATCTTCCAATAACGTACCGAAGGCCTGACCTTCTTCGGTGTAATCAATCTCCGCCGAATTCACCAGATTCATGCGGATATTGACGCCACTGTTTTGATAAGCCTGGTTGGTCTCCGCAACGGCCAAGGTAATCAAGCCATTAACATCTGACACCGCTGCGGTGACCGATGGCGGGTACACCACGAGAACGTTGATGTCGGTTGCATCCGCGCTCTGCGTCACGCTGCTGCTAGCCAATTTTGTCATCGGCGTCGATGTGACGGCAGACCCGGCGACCGGCATAGCCATCGGCAAAATCGTGTGCGCCGCGCTCGAAAAGGTTGCCACGTGGGCGATAGTTGAAACGGAGGTAGTGGCAGCGGAGGTAGTGGCAACAGTATTGTCATTACTGACACCGCCGCCACCGCAAGCGGTCAGCATCAGGCTTATGGTAAAAATTAGTGGTGTCAGGATTGTTTTTAGCATCGTCATAAAAATATCTTCCAATAAAAAAGGCTAGCTAAGCCTGGCGTCCTGAGTGCTAAGTTCGTTGAACAATACGCAGGTTGAAAATCACCGCGAGATAGACAGGCAAGTAGGCGCCACAGAGGAGCGACGGGCAGCACAGCTGCGACCTGGCAGCCAATTATGACGTCGTCATCCGGTGATTTTTGACTTGTTTAGTCAACGAATCTGCAACCCGAAACACCAGGTTCGAGGGGGTACATGAAGCCGACGCGCAGTCGGGTTATTTGGTATCGGGCGATGGAGACGTGAAATACGGTAATTGCGGTGGATGCTCGGGTGGCAACCCTCTGCTGTCGGTTTCGATAAAGGCATGCAACCCGTTGCCTGCCGATTCAATTTTGTACAACGCACCGTTGTTGCGAACCGAGCCGGTCACTTTGCCTTTGTTGACAACAAAAATTGCCGAACCCTGCTTGTCCGGCAAGTCGCCGTACCAGGTAAAAGAACCTTGGCTATTGGTTTCGATACGCGACCTGACATAGGTCAGAACCTCACCGGAATCCAGCGTGATATCAATGCTATCGCCGTGCAACGCATTGATATCGATCACAACAAGCTTCGCCTTGCGCGTGGTGGGTTCCTTCTTGATCCGATCAAGCCGATTCGCATGCAGGCTCGTGCCATCTGCCTGAATCGACGCAGGTGCGGGGTGGAACAGCGCGTTACCCGCTGCGAAAGCGCCCGCGACCGGAATAAGCGATAGCGCTAGTCCATTAAGATAGACATACATCGCTCGCTTGCAATGAGACACAGAGGAGACGGATGACGACAGCAGGAGCCAACCGGATGGACTAAATTTTTTCATGGTGCATTGATCCTTTGAGATGAGGTTCTTGACGCAGCGGCTGGCGTCATTGCATAAATCAGGTTGTCCCAAGCGATTCGATTGCCGACATGAATGTCGAACCGGGCTCGATCCTGATTGAGGTTGACGTTGTTTTTTCCTGCCCAAACAAATCCACTTACTAAGTAAGGCCAGAAAATCGCGGTCAGACGATGGCATTTCTTTGATAACTACTTTTCGAATTACGCCGTTGAACAGGATGCAAAAAATTTTCGTGTGAGGTGCAGTAAGCGCGATCTGATCGGACGCAAACCCTGTTCAACCAGTCTTGTATGTTGCCCTCTCTACGGTGCGGTTATGCGAGAAGACTTGCTGTGCATTACTTGCCACCGTCGACTCGGCAGGGCTTTCAACGACGAGCATAGGGATCGATAACGCCGCCACGGCATAATTTGCCTCTGGCGGCGACAAGCTTTTCCGCTCACGGGTGATTGGTCGCGCGAAAACGACGAAAAAATGAAAGGTGAGATTCTGGGGACAAACAGCCGATGTCAGCATCTTCGTACCGAATAATTTAATGTGAAGTAACAGTCGTATCGGTCACATCCTGTTAACTTTCAGATCGGATTCCGATGACTGCTTGTCGACTTAAAAAACAGTGGTTGCAGAAATCAGGTTTGCACCCTCTCCCAATATGTCGGACACCGCAGCGCTTGACAAGACCGCGCCATGATCGTTGTTGAAACAAGATGCTGCAGCGCTTATGGCTAAATAAACGCCTTAATCAACGCCTCAAGTTGTACGCTCAATGACTTGTCGTGCGGCGTAACTGCAGGGACCTCTCGCGCGATATCGAGCAACTCGTAGACGGCCATCTGCGCTGCCCGGACTGAATACTCCACGGTAAAAACAACGTCGTCGCTAATCTCGACAAATTGACTGACGAAGGCGAGATTTTTTGAGCTGAGCGGCACTGGCAGCGGTCGATCGGTGAGCGAACGTGGCATGAACATACTGGTGATGTAGGGCATGCGACAGGGGATGCAATTTGCCGAGGCCACGCAAGTCGCGTCAAAGCGCAGATGTCCGCACAGTTCCTGAAGAATTTCAGCACCGTTACACTGGTCCATCGGTTTTGCAACGAAGTTGCCGATCCGATCAGGAAACAGCGCATAACCCCAGAATACCTGCACGTCGGCAGGCTGACTGGCGAAATGCGGTTGGTGCGCGAGGACAATCGACATCAGCCAATGTGAATCCTTGAATGTGACAAGCCCGCCGGTGCCGGGGTCATTACCACTGAACTGCTTCATCAAATCAAAAAACGTCGTGTCTTGCAGCGTTACCGTGAACGATTCCCAACTCGACTGCGCGATATTGCTATTGAACGCCGCTGGATTGCCCAAATCCGGTCTCCCATCAGCGAGTTTTTCCCATAACGTCCAGCCTTGACTGTCGACCTTGGTGTGTCGATCAGGAGGCGTCGTCATCGAGCCCAGCGTCGAGGCGTCGGTCATTGAACCGTTTTGTAAAAAAACCAGATCGCCCTCGTCGACTGTCAGTAATTGCCCCGTACCATGCTGAAGGTAGTGGATACCAGTGACGACAAATTTATCTCCGTCGATTTTGTTTTGAAGATCAGTGACGCGACATTCGCGTAACAATTGGACGCCTTGTGCTTCCAGCCAGGCCTGCAGCGGCAATACCAGCGAGTCGTATTGGTTATAGATGGTGCGCTTCACGCCGGCCAGCGTATCAATGCGTGTGAATTCCAGCATGAAGCGATGCAGGTAGCGCTTGAATTCCACTGCGCTGTGCCACGGCTGAAACGCGAATGTGGTCGCCCACATGGCCCAGAATTCGGTGTCGAAAAAGCTTGGAGAAAGCCAGTCGGTAATGCAGCTCGCGCCCAGCGCCGCCTCTTTCGTATTACTCAAGATAAGCAATTCTTTTCGGTCCCGCATTGAAAAGCCCATTGCCGCAACCGGTACCTTGGCGCGTTGTCGATTCACCAGTCTGGCCATCGAATGCGCTTTGTAGAGCTTGTTGAATGCCACGGTTTCGTCAAACACGGACTGCGCCGGATTGGTCAGCGAGGGAATCGATTTGAACAGGTCCCATGTGCATTCATAATTGTCGGTAGTCAGCATGCGACCGCCGCGCAGCGAGTATCCCCTTACTGGATCGCCCGCGCCGTCCAGACTTCCGCCCATGATCGCAGAGGCTTCAAAGATCGTGATGTGCTCGCCTGCCACGCCGCCGTCACGAATCATAAATGCGGCCGCTGCGAGGGAGCCAATGCCGCCACCAATCAAATAATTTTTCGATTGCATATCTACCTTTTGGTGGAATTTATCCACGTTGAGTTCAGTTGTTTTTTAGAAGACGCAACATTGCTTCGATGCAGGGCACCTGTTGCAGTCGCGCTTACGACGCACTGACGCGGTCACGTGTACTTCACCCAACCTCCAGCACGGCGGCGGCGAGAATAATTTCTGACTCGTTGCCGCGCGTGCCGAGGTCCGCAACGGAATCAGGAATGACGGCGGGGAAAGTACAGATCACTGTCAATTTGGTGGAGCCACCATCACGGCGTAATTGCTACCTTCAATACCCCATCGCGCTGATTCGCAAATAATTCGTACGCTTGTTCGATTTGATTGAGCTTGAATCGATGCGTAACCATCGGCTCTAAATTGATCCGGCCGGATGCCACTACATTCATCAGCCGACGCATCTGTTCTTTTCCGCCGGGGCACAGTGTCGTGATGATTTTGTGATCACCCAATCCTGCAGCAAAGGCATCAAGCGGCATGGTCAGCTTCCCGGAGTACACGCCAAGGCTCGATAGCGTCCCACCTGGCTTGAGCGCACGCAGGCAAGATTCAAAGGTTTGTTGCGACCCCAGCGCTTCGATCGCAACATCGACACCGCGGCCTTGCGTCAGGCGCATGATCTCGGCGAGAGGGTCGGTCTTCGTATAGTCGATCGTCACATCGGCACCCAATTTTTTGGCCGCATCAAGCCGTGCGACGGCACCATCGACCGCGATGATCAGCGTCGCTCCCTTCAATTTTGCGCCGGCGGTGGCGCACAATCCAATCGGTCCCTGCGCAAAAATCACGACTGTATCGCCGATCTTGATGCCGCCACTTTCTGCGCCGCCGAAACCGGTGCTCATGATGTCGGGGCACATCAGCACCTGTTCGTCGGTGAGCCCATCTGGAATCGGTTCGAGGTTGGACATCGCGTGCGGTACCAACAGATATTCCGCCTGACATCCATCGATCGTATTACCGAAGCGCCAGCCACCGGCTGTCTTGCCGCCGCATTGTGCTTGGTGTCCATCCAGACAGGAATAACATTGTCCGCATGGGGTAATTGCACCGACGATGACGCGTTGCCCGAGCGAATAGCCGGTCACTCCAGCGCCCAATTCCGCAATCACGCCGACTGGCTCATGCCCGATCGTTCGACCCACTGCTACCGGAAATTCACCTTTGAGAATATGTACATCGGTGCCGCAAATTGTGGTGGTCGTCATTTTGATGACCGCCTCGCCGATGCCTGCAACCGGTATCGGTTTGTCCTGGAGTGCGATCTTGCCGGGACCGAGAAATACTGCTGCCTTCATCATGCGCATGACCGATCCTCTCAATGACGACCCTATGAACAGCCTGCGTCGATTTGCATCGCGTTGAATCAACCGTTCGGTGTTCAATGTCACACTTTGCGGCAGGAGCGCGAGCGTGCCAGGTCGCTTAGCCGCTGAGATGCGTCATCACGCGACAAGCGATTGTCGAAAATCGGATGATTGGCTTGTGTGCGGGAATTATTCCGCTTTGAATAGTTGCGTGTGGCACCCTTCAGCTGTCTTGTGAAGCGATGCCTTACACCCGGCGTGGGTTGATCGATCAGATTAGCAAACTAGCGATCGACTTGATCGAGCTACAACGCTGATGGCGGTATGAAAGGGACCTGAAGGAGCAGATGCTGTGCGAACCAGTGTCGGATGTCCGCGGTCTCGTGCGGGCTGTTGTTATGCATCACTCGATGATCGTCCGGGTCATAAAAAAACAGGCACTCGAAAGTGCCTGTCTTGATGCGTCAACAAAGAGTGAATGCGAGATTGAAAATCTCAAGCGATCAATCGAGCCCTTCGAGTCGGATCCGTGTCACCTCACCAATCACCGTCGGCAGTGCCTGAATATGCGCAATTGCTGCGTCGACAAACTTTTCCTGGGTCTGATGCGTCAGCATGATGATATCGGTGTGCGTTTCACCTTCGGCTGGCTCTTTCTGCAGCATCGCATCGATCGAAATTCCAGCATCCGCCAAGATGCGTGTCACCGCAGCCAGCACACCAAGTTTGTCAGCGACATGCATGCGCAGATAGTAGCTGGTGGTGATTTCGGACATTGGCAAAATCGGCGTGTTGGTCATCGCATCCGGCTGAAACGCCAGATGCGGAACGCGGTGACCCGGATCGGCGGTGGCCAGACGCGCGATGTCGACCAGGTCGGCAATCACGGCCGACGCGGTCGGCTCTGCACCCGCACCTTTACCGTAATACAGCGTCGCACCAACTGCGTCGCCCTGTACCAGCACGGCATTCATCGCGCCTTCGACATTGGCAATCAAGCGCTTGGACGGAATCAAGGTTGGATGCACGCGTAACTCGATGCCGTGCAGCGTGCGCTTGGTGATGCCTAATAATTTGATCCGGTAGCCGAGCTGCTCCGCATAGCGAATGTCAACGGCCTGCAATTTCGTGATGCCTTCGACATGCGCCTTATCGAACTGCACCGGAATACCGAAAGCGATCGATGCCATCAGCGTAGCTTTGTGCGCCGCGTCCACACCTTCGATGTCAAAAGTCGGGTCCGCTTCGGCATAACCGAGGCGCTGGGCTTCCTTTAATACCGTATCAAAATCGAGCCCCTTTTCGCGCATTTCGGACAAGATAAAATTCGTCGTGCCGTTGATGATGCCGGCGATCCATTGAATCCGGTTTGCAGTCAGGCCTTCCCGCAGCGCCTTGATGATCGGAATACCGCCTGCTACTGCGGCCTCGAAGGCGACAATAACGCCCTGCTCCTGCGCCGCCTTGAAAATTTCATTGCCATGCACTGCCAGCAGCGCCTTATTGGCAGTCACCACATGCTTGCCGTTGGCGATGGCTTTCATTACCAACTCTTTGGCGATGCCGTAACCACCGATCAGCTCGATAACGATATCGATATCAGGATGGTTAATGACCAGATTGGCATCGCTGACGATTTCGCATTCACCGTTGGTCACGGCAAGTGCGTGCTCGACGTTGAGGTCGGCGACCATCACGATCTCAATCACGTGACCTGCGCGGCGCGCGATTTCTTCCTGATTGCGTTTAAGTACAGCGAACGTACCTGCACCGACAGTACCGATGCCTAGCAGACCTACTTTAATGGATTTCATGATTTCTCTGGATTTTATGCCGGTGGTTGAGACCGGGTAAACAAACATCGATTTACGCAGGGGTGCGAATAATTACGCACGCCACGCTGCAGAAGATGACAGCTAGAAGATGACTGCTAGAAGACGACTACCGCCGACTGAACAACTTTGACCAAGTACCTCTGACCACCTTCGGCAAAGGTATCGGCCAGTCAGTATCGCTAAGCAGCCACCCGATGCCGTCTGCGATACCCGTCCAGGAAATGCGCGATGCGTCCAATCGATTCAGCGAGATCATCCGAGTTCGGCAAGAACACCACACGGAAATGATCCGGCGTCGGGCAATTGAACCCGGTGCCTTGCACAATCAATACCCGCTCTTCGGCTAGCAGTTGATAGGCAAAATCCTGATCGTTCGTAATCGGATACATCGCAGGATCAAGCCGTGGAAACATATAGAGCGCAGACTTCGGTTTGACACAGGAGACACCCGGAATATCGGTCAGCATCTTGTGCGCCAGATCACGCTGACGCAACAGCCGACCACCCGGCCCGACTAGATCCTTGATGCTCTGATAGCCGCCCAGCGCAGTTTGAATTGCATACTGACCAGGCGCATTGGCACACAAGCGCATCGACGTCAGCATGTTCAAGCCTTCGATGTAATCGCGTGCATGTTTTTTTTCACCAGACACCACCATCCAGCCTGCCCGATAACCGCATGAACGGTAATTTTTGGACAGGCCATTAAACGTGATGAACAGCACGTCATCTGCCAGCGATGCGAGTGAGGTGTGCGTGGCACCGTCGTACAGAACCTTGTCGTAAATTTCGTCGGCAAACACAATCAGTTGATGCTGGCGCGCCAACTCCACAATTTGCAGCAGCAGCGCATCCGGGTATAGCGCACCGGTCGGATTATTCGGATTGATGACAACGATCGCACGCGTGTTCGGCGAGATCTTGCGCTTGATGTCGTCGATATCGGGACACCAGTCGGCCTGCTCGTCGCACACATAGTGCACCGGTGTGCCGCCTGACAAACTGACTGCGGCGGTCCAGAGCGGATAGTCCGGTGCCGGCACCAGCACTTCGTCGCCGGTATTTAACAACGCATTCATGCTCATGACGATCAGCTCGGAGACGCCGTTACCGAGATAGACATCGTCAATGTCGACGCCCACGACATTTTTTTGCTGGGTGTAGTGCACGATCGCTTTGCGCGGTGCGAACAACCCTTTGGAATCGGTGTAACCGCAGGCGTTCTGCATGTTGCGGATCATATCCTGCACGATTTCATCTGGCGCATCGAAACCAAACGCGCCCAGATTGCCGATGTTGAGCTTGATGATCTTGTGACCATCTTCTTCCATCTGTTTGGCTTTTTCCAGAACAGGTCCGCGGATGTCGTAGCAGACGTCAGCCAGCTTGTTGGATTTATTGATCGGTCGCACCGTGAGATTTCCTAGGCAGGGTAATGCAGGTCGATGTTGCACTGCAGGGCTGTCTATTCTGCCGAATGCGCCCGGTTTTATCAATCGAATATCAATCGAATATCAATCGATTGCTATTCGATAAACGCTTGCAGCCCTTCGCACCACCACGACTGCCGCTACAATACGAGTCTTCGACCTCTCCTGCCAACACGCATGAAGCTCCATCACACCGCCACCCAGCAATACCAGACCGTCACTGCCTACGATGAGCGTGGCGTAGAAATCAATCTGAAACAATTTTCCAACAGCTTAGTGGTGCTACCAGAAATCGCGCCGTCACCGTGGCCTGTGGATGCATTCGAGGCACTGACTACAGAGCATTTTCAGCACATCGGTACGCTGAAACCGGACGTCGTTATTCTCGGTACCGGGCCGCGCCAACGTTTTGTGCATCCACGCCTCACTGCTGGCCTGACTACATTACGTATCGGCGTTGAATGCATGGATA
>JAYTZV010000304.1:0-9736 GCA_043741695.1 Burkholderiales bacterium
CGTTGAACTGATGCCGCACCTTCGATCTGGTGCAGGTCGTTAAAGTCGGTCGCCTTGTCCGGTCGCTCGTCGGCAAACACTGGCAGCGCCAAGAAGCCATTCACTGCGTGAGCGGCATCGACTGCATGGTGATCTGGTGCTCCGGTTTTCTTGTCCAAGTCGGCAGCCAGTATCAGCACTGCCGCCGGATATCGCTTGCGGATCGTTTCAGACACCTTCAGCAGGTTGCCCGCTGATAGCGCTGCAATGCCACTGAGCCCACATACTTGCGTGACTGATAGGGTAGTCGCCACACCCTCACCAATTACCAGCGTGAGACCCGTTCCATCACCCTCAGGCAGTCGTTGCGCGGCCCAATATCCGCCTGCTTTCGCGCCATCTTTCAAAGCATGTTTGTGCCCGCTTTCGTCGATCAATTCGCAGGTGCTGATTGCGTCGCTGATTTTGACAGGTATTACAAGCAAGCGGCCGGTCAATGGTTCGTCGTTCTGTTTGGGCGAATAGCCGAGAATGAGCACGGCATCAGCAAAGCTGATTTCCTTAATGGTCTCAACGGGAGCGACTTGCTTACGTAGCAGGTACGGTTGGTTTGCTGATGCTGGCATCGCGGACGCCCACAACTGCGCAGCCTTGTTTGCAGCAACTGCGTTCTCGCTGGCTCTCTTGATTCGTGCAGCGTCGTCTTTCTTGGCTCTGTCTGCCGCACGCTGTGCAATCTCTGCCGGAGTGCTGGTGCGAATTGTGTCGGTATCCTGCCAACCGTTCTGCTTGACCTCAAAAAAGAGCGTCCCGATGCTGATGCCACCGCCGGAATTGATACCGCGCCAAACTGACATTGCATCGCGTTCGTTGTAGCTGTCGTCGCCCTGGCTCCAACTACTCCAGACTACAAAGCCATCGTCATCCGGCAGTTCGGATTTTACGGCCATGCCCATCCTCAGCCAAAGATCGCGGTCATGTGATGGAACATAAGATAACGCGGAGGCAATCTGGTCTCGGTCGGCACTGATGATTACGCTCATGCTAGCCCCCGCAAACACGTCGCCAGCATGGATGCGCCATGCAGGAATGCCACCTTAGTACGGATGCACAGTGATATGGTTTTGCTGAACTTGTTGGCGTCCGCCTTGGTGGTCTCGAAGCCCCTGTCGGATTGTTTTTTGTGGGTCATTGAGCGGCACCTCCTGCGCGTTGCGCAATGAAGGCTTCCACTACTGCCGCATCCCATACGGTGACGGATGTAGTGGTCAAGTAAATTAAGACACAGCGATAGGTTTTTTTACTGTCATGTTCCGCTCGAATGCGGAGGGCGACATGTTGCCCAATACGGAATGCAATCTGGTGCAGTTGTAGAAGCCGACGATGTAGTCGGTGACGTCATTTTTCGCTTCCGATTGGTTGGCATAGGTGCGCTGCCAGACCCGCTCCATTTTGAGGTTCAGGAAGAAGCGCTCGGCGACTGCGTTGTCCCAACAATTAGCACGACGGCTCATGCTGCAGATGAAGCCCTGCTCAGTCAGGAGTGCCTGGTATTGCTTGCTGGCGTATTGGCTGCCACGGTCGCTATGGACGATTAATCCTGGTGCTGGACGGCGCTGCTGAATTGCCATCTGCAGTGCCTCGCAGACCAGTTCAGCAGGCATGCTCGGCGCCATCGCCCAACCCACGACTTTGCGCGAGAAGAGGTCCAGTACCATCGCTAGGTACAGCCAGCCAGTACCGGTTCGGATATAGGTAATATCGGTCACGAAGGCGGTATTTGGCGTATCCGGGTTGAACTGACGTGCCAGGATATTCTCTGCGATCGGGAGGGCATGGTTGCTGTCGGTGGTGTGGATGAACTTGCGCTTCCAGACCGGCTTGAGGCCCGCCCGGCGCATCAGGCTGCGTGCCTTGTAGCGGCCAATATCGATGTCTTGTGCCGCCAGGGCGCTGACCAGACGCCTGCTGCCGTAGCTTTGCTGGCTGGCGCTAAAAGCGGCCTTCAGGTGGACACCAACCTTACATAAAAGCGGTTTAGCAGGACGGGACTGGGCGCTGTAATAGCCGGCGCGGCTGACCGACAAAACCCGGCAACTTTGCTGAACGGGGACGGCCTTCTTTTGCAGTCGTGAAATCAGCGCGTAGCTCACTTCAGTTCCCGGGCAAAGAAGGCCGAGGCCTTTTTTAAAATATCAACATCGCCTCGCAATTGACGGTTTTCATATTCCAGCTGGCGGATACGCTGCTGGTCTGCCGTCAATGGATTCCCGATGCCGCGCTGGCCGCTTTGTTCGGCCTCATATTGCTTGATCCAACGACGAATCGCTGTCTCACCTATATCCATGCTCTGACTGACCTGCGTGGTCGTCAGTCCCTGTTCCTTGATCATACGAACGACTTCAAGCTTCAGGCTGATGTCGAACTGTCGGCGTTGCTTTGTCATTGATTTTCCCTCTGGTGGTGGAGTTTCCCACCTATCGAGGTGTCTGCATAAATTAGACCACTACAGGACTCGCCCAGCTTGAACGGCTTCGGGAACTTGTCTTCGCGCACCCAGCGCCAGATCGTTGCGGGACTGACGGGCAATAAGCCCTTCCGTTCTTTGGTGGTCGCAATATCTGCAACCCGGATAACTCGCTGTGACATAAAACACCCTTTAAAAATATGGCGTGACACGGCACGTCATGGGGTGAATCTTGATAGCGAGGCGTCAGTCGGAATAGCTAGGCGAGTTGTGAAAACCAACCCACCCAATTTCCACTAAATGGTGGGTAGATTTGCGAAGGAAAAGTGGTGAAATACAGCATTGACGCGCGATTAAAGGGTGGCTGCGTTATTCGTTAGGGGTTTTTGGTGCACCGCCAGTCGGCTGCCAGTTGGCAATTTTCGAAACATCATCAATAGCTTGATTAATAGTGTTGCCCTCGTCGTCGGTCATATCAAATTCGACAGCATGTTCTCGTAACCATTTCGCGATTGCCTGTTTGGGATGTTTGCCCTTAGGATCCACAACCGCTTGCCACGCCCTTACAGCAGCGGCCAGTTTCGGGGCGTATCGGGCATTATTTTTGTCAAGATAATCCGGCGCGTCTGTTTGTTCCGGGAAGAAAAAGCCAGTTCGAAATCCACGTCCAGTCAGCCATTTTTTGAGCGAATCTACGTTCACTATGGACTCGTCAATGTTGATTGAATTTTCAATCATCGTCGTTCGAATACCCTGGCTATCGCGATTAAAGTTCGATATGTATTGTCCACATACCGAGCCGTTTCGAAGCGCATTTGAAATTGCGGTTGTTGCCGCATCAAGATTTGTAACGTACCTTACATGCAAATTTGGGCCTAACTCAGCACCGTTGTACATTTGAGCCTCCACTTCGCCCGGCAAAAATCCAATCAGCAAATGCGCAGCTTGAACGATCGTAAGCTCCTCGCAAAGCCGCCAGTAATCAAGACTTTCCATCGAATACTTTCGATACCCCTGTAATTAGGTGCCATTCCAGCCCGTAAGGGAAACGGGTTTTCGGGGATCAGCCTAGGACTGGCATAAGCCGTTAAATGTTTGCTCGAATCGGCACCACGTCCGCTCCGTTGCGCAGTTTGTCCAAGTAGTCTGCCCATCGCTGCATCATGGCGACGCGCGCAGGTAGGTGTGCCGTCCGGTTGTAGGCGCGCCCGTTCGGATCTTTGACGGCGTGTGCCAACTGGTGCTCGATCAGGTCGACGCGTTCATTTAATACCTCATCCATGATCGTGCGCGCCATTGCACGAAACCCGTGAGCGGTCATCACTTCTTTGCTGTAGCCCATGCCTCGTAGCGCTGCATTAATCGTGTTTTCGCTCATGCAGCGTTCACTGGTTCGGATGCTGGGAAACACATACTTGCCCTGGCCGGAGATAGGGTGCACGGTACGTAGGATCGCTACTGCTTGCGTCGATAACGGCACCATGTGTTCGATCCGCAGTTTCATTTTCTCAGCGGGTATGCGCCATTGCGCTGCATCGAGATCAATTTCGGACCACTCGGCAGATCGCAGTTCACCCGGCCTCAGGAACACTAACGGTGAAAGCTTTAATGCCGCTGCAGCATAAGCGTGGCCAGTATAGTTATCAATCGAGCGGAGCAGGGCGCCAGCTTCGGTAGGCTCAGTTATCGCTGCATAGTGGGTTTGCATGGGTGCCGACAATGCACCTTTCAGATCGACGGTCACGTCTCGCTGCGCCCAGCCGGAAGCTACTGCGAATCGAAAAATTCGTCCGCATAGCTGTTTGATCTGGTGTGCGGAATCGATTGTGCCTCGCGCTTCGACCTTTTGAAGCATCGCCAACACGTTACGCGGGCTAATGTCAGCAATAGGTTTTGAACCAATCGTCGGGAATACATCCTTAATCAGCCAGGCGTTGAGCTTACCGTGTGTTGTTGCGGCGCGGCTAGGCTCGGTCTTCTCCATCCAAGTGCGTGCCACTGACTCGAATGTATTAGCAGCCGCATCCGCTTTGGCTTGCTTGTCGTCCCGCTTCGCTTGGCTCGGGTCGATACCGTCGGCGAGCAGTTCACGTGCCTCGTCGCGGCGCTGCCTCGCCTTGGCAAGCAAGACTGTTGGATAGACACCCAGCGCCAGAGTCTTGCGCTTCCCGGCGTGTCGGTAGTCCATGCGCCAGTACATGCCTGCCTTCGTCACTAGCAAGTACATGCCATCGGCGTCTCGATATTTGTCGCCAGCAGGTTTGTCCGAAGGCTTTAGATTCCTAATACCAGTCGCCGTAAGTGCCATTTCATCTCCATGTGGCGGTATACGGTTTTGATGGTTTGATAGATACCGCCAAAAGTACCGCCAGAAATATGAGGTTCCATGTTACTAGCTGCGATGGCTTGAGACAACAAAAAACCCGCGAAGCCAGTAGCGGCGCGGGTTTCTGATACTTCATGATACGGGGTAATTCAGGGTGGTGGTGCCGGGAGCCGGAATCGAACCGGCACGCCTTTCAGCGCGGGATTTTGAGTCCCGTGCGTCTACCTATTCCGCCATCCCGGCAACGCAGGCAGGATTATCGCTGATTTGATCGCTGACAGCAACCTCAATCACGCTGCCGAGTTATGCGGCAACCAGCTGCGCAGCATACGCTTCGAGATGCTGATCGGTGCTGCCGAACTGCAACTCGATTGCCATCAGGCGCTTGAAATAATGGCTCACGATCAGCTCATCGGTCACACCCATGCCACCGTGCAGTTGCACCGCTTGCTGACCCACAAATCGGCACGCTTGTCCGATCACGACCTTTGCGGCTGACAGTGCCGCATGACGCACCGCGAGGTCGGATTCGTTACAACGCACTGCAGCAAGCGTACTCATCGAGCGTGCCTGTTCGATGTGCAGCACCATGTCCGCCATGCGATGCTGCAGCGCCTGAAACTTTCCGATCGGCTGACCGAATTGTTTGCGTTCACGGGCGTGGGTTAGGGTTGCTTCCAGCAGTTTGTCGAGGATGCCAACGGCTTCTGCGCATACGGCGGCAAGACCGAGGTCGCGCATATTGCGCAACGCGTCTTTGATAGGCATACCGCCGTCGAGGCGTGCATCGGTGGGCAGCAACACGTTATCGAGTACGACTTCGCTGGCCATGATGCCGTCAACTGTGCTGTACGTCGTTAGCCGAACGCCCGCAGATTTGCGCGGTATGCCAAACAGCGCGATGGATTGATCACGCAAACGCGCCGTGACTAGCAGCAGATGCGCAGATGCCGCATGCACGACCAAACTTTTTTTGCCATTCAGCAAATAGCCATTATCGGTTTGCGCTGCCCGGGTGGCGATATGACGCCAATCGAAACGACTGCCTGCTTCGTCATGCGCTGGTACCGCAATGAGTTCGCCAGTCATCATTGGTGCGAGTAATTCTTCGCGCTGGGTCGCATTGGCGGTCTTGGCGATGAGCGTTGTCGCAAGTATTGCGCTGGCGAGATACGGCTCCAGTACCAGTGCTTCACCGAGTGCGGTCATGACCAGCATCATGTCGATCGCGCTACCGCCCATGCCGCCGTCGGCCTCGGGAACCGCTAGCGCCAACAGGCCGAGCTCACTCATACCTTGCCAGGTAGCGTCACTGAAACCGCGGCCACTTTCGCGCGTTTTTTCGCGCGCGGCAAAATCATAATCCTTGGCGAAAAATCGCCGGCTTGTTTCCAGCAGCATCTGCTGTTCATTGGTCAGGGTGAAGTCCATCGGCTCTTCCTCTTCTTGTACTTACAATCCGACATTACAACCCGAGATTACAACCCGAGATTACAACCCGAGAATCATCTGCGCGATAATATTTTTTTGAATTTCGTTCGAGCCACCGTAGATCGACAACTTGCGCATGTTGAGATAGCCTGCTGCGAGTGCGGTCGCATATTCTGGTCCGACCGCATCCCCATCGAAGCCTTCTTTCATCGCATCGCGGCGCAACGGCAACGCATATTCACCGACGGCCTGTGTCAACAATTCGGTAATCGCTTGCTGAATTTCGGTGCCCTTGATTTTCAGGATTGATGCTTCCGGCCCTGGCGTGCGGCGTTCTGCTTCCGCAGCCAAGACACGCAGATTGGTAATTTCAAGCGCGATCAGATCAATCTCGATTTGCGCAATGCGCGAAGCAAACAACGGATCGCGCAGCAGCGGTTTGCCGTCTTTGATTTCTTCTGAGGCGATCCGTTTCAACCGCGCTAATTCGCGTTTGGCGATGCCGATGCCAGCGATGTTGGTACGCTCATGACCCAGCAAAAATTTGGCGTAGGTCCAGCCCTGATTTTCGGTGCCAACCAGATTCTCAACCGGAACGCGCACATTATCGAACCAGACTTCATTGACTTCGTGTGCACCGTCCATCGTGATGATTGGTCGCACCGTGATGCCCGGCGAGTGCATGTCGATCAGCAAAAACGAAATACCGCGCTGCGGTTTGACTTCCGTATCGGTGCGCACCAGACAAAAAATCCAGTCGGCATATTGGCCGAGCGTGGTCCAGGTTTTTTGTCCATTGACGATGTAGGTATCACCATCGCCGCTGCTATCAAGTACCGCACGCGTGGAAAGCGACGCCAGATCCGAACCCGCACCTGGCTCGGAATAACCCTGACACCACCACTCTTCGCCGCTCAGAATTTTCGGTAGATAACGCTGTTGCTGTTGCACAGAGCCAAACTGCATTAGCACCGGTGCCACCATCTTCAAGCCGAACGGAACGGCGCGTGGCGCGCCTGCCGCGGCCGCTTCTTCTTCGAAAATATATTGCTGCGTGGTGCTCCAGCCGGTGCCACCAAATTCCGCCGGCCACGACGTTGCAGCCCAACCCTGCGCGTGCAGAATGCGCTGCCAGTTCAGGTAATCATCACGCTCTAAAATCAAACCGTGCATGACTTTATGGCGAATCGATACGGGCAGATGATCCGCCAGAAAGCCGCGCACCTGCTGGCGAAAGGCTTGTTCGTCCTCACTGAAATTCAGATCCATGCGTCCCCCGAAATCAGCTGCTGAAAGCTTGGATACCTGTTTGCGCACGACCTAGAATCAGCGCGTGAATATCATGCGTGCCTTCATAGGTATTGACCACTTCCAGATTCACCATATGACGGATCACGTGGTACTCGTCGGAGATTCCGTTACCACCCAACATGTCACGCGCCACGCGGGCGATATCAAGCGACTTGCCGCACGAATTGCGCTTCATCATCGAGGTGATTTCAACTGCTGCAGTGCCTTCGTCTTTCATCCGACCGAGGCGCAACACACCTTGCAGGCCCATCGTGATTTCGGTCTGCATGTCAGCCAGTTTTTTCTGGATCAACTGGTTCGCCGCGAGCGGCTTGCCGAATTGTTTGCGGTCCATCACATACTGCCGCGCGATATGCCAGCAGGATTCAGCGGCACCGAGCGCGCCCCATGCGATACCGTAACGCGCTGCGTTCAGGCAGGTGAACGGACCTTTCAATCCACGCACGTCAGGCAACGCATTTTCTTCCGGACAGAACACGTTATCCATGACGATTTCACCGGTCAGTGAAGCGCGCAAACCGAACTTGCCGTGGATGGCCGGTGCAGTCAAACCGGCCATACCTTTTTCGAGAATGAAGCCGCGAATCGCACCTTCATCGTCTTTCGCCCAGACCATGAATACATCGGCGATCGGTGAATTAGAAATCCACATTTTGCTGCCGGTGAGGGCATAACCACCGGGGACTTTTTTCGCACGTGTGACCATCGAACTCGGGTCAGAACCGTGATCGGGTTCGGTCAGGCCGAAGCAGCCGATATATTCGCCGGTAGCCAGTTTCGGTAAAAACTTCTGGCGCTGTTCTTCGGTGCCGAATTCATAAATCGGCGTCATCACCAGTGACGACTGCACGCTCATCATCGAGCGATAACCGGAATCGACGCGTTCGACTTCGCGGGCGATCAAACCATAGCAGACATAGTTGAGCGCGGGACCGCCGTACTGCTCGGGAATGGTTGGTCCGAGTAAGCCCAGTTCACCCATCTCGCGAAAAATCGACGCATCCATTTTTTCATGGCGGAACGCTTCCAGAATCCGCGGCTGCAGGCGGTCCTGACAATACGCGCGGGCAGCTTCGCGCACCATGCGTTCATCGTCGGTCAATTGCTGATCAAGCAGTAGTGGATCGTCCCAGTGGAACTGCGCATTTTTTTTCATGATGGTCTTTCGTCGATTAAACGGAACGGATTTAACAGGATAGTTTGACTGAATTCATGCTTCGATGTGCAGCAACGTCAAGCCGAGCGCCGCACGCCGCTGCAGCCATGCGCTTGGTCGATAGCGCATGTCGCCGGTTTGCTGCTGCATATTGTGCAGAATTTGTAGCACTGTTGCAGCGCCAATCAAATCACCCCATGCCAACGGCGCGTGCGGATAGCCAAGTCCGAGCACGACCGCGCGATCGATATCGCCAGGCAGTGCAATCGCCTGCTGCGCGATTTCGCAGGCGACGTTGATGATGTGTGCGACCACGCGCTGTGCCACTAATCCACTACTGTCACGAATCACGCTGACCTGAGCGCCGTTGGCACCGAACAGGCCACATGCTTGTGCAAGATACGCCGGATCGGTTGCAGGATTGGTCATCAGCACATGGTGCAGCGGGCCATCGAACAGTGCATCGATCGCGACCGTGCGACGCGCATCGAGACCTTCAGCGACGACGCAGCTGGTGCAATCCTGACCGAGTGGCGTGACGATGCACAATGCCTTCGGCGATGGTGTTGCGCCTGCTTCAACGGTGATGCCGCTTGCCAGCAAACGCGCTGCCAACGCGGGCTGTGCTCGACTGAGCCAGACCGACTGCACGTCTGCGCGCGCATGTGGCGCTACTGCATCGAGAATTTTTTTGCCGCTCGCATCGTACTGATAAAACCCGCGTCCGACTTTTCGGCCGAGCAGCCCGGCGTTCAGCATCTGTCGTGTCAGACCTTGCGGGCGAAAGCGCGGCTCTTCGTAATACTGCTGATAGATCGATTCCATCACCGGATGCGATACATCGAGCCCGGTCATGTCCATCAATTCGCACGGTCCCAGTTTGAAGCCGGCGGTGTCGCGCAGGATGAGATCGAGCGATGCAATCGTCGTTACGTTTTCGGACAGGATGCGCATGCCTTCGGTGCCGAAACCGCGGCCGGCATGGTTGACGATAAAGCCGGGTGTGTCCTTGGCGCGTACCGCTGTATGTCCCCATGCTGTGCCGATCGCCAGCATCCGCAGGGTG
>JAYTZV010000305.1:0-1072 GCA_043741695.1 Burkholderiales bacterium
GTACCACGCTTTATTGAAAGCGCGTCATGTACGCGGCGCGATTGATTTCGAGACGACTGAGACCTACATCGTCTGCAATGCCAATGGCAAGATCGAACAGATTCTGCCGCGCACCCGCAATGACGCGCACAAGCTGATCGAGGAATGCATGCTGGCGGCAAACGTATGCGCTGCCGATCTGCTGGAACGCCACAAGCAGCCGAGTCTGTATCGGGTGCATGCCAGTCCGACCAAAGAAAAGCTCAACCAGTTGCGCACGTTTTTAAAGCAGCTCGGTTTGAATCTGGGTGGTGGCGACAAGCCGTCGGCATCGGATTATGCCGAGCTGATGCCGAAGATTAAACTGCGCCCGGACGCTGTGCTGCTGCAAACCATGCTGCTGCGCTCGATGCAGCAGGCGGTCTACAGCCCAGAAAATATCGGTCACTTCGGTTTGTCGTATGAAGCCTATGCGCACTTCACTAGCCCGATCCGGCGTTATCCCGATCTGCTGACCCATCGCGCGATCAAGGCGATTTTGCTTGGTAAGCGCTATGAGCCAAAAGGGATTGACACCAGCGTATTGAACACGATGTTGTCACCGGCTGCGCGTAAGCAGGCAGCAAAAGACAAGGCCGAAGGCAAGAAGCGCAACGAAGCCGATCTGACGATCTGGGACGCGCTCGGCGTGCACTGCTCGGCCAACGAACGGCGTGCCGATGAAGCTTCGCGCGACGTCGAAGCCTGGCTGAAGTGCTATTTCATCCGCGACAAATTGGGCGAAGAATTTACTGGCACGATCGCCGGTGTCGCCACCTTCGGTATTTTTGTGCAGCTCGACAGCTTGTTCATCGAAGGCTTGGTACATGTGACCGACCTCGGCGCAGATTATTTTCAGTACGACGAAGCACGGCACGAACTGCGCGGCGAGCGCACCGGTATTCGCTATCAGCTGACCGACCGCGTGACGGTGCAGGTTAGTCGCGTCGATCTGGATGCGCGCAAGATCGATCTGCGTCTGGTGACCGAGCCGGGTATCAAGACGGTGCTTAAAAATGAGGCACGTCGCGCAGATAACGAACAGCAGGAACGG
>JAYTZV010000306.1:0-9693 GCA_043741695.1 Burkholderiales bacterium
TTCGGACAACCAATCACGGTGCGGCTGTTGCAGGGCAACGTGCCGCAAGACATGAAGTTTCAGCCCGAGCGCACCAGCGCGATTTTGCAACGCTATCAGACCATGATCGCCGCAGCACCCGCTGATTTGATCGCCACACCCGAGACCGCGCTACCACTGCTGTACGGCCAATTACCACCCGATCTCATACCAAGTCTGCAGGCCTTTGCGCAGCGCTCGCATAGCCAGTTGCTGATTGGCGTGCCGACCAGCGATGGCCCGCAGCGTTATGCCAACAGCGTGATCGGTGTGAGCGCATCCGCTGAGGCACATTCATATCGGTACGACAAGCACCATCTGGTGCCATTCGGCGAATTCATTCCGACTGGATTTCGCTGGTTCATCGACATGATGCAGATGCCACTCGGTGACTTCACGCGTGGCGCAGCGCAGCAGGCACCGCTGGCCGTGAAGGATCAATGGGTGTTGCCAAATATCTGCTACGAAGATTTGTTCGGCGAAGAAATCGCCGCGCAGTTGTCCGGTAACGCGGCACAAACCACGCTGCTGCTCAACGTGTCCAACATCGCCTGGTTTGGTGATTCGTTTGCGCTGCCGCAGCATCTGCAGATTTCGCAAATGCGTTCACTCGAAACCGGCCGACCGATGCTGCGTGCGACCAATACCGGCATGACCGCGGTGATCGATCCGAAGGGTCGGGTACTGCAGCAGCTTGCGCCACTGACCATTGGCACGCTAGGCGCGACAGTGCAAGGCTATCGCGGCACTACGCCGTACATCCTGTTCGGAAATTGGGCCACACTCGCCCTCGGCGCACTGATGCTGCTGGCGGCACGATTGGCCGGTAGCAAAAAGGTCAATGCCAGCGAGCCGAATCGATCGAAAACCCGCTAAAATCGCAGCTCTTGCTGGCCGATGCTGCCCTGCTGGCATGCGTTGATTCAAGCGACCCTATCACTGCGGTAACGACCCTAATTACGATGCTCACATTTCAACAAGTTATTCTCACCTTGCAAGCCTACTGGGATGCGCAAGGGTGCGCGCTGCTGCAGCCTTACGACATGGAAGTGGGTGCAGGTACCTCGCACACCGCTACCTTCCTGCGTGCAATCGGACCTGAGCCGTGGCGTGCTGCCTATGTGCAGCCATCGCGTCGGCCGAAAGATGGCCGCTACGGTAACAACCCGAACCGCATGCAGCACTACTACCAATATCAGGTGGTGCTAAAACCCGCGCCGGAAAATATTCTGGAACTGTACTTAGGTTCGCTCGAAGCACTCGGCCTGGACCTGAAACAAAACGATGTGCGCTTCGTCGAAGACGACTGGGAAAACCCGACACTCGGCGCCTGGGGCCTCGGCTGGGAAGTCTGGCTGAACGGCATGGAAGTCACGCAGTTCACCTACTTTCAGCAAGTCGGCGGGCTCGATTGCAAACCGGTGCTGGGTGAAATCACGTACGGCATCGAACGTCTGGCGATGTATCTCCAAGGCGTCGACAACGTGTATGACCTGACCTGGACCGAGCGCGTTGAAAACGGCGTGGTCACACGCCTGACGTATGGCGACGTATTTCATCAAAACGAAGTCGAGCAATCGACCTACAACTTCGAGCACGCCAATACCGAATTTTTGTTTTCGCAATTCACCAACTACGAATCCGAAGCAAAACGCCTGATGGAAGTTGCGCTGACCTTGCCTGCTTACGAAATGATTTTGAAAGCGGCGCACAGCTTCAACATGCTCGACGCACGCGGCGCGATTTCGGTGACCGAACGGGCGGCTTACATTGGCCGCATCCGTACGTTGTCACGCTCGGTAGCGCAGGCGTATTACGCTTCGCGCGAGAAGCTCGGCTTTCCGATGTGTGCACCGCCGTCTTTACTTGCCGCGTAATTTTTCTGCTGGAATGTGTGGCGTGAGTTTGCCGCCTGATTTTTTCAATCAATTTTCAACGGATGTCGTTGCCTGCGGCGACGTATTTGGACTGACTGCTCAATGACTACTCAACCACTGTTCACCATGATGCAAACCCTGCTGGTCGAATTACTGTGTGAAGAACTGCCGCCGAAGGCGCTGGCAAAACTGGGCGAAGCCTTTGCTGCAGGTGTTTTCAACGGTCTGAAGTCGCGCGACTTGATCGATGCTGGCGCCGTTGCCACCACCTTTGCGTCACCGCGTCGACTCGCCGTTAGCATCACGCAGGTGCGTGCTACTTCGCCCGCAAAAACCATTCGCGACAAAGTGCTACCCGTTGCCGTTGCACTCGATGCAAACGGTAACGCCAGCGCACCGCTGCTGAAAAAACTGGCAGCGATGGCGACCACATTACCGGGGGGTGCTCCTTGCCTGGCCGATCTGGAACGCGCCGTTGACGGCAAAGCTGAAAGCTTTTTCTACACCTACCAAGCACCAGGCATCGCGCTGCACGATGCATTGCAGCTAATCCTTAACGAGGTCAGCGCAAAACTGCCGGTACCGAAAATGATGAGCTATCAGCGCCCCGACGGCAGCACGGTGCAGTTCGTGCGACCCGTACACGGCATCATCGCGCTGCATGGCAGCGACATCGTGCCAGTCGGTTTGCTGGGCTTGACTGCAGGCCGCAGCACGCTTGGCCATCGGTTTTTATCGACAGGCGAAGTCACGATTACGCATGCAGATGGATATGCCAACACGCTCGAAGAAACCGGCAAGGTCATCGCCAACCCGGCTTCGCGCAAGGAAAAAATTCGCAGCGCCCTGCTTGCTGCCGCCGGCGCAGACCACGTGCTTATGCCAGAATCATTGATTGATGAGGTAAGTGCATTGGTTGAGTGGCCGGTGGTCTACACCTGCCACTTCGACGAAGAATTTTTGAGCGTGCCGCAGGAATGTCTGATCCTGACGATGCAGACCAATCAAAAATATTTTGCCCTGACCGATGCGAACGGCAAGCTGCGCTCGCGCTTTTTGATTGTCTCCAATATCGCCACCGATGATCCGCAGCACATCATCGGCGGTAACGAGCGCGTAGTACGACCGCGCTTGTCGGATGCCAAATTCTTCTTCGAGCAAGACCAGAAAAAATCGCTGGCAGACCGCTTGCCGGCACTGGCCAATGTGGTTTATCACAACAAGCTCGGCACGCAGGCGCAGCGCACCGAGCGCGTCACTGCCCTGGCTGTACGAATTGCCGGTACGTTGCGCGCCGATGCCATGCTGGCACAGCGCGCTGCGCTGCTGGCCAAGACCGATCTGGTCACCGACATGGTCGGCGAATTTCCGGAACTGCAGGGCATCATGGGCACGTATTACGCCCGTCATGATGGCGAGGCCGATGAAGTCGCACTGGCGATTTCTGAACACTATCAACCGCGCTTTGCCGGTGATGCGTTGCCAACTACGATGACCGGCACCATCGTCGCGCTGGCAGACAAACTGGAAACGCTGATCGGTATCTGGGGCATCGGCTTACAGCCGACCGGCGATAAAGACCCGTTTGCACTGCGCCGCCATGCGCTAGGCGTGTTGCGCATGTTGATCGAAAAGCGATTGCCGCTGGCGCTGTCGGAATTGCTGGCAGATGCTAACGCGGTATTTTCGGACAACAAAGCGTTCTCAGCACCAGGTATCGAGCTACCTGCTTTCCTGTACGACCGTCTGCGCGGCTTGCTGCGCGACCGTGGATTTGCGCCGGGCGAAATTGAAGCCGCTGTTGCGCAACAGCCTGATCACTTGAATAATTTGCTCGACCGGCTCGATGCAGTACGCGCTTTCGCGGCATTACCGGAAGCCGTAGCGCTGGCTGCCGCCAACAAACGCATTACCAATATCCTGAAAAAAACCGAGGGTAATCCCGGTGCAGTCAACCCGCAGTTACTGCAAGACGCCGCAGAGCAAGCACTGCACACGACGATCATCGCACTGCAACCGCAGATCGATGCCGCGTTTGCCGCGGGTGACTTCGGCAGCACGCTGACTTCCCTCGCTGGCTTGCGACCCAGCGTGGATGCGTTCTTCAACGACGTAATGGTGATGGCCGACGATATCGCGCTACGCAACAATCGGCTCGCGCTACTGTCGCAACTACACGTGATGATGAATCGCGTCGCCGATATTTCGAAGCTGGCCGCATGACGCCACGACGACTTCAACCGAGACTGCCACGACCACTGCAATCGCGCCAATGAAACTGATTATTCTTGACCGCGACGGCGTCATCAATGCCGACTCGGATGCATTCATCAAGTCACCGGAGGAATGGCTGCCCATTGCCGGATCGCTCGAAGCGATCGCGCGGCTGAATCAGGCGGATTACCGCGTAGTGGTCGCCACCAATCAATCCGGCATCGCGCGCGGTCTGTTTTCGATGCCGACGCTAAATGCAATCCACCAAAAAATGCATGCAGCCGCACAGCTGATCGGCGCCGATATCGATGCGGTATTTTTTTGTCCACACGCGGCCGATCAAGACTGCGATTGCCGCAAACCGAAGCCAGGTATGTTCCATGAAATCAGCGCACGCTACGGCGTTGCAATGAAAAATATTCCGACCGTTGGCGACTCGCTGCGTGATTTGCAGGCAGGCTTTATGGCGGGCTGTACACCGTATCTGGTGCGTACCGGCAAAGGTCAGAAAACCGAAGACAAAGGCGGCTTACCGCCAGGCACACGCGTCTTTTCGAATTTATCGGCAGTGGTGGATTTTTTACTCACCGATCCAGCTTCCGCTACCTCAGCAATCACAACCACCACAACAATCTCAACCACCTCACCCTGATTCCCTCCGGAGTACCGATGTCGCGCATCATCTTGTTTATCCGTTCGCTGCTGTTCGTCGTGATCATGACCATCGTCACGATTCCGTGGGCGTGCATCTGCTTCATTTGCCTGCCGCTCCCGTATGCAGCGCGGTATTACATCACCTCGCGCTGGAACGTGTTCATGATCTGGCTGGCCAAGGTGCTATGCGGAATTCGCTACGAAGTACGCGGCATGCACAACCTGCCTGATACGCCAGCGATTTTGCTGTGCAAACACCAGTCGGCATGGGAGACGATTTTTTTGCTGTGCAAAATGCCGCGGCCGTTAATTTTCGTGCTGAAGAAAGAATTGTTATATCTGCCGTTTTTTGGTTGGGCACTTGCGCTGCTGCGCATGATTCCAATCGACCGCAGCAAGGCGCGAGATGCGTTTGCGCAGGTGGTGGTGCATGGCCGCAAGCGGCTGGCCGATGGGCAGTGGGTGATCATGTTTCCGGAGGGGACGCGCACCGCAGTCGGCAGCCAGGGCAAATACAAGGGAGGCGGTGCGCGACTGGCTGTCGAGACCGGTACCGTGGTGGTGCCGATCGCGGTCAACTCCGGCGACTGCTGGCCGAAAAATTCATTCATCAAAACGCCGGGCTTGATTACAGTGTCGATCGGCCCAACGATTGCGTCGACCGGCAAGGATGCAGCGCGCTTGATGCAGGATGTCGAAAATTGGATAGAATCGGAGATGCGGGTGATTTCGCCCGCCCAGTATTCTGGTCCCTTCGTCCAGAAATAACGCATTCATTTAATCCACTCCGCCGTCATTTGAAACTACTGCGAAAAATACTTAATTCGCCGGATCCCTCGGCACACCAGCTGGATTTGTTCGCAGCGGAATTGACGACGGCAGCGATCAAGCCAACCATAACGCCGACACCAACGCCAACGCCAGTCAGCGTGATACCCGCCACGCCAGTACGCAGCATGACGCCAAAACGGCAAGTCCACGTCGGCAATCACATTCTCGAATTCACCTTGCTGCGCTCGAAACGCCGCAGCATCGGTTTCATGATCGACGACGAAGGCTTGCGCGTCACCGCGCCAAAATGGGTGACGCTAACCGACATCGATGCATCGATTCGCGAAAAGCAGCGCTGGATTTTGAACAAGCTGACCGAGCGACGCGAACGCAGCGCGCGGCGCCTGCAACCGGCGATGCAATGGTGCGACGGCGCGACGCTGCCGTACTTGGGCGCAATGCTCACACTACGCATCGTGGCAGCCCACCGCAACGGTATCGACTTTGACAGCGACACCAACATGCTGATTGTTTGTCTGCCAGCAGCAGCGAGCGAGCAGCAACTGAAAGATCGGGTACAAGGCTGGCTGCAGCAGGAAGCCAAACGGATTTTTCATGAACGCCTGCCGCTCTATGCGGCCAAGCTCGGCGTGACGTATCGCAGTTGTGCGCTGTCTTCAGCCACTACGCAATGGGGTTCGTGCACGGCGGATGGCCGCATTCGGTTGAACTGGAAATTGATTCATTTTTCACTGCCACTGATCGATTACGTGATCGCGCATGAATTGTCGCACTTGCGTGAAATGAATCACAGCCCGCAGTTCTGGGCGACGGTGCAATCGATTTTTCCGGATTTTGAAGCGGCGAAAAAAGCGTTGCGCCAGCAGGCACCTGAAACGCTTCCGGTCTTTTGATTTTTGTTTTGGACTTTTGATTTGTTAATTTTTGCCGAGACCGTACAACCTCCGTACAACCCCCGTACGACCCTAATTAGCATCAACCTGGAGAACACCATGCGACTCTTACACACCATGCTGCGCGTCGGCGACTTGCAACGCTCGATCGATTTTTATACCAACGTACTTGGCATGAAATTACTACGCAAGAGCGATAATCCCTCGCAAAACTACACACTCGCTTTCGTCGGCTACGGCAATAATCCCGAACACGCCGAGCTGGAGTTGACCTACAACTATGGCGTTGAAAAATATGACATGGGCAGCGCCTACGGCCACATTGCGCTCGGCGTTGATGACGCAACCAAGGCGTGCGCAACGATCAAGCAACATGGCGGCAATGTGATTCGTGAAGCAGGCCCGGTCAAAGGCGGCACCACCGTGATCGCATTCGTGCAAGACCCGGATGGCTACAAGATCGAGCTGATCGAGCGTCGCGAAATGTAATCAGGCGTCGGTGGCCGTTGCTTGCGCCGACAACCGGTTTGCCAAAGCCACGTACTGCTCAAGCCCGATGGTTTCCGGGCGCAGTTGCGGATCAATGCCGGCATCGATCAACTCGCCCTCGGTAAACATCCCCGCAAGACAATTGCGAATTACCTTGCGGCGCTGCGAAAACGCTTTCAACACCACCTGCTCAAGCGCCTGCTGATTGCACGCCAGCGGCGCAGCAAGCGGGATCATCCGCACGATAGCCGACTCGACCCGCGGTGGCGGATCGAAGGCAGTTGGCGGCACGATGAAACGCAATTCCATCGCATAGCGCCACTGCAGCATCACCGACAACCGACCATAACTTTTGCCACCCGGCGGCGCGACCATGCGCTCAACCACTTCTTTTTGCAGCATGAAGTGTTGATCTTCAATCAGCGAAGTAAAGCGCGCCAGATGAAACAGCAGCGGGCTGGAGATGTTGTAGGGCAAATTGCCGACCACGCGCAATTTTTGTCCGTCCGGTACCGGCAGCGCGCCAAAATCAAACTGCAGCGCATCGCCGGAATGGATCAGTAATTTTTTTGGGTCAAAGGCTTTTTGCAGGCGCGTGACCAGATCGCGGTCGAGCTCGACCACATGCAACTGGTTGAGTTGATCAAGAAGCAGCTGCGTCATGGCGCCGAGCCCGGGTCCGATTTCAACCATCGCATCGCCAGGTCGCGGCGCGATGGTCTGGATGATGTCGTACAGGACCTGCTGGTCGGTCAAAAAATTCTGGCCGAAGCGTTTGCGTGCAACGTGCTTCATATGGCGTTCGGTATGGTGCTGAATGGGGACTGTTTCATTAAGGCGGATTCATGCAGGCTGATGAATACGGCCGGAGACACCCTGCGCCATCATGAGCGCCGCGGCACGAATCGCCACCAGCATGCTGCCGTGATCGGCATGTCCCACCCCTTGTACCGCCAGATCGAGCGCGGTGCCATGATCCACCGAGGTGCGGATGACCGGCAAGCCGAGCGTGATGTTGATGCCGCGCCCGAAGCTGGCGTATTTCAGTACCGGCAAACCCTGGTCGTGATACATCGCCAGCACGCAATCGGCGTCTTGCAAATACTTTGACTGGAACAAGGTGTCAGCCGGATACGGACCGCGCGCATCGATGCCGCGCGCACGCGCTGCGTCCAGTGCAGGTGCGATAACGTCGATTTCTTCGCGACCGAGATAGCCATTTTCACCGGCATGGGGATTCAGGCCGGTGACCAGAATGCGCGGCGCAGCGATGCCGAAGCGTTGCTGCAAATCGCGCTGCAAGATATCGAGCGTCTTGCCTAGTCCACTCAACGTGATCGCAGCAGGCACATCCTTCAACGCCAGATGCGTGGTCGCCAGCGCTACGCGCAGCGGCTGCTCGGAGACGTCACCGAGATCCGCCAACATCATCACCACATCGGCGGTGCCGGTCTGCTCAGCCAGATATTCGGTATGGCCGGTGAAAGCGACACCAGCATCATTGATCGTACTTTTTTGCAGCGGCGCAGTCACCATTGCGCCGAACCAGCCAGCACGCGCACCTTCGATGGCGATGTCCAGTGTCTGCAATACGCTGCGACCGTTACGCGGATCGAGCGTGCCCGGCACCACATGCGCGGCCAGCGGACAATCGAGCACCACCAGGCGTGACGATGGCCACTGCGGCAAACCGTTATTACGCACGGCCATTAGCGACACCGCCGCCAGAGCAATCGTCGGATCAATCTGATGCGCGACCATCGACAAAAATGCCGCATCACCAATCAATACGCAATTGATTTGATCACGACACTCCCATGCAGCGCGCACGGCAATCTCCGGACCGATGCCGGCCGGCTCACCGCAAGTGATCGCTATCGTCGGGCGCAATGCCGTGCTGGATTTGGCAGCCAAGGCAGTATCATCAATTGCTGCCATTATTTTTCGTCCAGACGGTATTCCACATACGCACGGTCGCGGATCTGCCGTATCCAGTCTTGCGTCGCCTCTTCCAGCTTGCGCTCGCGAATTGCCTGGCGCGCCACCAAACGCTGACGCTCTTGCGACACGTCTTGGGTTTTGCGCTCCAGCACCTGGATCAAGTGGTAGCCGTATTGGGTTTCAATCGGTGCACTGATCTCGCCGACCTTCAAGGCATTCATTGCGCGCTCGAATTCGGGCACGGTGTCACCCGGATAAATGAAGCCGAGGTCACCACCTTTGGATGCCGACAAATCATTCGAATACAGCTTGGCGAGTTCTTCAAAGGTGGCGCTCTTGTTGTCTAGGCGCTGTTTCAAATCGGTGAGTTTGCGCAAGGCTTCGGTCGCACTCACCACTTGATTGACCTTGATCAGAATATGGCGTGCATGGGTTTGTTGCACTGCGGCCGCAGCTGGATTGCCGCCTTCTTTGAGCACGCTCTCGGCGCGTCTGCCGAGTAACTTCAAAATATGAAATCCGTTCGCGCTACGTAATACCGGGGTGACTTCGCCGTCCTTCAAATTGGCGACGGCATCCACGAACAATTGCGGCAGGCGATCCGCCGGTTTAAAGCCTACCTCACCACCTTTCAACGCATCCGACAAATCCGAGTACGACGCTGCCAGCTTGGCAAAGTCGGCACCTGTACGCAGTTGCGCCGCGACTTCGTCAGCGCGTGCCTTGCGCGCGGCGATTTGCTCGGCGCTGGCGTTTTCAGGAATGCGCACCAAAATCTGCGCAAGGTTGATTTCAAACAGATTTTGCGGCGCATT
>JAYTZV010000307.1:0-24047 GCA_043741695.1 Burkholderiales bacterium
GGTCATCCATACGCCATTGACGTCGAATCGGTCCGTCGCTGACATTGTCACGCCGAGATTAAAAAAAGCGTTGGCGGACCACGAGTTGTAGCGCACAGCGTCAAGATAACGACGCTGCTCCGCACTGATCGCTGGCGGAGAATTATTAATCAAGCGGTTGCGTGCGGCCTCGGCCACGCGTGAGGCTTGCGTGCTGGAGTGCCGATGATTGTTGCTGGCTGTGGGTTGTGTTGCCGCCGATTGCCACGAAGCGGCATTATTGTTGGTGGCGAAGACGGCATTTGACTGGGAACGCGATGACGTGTTCGAGATATTCATGATGACGGATCAAGACCTGTAAAAATGCCCGACAACCGGTGCGGATTAAGTTGGGTATGAATTGGGTACGTATTGAAACTGCCGAAGCCCGATGCAACCGCTGGAATGGCAATCCGCATGTGTGGCTGATGCTGTCTCACACGTGAGTGACGATCGCTGCGCGATAGTTCCATGACAAGCACGATTGATTGAAACGATGTAATCACCGTGGCTACTGCGCGATAGTGGCAGGGGCTTTCAGTCTTCTGTGCAAGGCCCGCGCAGAATTTTTCACAAGACCGCTCGCCGGTATTTATCAAGATCAAGAATGTGCTGTGAAGCCTCGCAACACGCTGCAATTCAAAAGTTTTCTGGAAAAATAGTCCCGGTGAGTTTGATTTTCCTGAGCGCAATGAGCGCTTGGCCTGTCGCCCGACAGTTCACCCGTGGCGTCATGCACACTCGGATTGGAACAACGTGATTGCTGCGGCATAGCGACAAAAACCAGATCCCGCCACCAATCGGTATCATCAAGTTTTGCCGCCCACACCGAGCGACCATGAACGCTCCGCAAGCCCTCCACGCCACCACTCACCAACGCATGGCCAGCCTACGCCAAGCCATGCAGCACCATTGTCTGCATGCCTACGTTGTCCCCTCATCCAACCCGCACCTCTCCGAATACCTCCCCGAACGCTGGAAAGCCCGCGAGTGGCTTTCCGGTTTCACCGGCTCGGTCGGCACGCTGATCGTCACCGCCGACACAGCCGGCTTGTGGGTCGACAGCCGCTACTGGTCGCAGGCCGAAGCCGAGCTGGCCGGCACCGGTATTGACGTGATGAAAATTACCGCCGGAAATAATCTGCAGCACATCGATTGGCTGGCGCAAAACGTCGCACCCAACAACACCGTCGGCGTCGACGGCGCAGTACTCGGCCTTGCAGCAGCACGGCAGTTGCAGGCCGCATTGTCATCCCGCGGCGTGCTGTTGAATGCCGACATCGATCTCTTCACGCACATCTGGCCCGATCGGCCGACGTTGCCGATGCAGCCGATTTATCAACATCTGCCGCCGTACGCGACCAGATCACGCACCGACAAGCTGGCCGATCTGCGCGCTGCGATGCAGGCGCACAGTGCGCAGTGGCATTTCATTTCCACGCTCGACGATATTGCGTATCTGCTGAATCTGCGCGGTGCCGATGTCAGCTACAACCCGATTTTTGTTGCGCATGCGTTGGTCGGGTTGCAGCATGTATCGCTGTTCATCGCGGAAGACAAAGTGCCCGCCGATGTGCAGGCGGCATTGCAACGTGATGGCGTGCACCTTGCGCCGTACGAAGATGCAGCCCACGCGCTTGCAACGCTGCCTGACAACACGACGCTGCTGCTCGATCCGAAACGCGTGACATTTGGCATGCAACACAAAATTAATTCAACGGTGTGCATCATCGAAGCAATCAATCCGACCACGCTCGCCAAGTCGCGCAAGAGCGCGGCTGATGCGGCGCATGTGCGCGCCGTGATGGAGCAAGACGGCGCAGCACTCTGCGAATTTTTTGCGTGGCTCGAAGTTGCGTTGGCGGATTACAATCAAGTCGTTACCGAGCTGACGATCGATCAGCAAATCACCGCGGCGCGCGCCCGTCGCGTCAATTTTGTGTGCCCGAGTTTCGGCACAATCGCCGGCTTCAATGCCAACGGCGCGATGCCGCATTACCGCGCTACCGCCGCGTCGCATGCAACCATCGAAGGCGATGGATTGCTGCTGATCGATTCCGGTGGACAGTATCTCGGTGGCACCACCGACATCACGCGGGTCGTGCCGATCGGTCAGCCGTCGGCAGAGCAAAAGCGCGACTTCACGCTGGTGTTGAAAGGCATGATGGCATTAAGCGCGACGCAGTATCCGCGGGGCACACGTGCGCCGATGCTGGATGCGATTGCGCGCGCGCCGATCTGGGCTGCAGGCATTGATTACGGTCACGGTACCGGGCATGGCGTCGGCTATTTTTTGAATGTACATGAAGGGCCGCAAGTGATTGCCGCAGCTGCAATGCCGGAGCCGCATACGGCGATGGAAGAGGGCATGATCACGTCGATCGAGCCGGGCATTTATCGCCCCGGCAAGTGGGGTATCCGGATCGAAAATCTGGTGTTGAATGTTGCTTCTGATGCGGCGACACCCTCGACCGAATTTGGTGAGTATCTGCGCTTCGAAACGCTGACACTGTGCCCGATCGATACCCGCTGCATTGATCACGCGTTACTGCGTGAGGATGAGCGTGCATGGCTCAATACCTATCATGCGACGGTACGCGATCGGCTCATGCCGCATGTCAGCGGTGCTGCGCGGCAATGGCTTGAACAGCGTACGACAATGTTGTGACGGCAGCGCGAAATTGTCGTGCGGAAGTCGCAGGCAATAACGTGATTGTGTGTGTTGCATAACAGACGATCTGACCCGTGCGTTCTACTCTTCGACTTCACGAGGAGGAAATCACCATGAGCTATACCGAACGCGATACGCTTGGCATGTACGAAAACCGTAGCAGTAAAGGCCCCGGTCCTGAATTGATGGGTGCCGATACGTTGTTGGGTGAAGATGTGTGCAACGCCCACGATGAAAATCTGGGCGACATTAAAGAAATCATGCTCGACATGCGCACCGGCAAAGTTGCCTACGCAGTGCTGTCATTTGGCGGATTTTTGGGCATGGGTGAAAAGCTGTTTGCCGTACCTTGGAATGCATTGAAGCTTGATACGGTGAACAAGCGTTTTGTTCTCAACATCAGCAAAGACAAACTGGAGCACGCACCTGGTTTCGATGCAGATGCCTGGCCAGATATGGCCGATACAACGTGGGCTAACGAGATTCATAGCTACTACGGTACGTCAGAGCAGTACGCTAGTTCGCTCTGATCGCGTAGACGCACTTTTGCAATGACGTGCACAGATGCGCTGTTGGTAGCGCATCGTGATCCACCGACACCTGACGGCAATTATCTCCGCCAACCGATTTTTCCCTGCCCGCACCTGACGGTGTGGATTTAACCTTCGACTCCGTGTCGAAGGTTTTTTTTGCGCGTTTTTTTGCCCGGTCTACGCCGCCCCGTCAGCAAGCGTGATTGCGTCACGCGCTGCAGCCTTCCACCATAGCCCCGCATTAGCGATAGAACGAGTAGGCAAATCGACGCCGCTCGTTCGGGCAGGGTGGCAAAATATCTGGTCCATGGAACTTCACAAGTTTCTTCGCTACGCACCGACATTGAAAACCACACGCGGCCTGTCGGTCGTGGCTTGCGGTGATCGAAAAGCTGCCACTGCAGCGCCATTGCTGTTGGTGTCGCGCTGATAGCGACTTCCCTTCTTGAAAGAGAAACGATGAAACGATTCAATCTTTTACTGATCCTTTTTCTCTTTGCTGGCCAAGCCCGTGCGGCGCTGATAACGCCGTCATTCATTGTTGACGTGCGAAGCTATTGTGAAGAGGGAGACGTCGTGTGCGAAAAGGTGACGTATCGCGGCACCAGTAAAAAGACGGGCGAGAGCATCCAGTTAATGGGAAAAACGCTGCACACGACTTGCGGGGATGGTGTTAGCCCATGTCGATTCCTTGGTTGGCGATTCGAGCATGGCAACACCACCTATACGGTCCTGCAAGACGGAGTGCTGATCATCGAGCGCGGTAAAAAGGTGGTTGTCGAAGAAAAAGGAACTTGGGAAGACGAGTAACAAATTTGAATGTCACTGCTTGCGCATAACGATGACAGTGGACTCGCGCATTTTTGGCAGGTACGACAGGCAGCAGCACGGATCAAACGCGAGTATTAGTGTCGATGGCGCTTGTATATTTTTGCCAATAACACCTTGAAGTTCGTTAGCATCAAAATGCGTTACGTCATTTCAGCGAATAATTACATCACCGCGACTCAGACAGGATGAAACGATGGATTCGGCTAATAGCTCCAGGGAAACAATCGCCCTGTGCGATTTACCCGGCCCGCGTGGTATTCCGGTTTTTGGAAACGCGCGTCAGATTGTCGCGCATCGAATGCACCAGCAACTAGAAGACTGGGCAAGACAATTTGGACGTCGATACAAGATCAAGCTGGGGCCACGGCGCGTTCTCGTCTGTTCTGATCCTGACGACATTCTTGCCGTGTTAAAAAACAGGCCTGCCGGATTTAGCCGGTCACGTCGCTTGGAAATGATTTCGCGAGAATTTCAGGTGGCAGGGGTATTTTCTGCCAATGGCCAAGAGTGGCGCAGGCAGCGTGCCTTCGTCATGATGGCATTTAATCCGCAGCACATAAAAGCCTACTTCCCGACATTGCAGTTGGTTACAGAGCGACTGCTTAATCGTTGGCTACGTGAATCAAATTCTGCAGAATCGTTTGCGCTGGCGCCGGATTTGATGCGCTTTACTGTTGATGTAACTGCCGGACTGGCTTTTGGAACAGACCTCAACACGATTGAATCGGATGGCGATGTCATACAGCAGCATCTGAAAGATATTTTCATGATGTTGCAGAAGCGCCTGTTCGCGCCTTTTCCTTATTGGCATTGGATTAAATTTTCTGAAGACCGGGCGATCGATAAAAGTATTGCTGCCGTCGCACAATCCGTTCGTGAATTCATCGATGCCGCGCGGGAAAAAATGAGGCTAAATCAGGAACTGTTTTCCTCGCCGACCAACCTCCTGGAAGCCATGCTCGCGGCGCAAAAACAAAGCGCTACCGAACTCAGCGAGCCAGAATTGGCTGGCAACATATTGACGATGCTGCTTGCAGGCGAAGACACAACAGCACACTCATTGGCATGGCTGATCTACTTGTTATCGAGACATCCCCCCATGTATTTGCGCATTCGCCAAGAAGTTGACAAGCTTCTTGGGACCGACACTATTGCGTCTCGACAGTCTCAATTGCATGAAATGGATTTCACAGAGGCGTGTATTCATGAGTCAATGCGGTTACATCCTGTCGCTCCGATTATTGGATCAGAGGCGCTTGAAGATATTGTCGTTGCAGACACAATCGTGCCGAAGGGTACGCTGATCCTTTTGATTCCGCGCGTTGCTGCTGTGAGTGAACTTTATTTTTCTCAAGCTGCTGATTTCACGCCTGAACGCTGGCTTGAACCGACATCAGAAAACAACGTAAAAAAGGTGTCGATTCCATTTGGCGCAGGGCCGCGCATGTGTCCAGGAAGGTTCCTTGCCATTGAAGAGATAAAGATGGTCATCTCCATGCTTGTGAAAAATTTCGATATTGAACGTATCGACACACCTGATGGCGGTCATGCTCAAGAGTTCATGGCGTTCACCATGGGTCCAGCAGGTTTGCGGGTGAAATTACGGCGACGTCGTCATTAGGGACAGCAACCTAACAACGAAATGAAAGGCTGGCTTGCAGCGCGTATTCAACCAAAAATAATCTCACCAGCAGCAGCCGATGGCGATGCTGGCCGAGGTGCCGTATCAGTGCCGTGATACGCAAAGGCCACTGACAACTTGCGCACGCCCGACAGATTTTTCCCGGCAGCATGGTACAGGCTGCTGTGAAAAAATAGCACGTCACCCGCGGCGAGTGAGAGCGCAATACCCTGTGCAATCAACGGTTGATTCTGCGGCAGATCGGTCCGCAAAAAATCCAGCGTATCTTTTTGTTCCTGGGCAATCTGCCACCGGTGCGAACCCGGAATGACTTGCAAGCCGCCGTTGCTAGCATCTTCATTACCGAGCGCCAGCCAGACTGTGATCAGATTATCGTTGGTGAATTTCCAGTAGCGGATATCGCGATGCCAGCCGGTCGCGGTACCAAAATCCGGATGTTTGGTCATCACGCAATTGTGGTGCGCCAGATTCAGCGCAATAGGCGGTGTAAGCAGTTGGCCGATCGTGGCGATCAACTCCGGATCGGCAGCCCATTGCTGCAGCAACGCATCGCGATAATACGCACCGCGCAAACGTCGCACCGTGCGTCCACCGGGTGCATCGCGGGAAACCGGTGCGCCGGTGTAGCCGACGTCGGCTTCATATTCGAGGGGTTGCACGGGGTCGCTCAGTTGCTGCAGCACGACCTCGCGCAATTGCGCGCACAAAAATTGCGCGACGCGCTCGCGCAAAATCAAAAAACCGTCGCGCTTGAATTGCGCAATTTGCAAAGATGTGAGCATCGTGAGGTAACCGAACCGAAATACACAATCCTGAATTGTGCAGTAAAACCTTTCGGTCTGTTATCGCATCACCATATCGCCACTTCACGTCACCTCACCTCACCTCACGTCACTTCACGCCACCTCACGTCACTTAGCCGCGTGAGCGACGTGTGCTGTTGCACGCGCAGGTCGCTCAGGTCGTCAGCGGCTTGTAGCGAATCCGTTTCGGCTTCGCGCCTTCGTCACCCAGACGCTTGCGTTTGTCGGCTTCGTATTCCTGATAATTGCCGTCGAAAAAACTGACCTGCGAATTGCCTTCGAACGCCATGATGTGCGTGGCGATTCGGTCCAGAAACCAGCGATCATGCGAAATCACCAGCACGCTGCCAGCAAATTCGAGTAACGCATCTTCGAGCGCGCGCAGGGTTTCCACGTCGAGATCGTTCGACGGTTCATCGAGCAGCAACACGTTGCCGCCTTTGAGCAGCGTCTTCGCTAGGTGCAGACGGCCGCGTTCACCGCCCGATAAGTTACCGACCAGTTTTTGCTGATCGCCACCTTTGAAGTTGAAGCGACCGAGATAGGCGCGTGACGGCATTTCAAAGCGACCCACGGTCAAAATATCGGCGCCGGCCGTGACGTCATCGAACACAGTTTTACCGTCAGAAAGTGTATCGCGCGATTGATCGACCATCGAAATACGTGCGGTGGTGCCGATCACGACTTCGCCGCTGTCGGGGTGTTCGACACCCGTGATCATCTTGAACAACGTTGATTTACCGGCACCGTTCGGGCCAATAATGCCGACGATCGCGCCAGCTGGAATCCGAAAACTCAAGTCATCGATCAACAACCGATCACCGAACGATTTACGCACATTCTTGAATTCGATGACTTCATTACCAAGACGCTCGGCCACCGGAATAAAAATCTCCTGCGTCTCGTTACGCTTCTGGTATTCATGCTCGGACAATTCATTGAAACGCGCCAGACGCGCTTTACTTTTCGCTTGGCGGCCTTTCGGATTTTGTCGCACCCATTCGAGTTCCTGCGCCATGGTTTTCTGGCGTGACGATTCGGTCGCTTCTTCTTGTTTCAGGCGATTGGTTTTTTGCTCTAACCAGCTGCTGTAATTACCTTTGTAGGGAATGCCGTGACCGCGATCGAGTTCGAGAATCCATTCGGCGGCATTGTCGAGAAAGTAGCGGTCATGCGTGATGCCGACCACGGTGCCGGGAAAGCGCTGCAGAAACTGTTCAAGCCAGTCGACCGATTCCGCATCGAGGTGGTTGGTTGGCTCATCGAGCAGCAGCATGTCGGGTTTGGATAGCAGCAAACGGCATAAGGCCACGCGGCGCTTTTCACCGCCGGACAGCACGCCGATTTTTGCATCCCACGGTGGCAGGCGCAATGCATCGGCGGCCATTTCAAGTTGTTGTTCCGGGTTGTCGCCAGCGGAGGTCGAGATAATCGCTTCGAGTCGGCCTTGTTCGGCGGCGAGCGCATCGAAATCGGCGTCGGGTTCGGCATAGGCGGCATACACCGCATCGAGTTTGGCTTTGGCTTCGAACACTTCACCGAGACCGCCTTCAACTGCCTGGCGCACGGTTTGCTCCGGGTCGAGTTGCGGTTCTTGCGGTAGATAGCCAATGTTCAGACCCGGCATCGGCACGGCATCGCCGATGATGTCTTTGTCTAACCCTGCCATGATTTTCAGCAGCGTTGATTTACCGGAACCGTTCAACCCCAGCACGCCGATTTTCGCACCCGGAAAAAACGACAGCGAAATATCTTTGAGAATTTGACGTTTCGGCGGGACGATTTTCCCCACCTTGTTCATCGTGTAGACGTAATTTGCCATGCGGACATCCCGAGAATGAGTGAATGACCAGAAGGATAACCGATGGCGCTGCTGTCGTTGGCGCCGTTGAAAGCGCCGCATGCAAACTAGCGTCGAGCTACGTACATAATCTGCGACGCAACGTGTGTGCAAATTTGTGACAAGCTTAGCAAGGTAAAAAGCCCGACGTAGTCGCGCCGGGCTCTTGCGCTTATTTGTTGTGCTTTCTTCTTGTGCTTACTTGTTTGATTACCTGTCGCGATTACTTGTCGTCGTGATGGTGTTTCATCCAGCCGCCATGTTCGCCGCGATGGCGCTTGCCGCTGGTCTGCTTGTCAAAGATCGCACGCTGGGCAGGTGTCAATACTGCGTAAAGCGGCTTGGTTGCTTCCAGCCGATCGGCCATGCGCCGCTCACCATCTCGCATCATTGCCAGCATTTTTTCCATGCGCTCGGGTGCCGCCATTTTTTCCATCTGCTCATGGTCGGGTCGCTGCATCGGCTGACCGGTGCGCATTTTTGTGGTGTACGTGGTCCATGCACTTTCCTGTTGTGGAGTCAGCTTCAGTGCATCATGCAAGGCGGCTTCGCGATGTGCAGCATGTTCCGCCATTTTTTCCGGGCTTGGACGTTGGTGTTCGGGCCGCATGTCGCTGCTGGCTGGTGCGGCAGACTGCGCCAGTGCGAGCGTACCGACCGCGCCTGATACGCCGATGCCCAGCGCGGTAATGACGATCAGAAGATGTTTGCGCAAGTGGATCATGGTGAACTCCGTAGGGATGAATGAGTGTTCATTGAAGCACCCGGACGGTTCGGTGACATGTTGCGCGCGTCGGGTTTTGTAGCGCCCGGTGTCGCCATCGCGGTTTCTTGTAACGCAGTGTGTCGCCGCCGTCGCCTGAGATGATGCGCTACAAAGTAGCGTGTCGGGCAGCTTCCCTGCTGCGCATCAATTCAGCATAATCGGCTGTATGGAAAATCCTGCCAACACCACGCACATTCTGGTTGTCGACGACGATCGCGACATCCGCACCTTGCTCGCCGAGTACCTCGACGGTAACGGCTTTCGCACTTTCACTGCCAGCAGTGGCAGCGAGATGCGCAAGGTGCTCGACGAAACCCGTATCGATCTGGTGGTGCTGGATCTGACGCTGCCTGGCGAAGATGGACTTACGTTGTGCCGCAATCTGCGCGCGCAATCGTCGCTGCCGGTGATCATGCTGACCGCGCGCAGCGAGCCGCTCGATCGTATTCTCGGTCTGGAAATGGGGGCCGACGATTACCTGGCCAAGCCGTTCGAACCACGTGAACTGTTTGCGCGTATCCGCAGTGTGCTGCGGCGAACCAATGCACTACCGCCGAACATGATGAGTGCCGAAGCGCGGGCGATGGTGTTCGATGCCTGGCGGCTTGATCTGCTGGCGCGGCATCTGGTGACGGCCGAGGGCACGGTGGTGGCGTTATCGGGGGCTGAATTCCGCTTGCTGAAAGTATTCCTTGAACATCCCAATCGCGTACTCAATCGCGATCAACTGCTTGAACTGACGCATGGCCGCGAAGCCGATCCGTTTGATCGCTCGGTCGATATCCAGATCAGTCGGTTGCGTCAAAAACTGGGCGACGATGCGCGCACACCGCGCATTTTGAAGACTGTGCGCAACGAAGGCTATGTGTTGGCGGCGGTTGTGACGATCGACAATACGCAGGCAGTGCGCTGAATTTCGATGACGGGTGTAACGAAAACCGCGATGAACACTGCAATGAAAAATTTTTTCGGTTCGATTGCCAACCGCATGTTTGTGATTCTGCTGGCTGGCATGCTGATGGCGACTGCCGTGACGACGCTGCTAGCCAGCCGCGAACGCGAGCACGCGATCGACGACATGCGGCTCGGTCATGCCGCCGATCGGATCGAACAGTTGGTGCTGGCGATTGATAATGCCGCTCCTGCGGTACGACCGGCGATCTTGCAAACTGTGGCGGGCTTTGGCATGCAGGGACAGATCGTGCTGCGGGCCGTGCAACCGGACGCGGCGGTCGATGCCGATCACGCACTAATCACCTTACTGAAAAACCGGCTCGGCACAGAGCGATCGATCACTGCGCAAGCGCGCACAAACTGCGCGCTGTCACCACAATTCGAGCGGGCCCGCAATGCCGCTCGGGCGGAGTGTCATGCGGTTTTAATCGGGCTGGCAAACGGTGAATCGCTACGCGTGCAGCTACGTCCACCACCGATGGCGCATGGCCGGCTGCGTGCGCCAATGACACCGTCCACACCATACCTCGCCTTGTTTTTAGGTTTGATCGCCTTGCTGGCCTATGCGGTTGCACGCATGACGGCGCGGCCGATTCAAAATCTCGCTGCCGCTGCAGGTGCGCTTGGCAGTGACCTGGATCGGGCGCCGCTGATTGAAAGCGGTCCCACCGAGATCCGTCAGGCCGCTGCGGCATTCAATGCCATGCAGGCGCGGATTCGCCGTCAGGTACAGCACCGCACTCACATGCTGGCCGCTATTACGCACGATTTACAAACGCCGTTGACCCGCTTGCGATTGCGTCTGGAAAAAGTCAGCGAGCTCGACTTGCGCGACAAGCTGATCGGCGACCTCGGTCAGATGCAGTCGATGGTGCGCGAAGGGCTGGAGCTGGCGCGCAGCATGGATTCGCAAGAGCCATTACGGCGCCTCGACATCAATTCACTGGTCAACAGCGTCTGTGCCGACGCCAGCGATGCCGGTCACGAGGTACAGCTGCTGGAGTGTCCGGGTCTGTTCGTGATGGCGCAGCCGAATGCATTGCGGCGCTGTCTGACCAATCTGCTCGACAATGCGATCAAGTACGGCAAGTCGGCGCGGGTGAACGTTACGCAAGAGTCGCCAGAGCGGGTACTGGTAGTACTGCACGACGCCGGACCCGGCTTGCCGCCAGATCAGATGGAGGCTGTATTCGATCCGTTTTTTCGCCTGGAGGCCTCGCGCTCGCGCGACACCGGTGGCACTGGTCTGGGCTTGACGATTGCACGCAATATCGCAGAGAACCACGCGGGCACGCTGGAGCTGCGCAATCATCCGGACGGTGGTCTCGAAGCGTTGCTCACGCTGCCCTTGATACATTTTCAGTCGGGAACGCGAACTTTTTGAACCGGCGTGCCACAGATGCAGACGTAATCTTGTTTGCATCGACTAACAACGCGCTCCCATGCTTCGCCCCACACTTTCTTCTTCGTTGTCCAACACGGTTTTGCAGCATCATGCCGAGCGCGGCTCGACGGTGATGACGCCACAGATTGCTGCGCCTACTGCAGCACGAATTGGCTTACCAACGGCTACAACAACGGCTACACCAACCGCTACAACAACCGTCACAGCCCTCGCCGCAACGGATGAACCGGTACAAATAGACGTGGATCCGGCGACAGCGTCGCTAACGGATCTGGTGCGACTGGCGCATATGGCAGCTTCCGAGCCATCGCATGTACGGTTGCTTGCCGAGCGTCTTCACAGCGCATGCTGGCAACGCTCGCGTCAGGTCAGGCTGTATTTTGATACCGCGTCGGAGCCGCATCTGGCGCCGACCGGTCAATCTATTACACGGCCCGCGACACCAGCGATGACGGCCGCTGCTGAACTAGCCAACGAGACACTCGCGCAACTGCTGCACGTTACACGCGCTCAGATTTCTCTACCAGACCGTACCTCGCCGGCAGCGCGTATTCTGCGGCAGTATGCGCACGCCCTCGATCGATCACGGCGGCCGCAAACCGCTGCCGTGTTCAAGCGCATGGTGCAGATTGCTGGCGAGGCAGTGCACCGCGACGTGGCAGCTAATTTGCCGAGGGTGCGTGCGCAAGTTGCGCAGGCACCGACCGATTGCCTGGTGCACTGGATCAGCGCGCTGCGGGCTGTGCAAGAAGCCGCACAGACTGCTACCGGCCCCACCGATGCGTGGCTGCAGCACACCGAAGCATCGGCGCGCCGACGCTGGATGCAGCATGATTTGACGCTTGATAGCGTCCGATCGTATTTTGCACAGATGCAGATTGATTGCACCGCGCAGGGCGCAATCGGGCTGGCAGCCAGTGCCCGAAAAATCGCCGCGACACTCCCCACCGCACAGCAGCAACAGCATTTCGCTACCCGCCTCAACGACAATATTTTCGGACGTGTTTTTGAAACCCGTTTGATGGCGCAGTTGATCGCGTCACCCGCACCTGGTACGGTTCCGTGCGCCCAGCAATTGGCTGGCATATTGGTGCGGCACTTGTCGACGCTGCCGTCCTGTATGAAAGATGGCGTGACCAAAGCATTGTCTGCAACGCTGGTGTCCGAGCCGCGTTTCTGGTTTGATCGGGTACCACTGCTGCGCCAATTTATTACTGCTGCACCGGGTGAGCAAAAAAGGCGTGCGCTGGTCACGTGGTTGTTGACACCACCCACTTCAAGCTACGACTGTATGGCGATTACGTTGTGCGCCTGCCAGCTGTCGATTGCGCTGAAAGTGAATGCATCGGCGTTTGCGCCGTGGATGTGTGCGGCCGGGCTCAATTACGCGCAGGCTGTGCAGCCAGCGTCGCGACGCCTGAAAAATATGACGCAGCCGCTATTGCGACCGGAAGGCGGCATTTTGCTATTGCATCAGCGTCCGGCATTCAGTCATCCGGCAATGCGGCCGGGAATGCGGGCGACGCTGCAGCACCGCCCTAATCTCGATAGTCAATCCACGGTAACCCGGCGCGCACTGGAACACGGATTGCCGTACGCCAGCGGCGTTTCGGGCTCAACCAATATCCTGCTGCATCTGGCCGCTTTTTTTCGGCAGGACGGCATTGCACTCGATATCCGGCAGCTACTACTAAATGCCGTGATGCTGCTCAATGGTGGTCATAGTTTGCATGAAGTGCTGTGGATCGCGCATCAACTTGATCGACCACTCAACCTCGGGCTGGCCCTGAGCGAGATTGCACCAGACGAATTCATTTCCGATTACGACCGCTTTATCGATCTCTTCGATGGCGTAGACCGGTTGGCCATCGAGCACGCGGTGAGCACGGCGTGGAATGACACCATCGACTATGCCCGCATGCCGGCTGCTTGATGTCGCTGCGTGAGATGTGATCACCAATTGTCGGTGCGGGTTACGGACGTTTAATCGGATGCGGGCAAGTCGTCGAAAAAAAAGACGTCGCTGTCTTGTGCAAGCGGCACATCGAGTAAGCCTTCGCGCACCAATTCGTCGTAAAAACAAATTTGATTGCGGCCGTGTGTCTTGCCGAAATAGAGTGCCTGATCCGCATGGCCGAGTATGTCGACCGGGGTTTCGTTGGTGATGCTGGCAAAGCCCAGGGTGATCGTCACGGTACCGAGTTGTGGAAAATGATGCGCCTCGACGTTGGCACGAAAGCGTTCGAAAGCATTTTTTGCTTCCTGCAGCACACTCGATCGCAGCAAAATGACGAACTCTTCACCACCGAAACGAAAGATCAGGTCTTGCGAACGAAATGACGAGCGCAACAAATTCGCCACCAGAATCAATACTTCATCGCCATACACGTGGCCGAACTGATCATTGACGCGTTTGAAAAAATCGATGTCGACCACCGCCAGCCACTGCGCGGGTACCGCATCAATCTGCCGTCGTTCGCTGTCGGCACCTTCAGTAGCTGCACCGATTTTGACGGTGCCTGCGGCGTGCGATGTCAACAGACGGAAAAAATTATCGTCAAAGGTTTTACGGTTCAGCAAACCGGTCAATGAGTCGCGTTCGCTGTAGTCGAGCAGGCTGCGCTGATTGCGATACACCTCGACAAACCCGTTGGCAATTTCGCGCTGTTGCATTGTCAGCGGTAGATCGGTGCACACCTGCACACAGCCCACCGCGATCTCATTGAGCCACAAAATCCACCATGACATGGAGTCATTGCCTACCGGCTCGTCAACTTGATCCATGCGTTGGCGAAGCGCCTCTTGCAACGCGGGATAGCGCGACAGCGATTCCACCGGAACGGCCTCAGCGCTGGTTCCTTCCAGCGTCGCGACGCTACCGTTGGCCATCCAGATACGCGGTTGTAGCAGAGATTTCTCGCGGTGTTTGACCAGGTCGAGCGCGCGTACCTGGCGTGCACCTGTCAGGTCGCGCAATGCGGCCACGAGTGTCATATCGAGCAACTGATGGTCGCGATGGCGGGTCAGTGTGATCAAGTGCGCGAGTAGCTGTTGTGTCAATGTGTTCGATGCCGAATTCATCAGGGTGCTTTCAACATCAACAAATTGTGCAGATTGCCGGCGTCTTCTGGTTGCACCAACAACCACAGTCTACCGCAGCGACAGCGTCTATTCTGCGCATGTCGTTCAAACACGTTCCGGATTTATTCAATATCATGCACGAGGTTCATAAATTTCGCGGTTAAAATCAGGTTTTTCTGCAATGTGTGATTTTGACACTTCCGTCAGCACCAGCAGGCGTTCATGACGCATCCATAAGATGATGCGTGGACCTCGGAGACTTAATGCAGGTTAAACACATCGGTGCTGGATTGGCTGGCGCAGCCTTATTCGCCAGCATGTCTGTGGCGTCCCCTGAATCACTCCCCATTCCCGATCAGGGTAAATTGCTGGCCACTGGCGGCGTCAGCCAGATTGAAGGTGCGGGTGGCGGTGGTTTGACACCGTGGGCGCTGATTACCGGTTACGGTTCGCGTGATAGTTACGGTGCCAACGTCCATTACACCGGGGTGCGCACACAGGATTACGCGATTGATTCCGCCGGTGTCGCGATCGGCATGGCAGACCGCTTTGAAGTGTCGCTGGCGAGCCAGACGCTGCGCGGCAGCAAGGCACCGCTCGCGCAATTGGCGATTCGACAGGATATCGTCGGCCTCAAATTGAAATTGTCTGGCGACGCCATCATCGATCAGGATCGGTTTGCGCCACAAATTTCCGTGGGTGTGCAATTCAAGCAAAATCATGGCGTGCGCGGGCTCGGCGCACTCGGTATCACCGATGTCACGCAACTCGGCGCAAAAAAGAATCACGGTGTCGATGTCTATGTCTCAGCCACAAAGCTGCTGCTCGATAAAGATTTGCTAGTCAATGCGACAGTACGCGCCACCAAGGCCAATCAGCTTGGCCTGCTGGGGTTTGGTGGCGATCTGCATGATCGCTATCAACCAATGTTCGAAACCTCGGTCGCCTATATGATCAATCGGCAATTGCTGGCCGGAGTCGAGTATCGAATGAAGCCGCATAACCTGTCGGTCGATAAGGAAAAAAATTATGGCGATGTGTTCATCGCGTATTTCCCGGTGCGGAATTTTTCGGTGGTAGCGGGCTGGGTTTCGCTCGGTGATATTACGGTGTTCAATCCGCGTAACCAGTCGGGTTGGTATTTGTCTTTGCAGGGAGGTTTCTGATGGGATGGCACAGATTGCTTATTGTGTGTGCAATGGCGGCGCTGAGCGCCTGTGCGAACAATAGTCCCGCGGACGCACGTTCAGACGTTACCTACCGCGGCCTCGGCGAGCGTGCCGGTATTGACCGTGTGGTTGAAACCTTCATGCCGCTGCTGCTGGCTGATGCGCGTGTCGGCAAAAGCCTGGAGGATGCCGATATCCCGCATTTGAAATTGAAGCTAGCCGAGCAATTCTGTTATTTGAGCGGCGGGCCGTGCACTTACACCGGAAAGAGCATGACGGAAATTCACGATGGCCTGAATATCACCAGCGCGCAGTTTTACGCATTGGTGGAAGACCTGCAAATTGCGATGCAGCGTAATGATATTTCGACGCCGATCCAGAACCAGTTGCTGGCAAAGTTGGCACCGATGCATCGCGACGTCGTTACCAAATAAAAACGGCAAGGTGCGATGACAATCGAGATAGTGCAAGCGCGCTACGACGATCCGGTCCATGCCCGCGCAATCGTCGATCTGCTCGACGCCTATGCCAATGATCCATTCGGCGGTGCACACCCGTTAGACCCACAAGTGAAACAGAAGCTGGTCGCCGCACTGGCCCGGCGCGAAGGCGCGTTCAGTATTCTCGCGCTGGTCGACGGTGCCGCCGTTGGGCTGGCAAATTGTTTCGAAGGCTTTTCCACTTTTCGCTGCGCGCCGTTGATCAATATTCATGACCTGATGGTGTTACCCGCGTTTCGTGGTCAGCAACTTGCGCAAAAAATGATGGCGATGGTTGAGCAGGTTGCGCGTGCACGTGGCTGCTGCAAGATCACGCTCGAAGTGTTGGAACGTAATCTGCATGCGCAGCGGGTGTACGCAAAAATGGATTACGCCGGCTATGAACTGCAAGCACACCACGGCAAGGCGTTGCTGTGGCAAAAATCTCTCGACTAGCGCTTTGTTAGATTTCTTTGCCGGTAGCCGGTCTGTGCATGGCGACATGCCAGATTCCATCTTCCTGATACGGCGCTGAACAGGTCGTGAAGCCGAATCCGGCGTAGAAATTTTCCAGATACTGCTGTGCCGAAATACGCAGTCCATCTGGCGGATGCTGCTGATCGGCATGCGCGATACTGGCGGCGAATAGTTGTTTGCCAAGTCCCATGCCGCGCGCTGCACGGGCACAGACCACACGGCCGATCGATGCTTCGGTGTATAAAATGCCGGCCGGTACGTAGCGCAGATACGCTGCCAGTGTGCGCGCTGCACCGTGCCGCTGCCATCCGAGCAGGTGCATCGACTGCAAATCGAGCGCATCGATATCCTGATACAAACATTGCTGCTCAAGCACAAAAACATCTTGCCGCAGTGCGAGGATTGCATGCACGTCATGCGCGTGGAGCTGTGCAAAATTCGACCATTGCCAGTCGACGACAGGTTGCTGGGGCGAGGAAGACATCGTGACTTTCATTTTTTATCAGCAGTGTGCAAGCTGAACGCAGGAAAACGGTACGTGCTGAAGCATTTTTACAATTGCACGATGCATCAAATCCATCTCGATTTGTGTACATCCTGGCTGATTTTTCAGGAGCATATTCATACACTATGTGCTAACTGCATATTCAAAAAAGCGAGATCAAAAAGACGGGTGACGAGATCCGGTTTTTGCGAAATGAAATAATGCTGCGAATGTGATTCGAAGCGATTGTGTTTCATTGAGCACGTGGTCGACTGCCAGCGGCAGCAGCGGGCCCCTACGCCGATCGTATCGAGCGTCACGTTGCGGTGATGACGTGACCGCAGCGACTGGCTTCGAGGTCGATGGGATTGAACCTGTTACGGCGATTATCGCATCGGGTTCGGCTATGCCGCGCCAATCTCTCCTGTAAAGCGATCCGATCCGGCATTAAAAAGAGGGTGTCCAACCTGCCTAAAAAAACAGGCAGATCGGATTATTTACTTTTACCCAGCCGCAGGGCATTACCAATCACCGACACCGAACTGAACGCCATCGCCGCACTCGCAATCATCGGACTCAACAACAAGCCGAACCACGGATACAGCACCCCCGCCGCCAGCGGCACGCCGAGCACATTGTAGGCAAACGCAAACGTCAGATTCTGTCGAATGTTGCGCATGGTCGCGCGACTCAGCTTGCGCGCTTCGGCAATGCCAGCCAGATCGCCCTTGACCAGCACCACATGCGCGCTCTGCATCGCGATATCGGTACCGGTGCCCATCGCAATACCGACATCGGCCTGCGCCAGCGCCGGCGCATCGTTGATGCCATCACCAGCCATCGCCACGCGATGTCCTTGCTGCTGCAAGGTTTGCACCTGCTGGTATTTTTGCTCTGGCATCACCTCGGCGTGTACCTCGGTGATGCCGAGTTGGCGGGCGACCGCCTGCGCCGTTGCGGTGTTGTCGCCAGTCAGCAGCACAATCTTCACACCACTTTCCTGCAAGGCTTTGACCGCCGGTGCAGCGCTGGCTTTGATCGGATCGGCCGCGCTGATCAAGCCGGCCAGCTTGCCATCAACAGCCAGCAACATCACGGTATGCGCCTCGGTTTGCAGTTGCGTGATTTGCGTCTGCCACATCGCGGTGTCGGCGCCTTCTTGCGTCATCAACGCAGCGTTGCCAATCGCCACGCGTCGACCAGTGATGGTGGAGTGAATGCCTTTCCCGGTGACCGAGGCAAAATCCTGCGCATCGGCCAGCGTCAGCTTCAACGATTTGGCATGATCGACAATCGCTTGCGCCAGCGGATGTTCGCTGTGGGTTTCGAGCGCCGCGGCGAGTGCGACGATATCGTGTTCGGTAAAGCCGTCGGCCGCTCTCACGGTTTGCACACGCGGTTTGCCTTCGGTCAGCGTGCCGGTTTTGTCGACCACCAGCGTGTCGATACGCTCCATGCGTTCGAGCGCTTCAGCATCTTTGATCAGAATACCGTGCTGCGCTCCACGACCGATGCCGACCATGATCGACATCGGCGTTGCCAGACCCAATGCACACGGACACGCGATGATCAGTACCGACACGGCTGCCACCAGTGCATTTGCCAGCGTCGGTGCTGGCCCGATCACGGCCCATACAATGAAGGTCAGCACGGCCACGGCGATGACGATCGGTACGAACCAGCCAGCGACACTGTCGGCCAGTTTTTGAATTGGTGCGCGCGAGCGGCTGGCCGTATTGACCAGGCTAACGATTTTTGCCAGTAGCGTATCGGCACCGATCTGCTGTGCTGTCATCACAAAGGCACCGGTCTGATTGAGTGTGCCGGCGCTGACTTTGCTGCCGGCAGTTTTTTGTACCGCCAGCGGTTCGCCGCTGATCATGGATTCATCGACAGACGAGCTGCCGTTTTGCACTTCGCCATCGACCGCGATACGCTCGCCGGGTTTGACGCGCAGTTTGTCGCCTGCGGCAATCTGCGACACCGCAATCGTTTCTTCACTGCCATCGGCGCGCAGACGCACTGCCGTGTCGGGGGTCAGCGCCAACAGCGATTTGATGGCCGAGTTGGTACGCGAGCGGGCCCGCAGTTCCAGCACCTGACCCAGCAGCACAAGCGTTGTGATCACTGCCGCCGGCTCGAAATACAGCGGCGCCATGCCACCGGACAAAAACGCAGCAGGCAGCAAGGCAGGAAACAGCAGGGCGACTACGCTAAACAAAAAAGACGCGCCAGTACCGATCCCGATCAGACTGAACATGTTCAGATGCCACGTCTTGAAAGATGCCCAGGCGCGTTGGAAAAACGGCCAGCCAGCCCACAATACCACCGGCGCAGACAGCACTGCCTGCAGCCAGTCGAACACAGTCATGCCGAGACGCTGATGAAACTGCATGCCGGGAATGTCGTCACCCATCGTCAGAATCAGCAGCGGTACGCTCAGCGCCACGCTGATCCACAGGCGACGCGTCATGTCGTCGAGCTCGGTCGTATCTTCTTCGGCGCTGGCTTCGAGCGGCTCCAGTGCCATGCCGCAGAAAGGGCAGGTGCCCGGGCCGATTTGCACTACCTCGGGATGCATCGGGCAGGTGAAGGTCGTGCCCGCCGGTACGTCAGCGACGTCTTTGCGCGGCGACAGATAACGCGCTGGATCGTTGCGAAATTTGGTGACGCAACCCTGACTGCAAAAGTGGTAGGTAACCGTCTCATGCACGACGGTTTTTTCCGGGTTGTCGCCAGCCTTCATGCCGCAGACTGGATCGATGAACGGTTTGTCGGCAAGCGGTGCGGCTGCTGAGGGTGTTGCCGGCGCGTTATGCGTACTGCAGCACGCCGGTTGGGATGTTGGTTCGGGCATGCAATCCTCACAGGAAAAGCGACACGGGACGCGGTCGCAAAACGTTGGTGGAACGCAGAAATTAAGTTATGTAGAGTACGACGATTCGGTGACGCGGTCTGTGCGTTGCCGCGCCACCGAGCCGAATTGATCAGGGCTGCTTTTGCAGCGTGGTGACGGTCAATGTGCCATTGACTTTTTCGATCAGCACGCGCACCTTGTCACCCGGCTTGACCTGCTGCAGCATCGCCGCGTCTTTGACCTTGAACGCCATGGTCATGCCCGGCATGTGCAGATTGGTCAGTGGTCCGTGCTGGATGGTTAGCTGTGCGGTATCCATGTTCACTTTTTTGATTTCACCTTCGGACAACGGGGTGGCGTTTTGCGTCGTTGCCTCGGTCTTTGCCTCGGTCTTTGCAGCGGCGGTTTGGGCAGACACAAGAGTCGGCAGCGCTGCCATCGCAATCGACAGTACAAATAATTTCATGCTCGTTTTCATTTGAATTTCCTTATAAAAAAGAGACCACCAACGTTCACAATGTCGCCGGTGGTGCACTGCTGCTTAATAACGCGGCGGCAAACAGCACCGCCATCAACACCACACTTTCAACTTGCAATACCAATGCAAATCGTCGTTGCGCTGGCACTGATGCCAGCGATGACAATTGCAGATGCAGTAACAGATCCGGCATGACTTGCCACCGGTTCAGTGCGCCGAGTGCTACTGCGATAGCAACACCTGTCAGTTTGACGAGCAGGATCACGCCCCATGCGTTATCCACCACATGCTGCAGATTACCGAGGCCACGCCAGCTATTTAGAGCGCCGGTGATGACGATGCCGATCAACGCCACTGTGGCGCTGGCTGATAGCTGCGCGATATAGACGCTGCAGTCGCGACGATCGTCGCTATTCGGGCCGCATGACGCGCGCAACATGATCATCCCGGCGATGACAACCTCGCCGAGCCATACGCTGATCAACAATAGATGCGCGGTCTCGATGGCCACCGGCCAGCTCACCGCTCCGGCAACGATGGCATGGCTGACCAGACTTCGGCTGACCGCAAAACCTGCCAGAGCAACTGCGCTTGCCAGATACCGTAACGGTGACACAGACCCTCGCACTTGCAGCATCAACATCAGCATGATGCAGCCGATGCCGGCAACCCACGCCTTGCCAAAATGGGTGGACGACAGTACTGGCCACACCGATGTCAATGCCTCGTGCAGCGGTACTTCTGCCATCGTCGCGGTTTCAACAAGCAGTACGGCCGCCATCGCCGCCAGCATTACCGCAATGCTGAAAAAAATCAGTCCGCGCAGTTGCCTGTGGCGCCGGCGTGACCAATCACTCGCCTGCGCGCCAGTTTGCCAGCTCGTGAGTACCGCACCCACCAGCAGCGCAAAACCCAGATTCAGCAACACGGTTGCCGGCGTCATCGCGTTGATGCCGCTATCGATCACTTGTTGCACTACTTCACCTGAAACGCGTACTGCCCTTTGGCCCGATGACCGTCCTGCGTCATCGTCGACCACAGTACCTGATAGCTGCCAGCGGCCAATTTCGGCGGAACCAGTTGCAGGGTTTCCGGATGTGCCTTGTCCACCGTGGCCTTCTCGGTCTTGAGCGTAGTCCCCTTGCTATCTTTCAGCGTGATTTTGCTGAACGGTGCTTCGAGCGCTTCGTTGAATTTCAGGACGATCGCTCGTGGCGAACCTGCCATAATTTCGGCCGACTTCGGGCTGGATGTTTGCAGTGCGGCGTGGGCAAAGGCTGACGATGCACTTGCCATCGAGAGGATTGCTGCGATAGTGACGAGTGAGGTTTTCATGAAGTTCTCTCTTTTAAAAAGTCAATGTTGCATCTTGCCGTCACGCGTGACGTTCAGGGTATTGGCATCGGCTTTTGGTCCGGCAGCAGTGGGTGCAGGTGGCAATTCACCAGTCCATTCAACCGCACGCGTGCCTTGCGGATGCTTGTACCAGCCGGGATCGTTGTAATCGTTGCGGGCAAGACCCTCACGGATTTTGACGGTGGTGTACATGCCGCCCATTTCGATACTGCCAAACGGACCGTCACCGGTCATCATCGGCAATGTATTTTCCGGCAGCGGCATTTGCATTTCGCCCATCGAACCACCCTTGTCGCCCATCACCATGTACGACGGAATCAGGTTGTTGATTTTTTTGGCGACACCGCGATGATCAACGCCGATCATGGTCGGTACGTTATGTCCCATCGCATTCATCGTATGGTGCGACTTGTGGCAATGGAACGCCCAGTCACCGGCCGTGTGTGCATTGAATTCGATGGCGCGCATCTGGCCGACCGCAATGTCGGTGGTGACTTCGGGCCAGCGCGCGGTCGGTGGCACCCAACCGCCATCGGTACCGGCGACTTCAAACGAATGCCCATGCAAATGAATCGGATGATTCGTCATCGTCAGATTACCGACGCGGATGCGTACCCGGTCGCCGCGCCGCACGACAATCGGATCGGTGCCAGGAAACGCGCGGCTGTTGAAGGTCCACAAATTAAAGTCGAGCATGGTGTTGACCTTGGGCGTGTAGGAGCCTGGATCGATATCGTAGGCGTTGAGCAAAAACACGTAGTCACGGTCGACTGCATGCTGCGCCGGATTTTTTGGATGCGTGACCCATGAGCCCATCATGCCCATCGCCATCTGCGCCATCTCGTCGGCATGCGGGTGATACATAAACGTGCCGGGTCGGCTGGCGATGAATTCGTAGACGAAAGTTTTGCCCGGCGGGATGCCGGGTTGCGTGACGCCGGTCACGCCATCCATGCCGTTCGGTAGTTCCTGACCGTGCCAGTGAACACTGGTGTGTTCCGGCAGTTTGTTGGTGACAAAAATCCGCACCCGATCGCCTTCGACGACTTCGATCGTTGGCCCCGGACTCTGGCCGTTGTAACCCCACAGGTTGGCTTTCATGCCGGGCGCAATTTCGCGCACCACGGGTTCAGCGACCAGATGGAATTCTTTCACATTGTTTTTCATACGCCACGGCAGTGTCCAGCCGTTCAAGGTCACGACCGGATTGTACGGACGGCCGTTTGGTGGCACCAACGGCGGCATGGTGGCAGCGCTCGGTTGCAGTGGTGTTTCGGGTAGTGAGGCCGCACCGACTTTGCTGATCAGCGCAGCACCGAGCATGGTGCCGACACTACCGGATAAAAATGCGCGACGTGAGGTCATGGCTTTGCTCCTTGTACGTTGTTGGTGGTGTTGGTGTCGTTGGCAGCGGCAGCGGCAGCCGGCAAGCGGCCGCCCAGTGCTGCCTGCAGATTGCTTTCTGCGATCCAGTAATCTTTCAGTGCGGCGATGTAGCCGTTGGCTGCGTTCGACTGATCGCGGGCATCGGCCAGGAGCTCGAACACGCTGGCGAGCATGCCGTTGTAACGCAGTTGCATTTCATCAGCGACGCGTTTGCGCAGTGGCAAAACCTGCTCGCGATAATGCTTTGCCAGATCGTACGAGGTGCGATAACCGAGATAACTTTCGCGTGCTTCACTGCGTGCATTTACCGCGGTTTCTGCCAGCCGGTTGGCGGCTTGCAAATAGGTCGATTCGGCGCGTGCAACGCGTGAGCTGCCCCAGTCAAACAGTGGAATCTCGATCGTCAGTTCATAGCCCGGTGCGGTTTGCTGACCAGTGGCCGAATTGCGCACATAGCCAAGATCCAGCACATTGACAAAACGTGTGGCTTTGCTCAATCCCAGCGATGAGGCGGTCTCTTTCAGTTGGAATTGGCTGGCTTGTACATCGAGACGATCGCGCACGGCAATCTGCTCAACCTGCGGCAAGTCGAGCGTCGACTTAGGAAGATCAGGCAGACGCTCAGGCAGCATGTAATTGATCTCATTGCCTGACAGGCCTAGCAGGCGTGTGAGCTTTTCACGCGCCGCAACCGCTTCTTTTGCGCTGCGTCCGACCGCGCTGGTGGTGTCGGCATAAAACGCTTGTTCACGCAGCAGATCGAGCTGACTCCAGTTACCGGCACCAGCCATGCGGGTGGCGAGTTCGGCACCTGCCG
>JAYTZV010000308.1:0-3457 GCA_043741695.1 Burkholderiales bacterium
CCGACTGGATGAAAAATCGTCGTACCGATATCGCCGGCTGCGCGAATCAGGTCATCCTGCGAGACCAGCCCCGGACCCGGTTTTATTTCGATGGGCCCATATTTTTTCAGTGCCGGCGCGCCCGCAATTTTCCGCGTCAAGCGCAGCGCATCAGCGGCAACAGTATGGTCGTCAGCCGTACTCAAGTAGTTAGGCGTAATTTTCGGCGCTTGCGCTGGATTATTTGATGCGAGCCGCACGTGGCCGCGGGAACTCGGGCGCAAATTACACACGCTGGCGGTAAAAGCAGGAAAGGTATGTAAATCATCGCCAAACTTTTCCAGCGATAAAGGCTGTACGTGATATTGCAGATTTGCCGTTGTCTGTGATGCATCCGATTTTGCAAAAGCACCGAGCTGCGACGGTGCCATCGACATCGGCCCGCTGCGCAATAGCGCATATTCGAGCCCAATTTTCATCTTGCCGTACCAGCTATGCACCATCGTATTAAGAGTTTTCGCATTGCTGACCTTGAAGACCATGCGCATCTGCAGATGGTCCTGCAAATTTTCGCCAACTCCTGGCAGCGCTACTACGGGCTTGACACCATGCTGGTGCAGTAAGTACGGCGAGCCGATGCCGGATACCTGCAAAATATGCGGCGAGCCGATCGCTCCCGCTGACAGCACCGTCTCGACTACCGCCTCGGCCGTCTGTCGACGGCCATCGTGAATAAATTCGACTCCCTTACATCGGCAACCCGCTTCGCTCTGCTCAACGACAAGTTTCGTCACTTGTGCACCCGTCATCACCACCAGATTGCCGCGCTGACCCGCGGTTTTCAAAAAGGCTTTGGCAGCGCTTACACGCACACCACGGCGCTGATTGACATCGAAGTACGCGCTGCCTTCATTGTCACCGCGATTGAAATCAGTGGTTTTTGGAATACCGGTTTGCTCGGCCGCATCGCGGAAAGCATCGAGAATGTCCCACGACAAACGCTGCTGTTCAACCCGCCATTCGCCACCGGCACCGTGATAGGTGTCAGCACCGCGATAACTGTCTTCGCTGAGCTTGAACAACGGCAATACGTTATCCCAGCGCCAGGCGTCGTCGTCACAGCTCTGCGCCCAGCCGTCGTAATCTTGCGACTGACCGCGCATATAGATCATGCCATTAATGGACGATGATCCACCCAGAACTTTGCCGCGCGGGTAAACGAGTTGCCGGCCGTTCAAGCCGGGCTCGGCTTCGGTACGCAATAACCAGTCGGTACGCTTGTTATTGATGCAGTACAGGTAACCAACCGGAATGTGGATCCAGAGATAGTTATCCTTGCCACCGGCTTCGAGTAACAGCACGCGGATCGACGGGTCCTCGCTTAACCGTTTGGCAAGCACACACCCGGCCGAACCTGCACCAATGATGATGTAGTCGAATTTACCAACCGATTCGGTCATAGCAACGAGTACCGGTATCGACGAGCAGGATTACTTGGCAACCGGCATCGTGAACTCCGCACCCTTGTCGATTGTTTCCGGCCAGCGCTGCATGATCGATTTGTAGCGCGTGTAGAAGCGCACACCTTCTTCACCATACGCATGCGTATCGCCAAACAATGACCGCTTCCAGCCACCGAACGAATGCCACGCCATCGGTACCGGAATCGGTACATTGACGCCGACCATACCAACTTCAACACGACGCGAAAATTCACGCGCCGTGTTGCCATCAGACGTAAACAGCGCCACACCGTTGCCGAACTCATGCGAGTTGATCAGCTCAATTGCCGCTGCAAAATCGGGTACGCGCACAATCGCCAATACCGGTCCAAAAATTTCTTCACGGTAGATTTTCATGTCGGCTTTGACATGATCAAATAAAGTGCCACCAAGGAAATAGCCCTGCTCATGGCCCGCTACGGTCAAACCGCGGCCATCTACCAGCAGCGTTGCACCTTCTTCGATGCCGTCTTTGATGTAGCCTTCGATTTTTGATTTGTGCTCGGCAGTCACTACCGGACCCATCTCGGCTGCGGCTTCCATGCCGTTCATAACTTTCAACGACTTCACCCGCGGGATTAACGCCTCGACCAGCTTGTCTGCAATGCTGCCAACTGCTACCGCGACGGAAATCGCCATGCAACGCTCCCCCGCCGAGCCATACGCCGCACCGATCAACGCGTCGACAGTCAACTCCAGATTGGCGTCTGGCATCGCCACTAGGTGGTTTTTTGCGCCACCCAGAGCCTGTACACGTAACGGGTACGAACCTTTACGCTTGGCACCTTCGGTATAAATATATTCAGCAATCGGTGTTGAACCGACAAAGGAAACTGCTTTCACCTCTGGATGATGGAGCAGCGCATCCACGGCTACCTTATCGCCCTGCACCACGTTAAATACGCCCTTTGGCAAACCTGCCTGATTGAACAACTCTGCCAGCAACAACGATGCCGATGGATCACGCTCTGAAGGTTTCAGGATAAACGTATTGCCAGTAACGATTGCCATCGGCGCCATCCACAGTGGCACCATGACCGGGAAGTTAAATGGCGTGATGCCGACCGTAACGCCAAGCGGCTGACGCATTTGCCAGTTATCGATACCGCCACCAATATTGTCGGAAAATTGGGTTTTCATCAGTTGCGGCGCACCGCAGGCAAACTCAACCACTTCCAGCCCGCGGATGACTTCGCCTTTGGCATCGGAAAATACCTTACCGTGTTCACGCGTGATCGCGGCAGCAAGTTGATCATGATTTTTTTCCATCAACTCCTTGAAGCGCATCATGATGCGCGCTCGCTTGAGTGGTGCCATCGCTGCCCAGGCAGGTGCAGCAGCGGAAGCAGCGGCGACCGCCTGGTTGACTTCCTCGACACTAGCCAGCACCACTTGCGCCGATACAGCACCGGTAGCAGGATTGAAGACGTTTTGACGGCGGCCGCTGGTGGAATCAACCAGCCTACCATTGATGAAATGTTGAATGACTGCGGTTGACTGGCTCATGACACATCCTTAAGCAAAAGTAATTTATCCCGCAGGATATAGCTTGCGGCGGGTTCAATCTAATGAGTTATCCTCGCCTCATCATAAGCTTTTCTTATGGAGAAAAATGGAAATTACCCAAATTACCCATCTACGCGCTTTTGTAATGATTGCTCGCGAAGGCAACCTCACTCGCGCTGCCGTACGACTGAACCTGACGCAGCCTGCCGTAAGCCTGCAACTCAAAACCCTGCAACAACAGACCGGCACGCAATTATTCAACCGCACACCGGCCGGCATGCAGCTTACCGACGAGGGGTCAAAACTGCTGCCCTTTGCCGAACGCATTCTTGCCAGCGTCGGCGAGTTTCAGCAAGGTCTGCATGCGATGCAATCAACTATTGCTGGTGAGCTGGCTATCGGTACAATTCTTGATCCAGAGTTCACCCGTCTCGGCGCGTTACTGAAAAGGCTTGTCGAGAATTATCCGC
>JAYTZV010000309.1:0-9649 GCA_043741695.1 Burkholderiales bacterium
CAATGCGTCGTACTCGCCGCTCGCAGTCGCTGATGGCATTGATGTATCTGGACATTGACCACTTCAAGCAAATCAATGATTCACAAGGTCATCTGGCAGGCGACGAGGTGCTCAAGCGTTTTGCCAGCATCCTCAAAGAATGTGTTCGGGCATCCGACACCGTGGCGCGTCTCGGTGGCGACGAATTCACACTTCTTCTGGAAAATATTTCCACGCGGCGTGACGCCGAACGGACCGCCGAATCAATCCTTGAAAATGTCAGGGACACGCTTCGCAGCGCTACTTCGGCCGAAGCGGACACGCTCAGTGCGAGTATCGGCATTGCTTTCTATCGCGGCGAAGAACTCGCTGCAGAGCAATTGATTCATCAGGCAGACACAGCGCTGTATCAGTCGAAACAGCGAGGCCGGGCCCGCTATCATGTGCATGAGGTTTCGGGATAATTAACTGCATCAACAACATAAAGTGATACCAAACAGATGCCGCACCCGAGCCGCACTGTCGCACGCCGTCATTAGCGCAAACATTGCACCAGCGCTGTTCGCACTCAACGTGCGAGGCGACCATGAAACCGTCGCCATCGGCACGCACGCTGGCACAAACAACTTACATTTTTGTACCGTTTCTTACGTCAGCGTTGGCAGCCCTCGCGCGCGCCATCGCTTTTTTGTGCTCTGCCGCAGCGTGGGCTTTTTCCTTGGCTGTTGCTGCTTTAGCCTTTGCCTTTTCCACACTCTCGTCTGCTTTGGCTATTGCTTTGGCCTCATCGGCATCGGCCTTGGCATCAGCTTTTGCAATTGCGGCGGCATTTTCGGCAGAAACCGCCGGCGCACCTGAAGCTGCTGGTGCCGCGGTATGGCTGGCTGCAGATACGGTTATTGAGAACAGGCCAGTAATCAAGAGAGCAAGTAGTTTGTTCATGAGTTTTTCTAATTGATGTTTATGAGGAAACCGCGGAGGTAACCGCGGAGGAAGCCGCGGATCGAGCGATTTTATTTTACCGCGCTTGATCGTGTTGGCATAAATGAATTTTTCTGAGCAATATCGGCTGGCGATTTTCCGGTTTGCGCCGAGCCTGCACTTCTCGGTACCACCGCAGTGATGTTTTATATGTGCCGCTCGCGATGGACTATCTCGCTACTTTGGCATCGCTGACCGCTTTCGCTAGCTCGCTACTGGTCCGGTAATTCGGCACGTGAAACACTAGGCGTTTCAAGCGCTGCCAAAAACTGTTGGTACCGTTGACTTCGTCTTTCCAATAACGATGGGCATTTGCCAAATTGGTCTTCTCGTCAAGAAAAAATGCGGCTTTGGAGCCTTCGCCACCAAACACATACAAACGGCCATCAATGAGCTTCCAGGTATCGCCATCGCCGCCCCATGGAATTGCATACGTAATACCGTTGGCGCAATAGCCGCCAAATTCAGGTAAATATTTTTCAGGGGACTGATCGAACAAGGTCTTGTGCTCTGCACTGGAAAAATAAAATACGACTTCTTTGTAGGTGCTTTTGAACTGCGGCGTGCCCAGGCTATCTTTCTGGTCCACAAAATAACTGACAACATCGAAGCCCTTCAGCATCACACGCGAATCGCCACCCATCGACACCGCGTTGACCGGGGAATAACCAGCGCCAGGATTTTGAGCCGTCATTGCGGTGCAGCCGGATAACAGTAATGCTGCCATTGCTATGGCGTAGGCCAGCAGCCGAGTTGGTTTAATTTTCATGGGGTCTCCAGAGATTGATGGATTACTTTTTTTAGCGAAATTTTATGGGTACAGAACTCATCGCCAAGATATCGAGACGCGTCGAGAAAACGCATTTGACCGCGCATTTTACGCGCCGTATCGCTGCCGCGTAATCCGTATGATTCAGCTTTTTTATCTGTAAATTATTGGAGCGGACAGTAAGCAGTCCGATCAGGTTAGGTCGTGCCTGTTTCGTGGTGTGTGCTCAATCATGGATCAGCGCATGGACACTACAAGAATCGATGGAGGCGATCAAAATGGCATGTAACGATGTCACACTGCCGGCGTGAACTGATGCGCATCACGCACGATTGAAACATCTTGCAAGCCGATAGGTGCCGCTTTCAGATTTTGGGCGATACGCAATTCAACACCAGTGATGATACTATTTTGTCAATTTAACGAGTTTGTTTTTTGTCCCACAAAGACGCGAAATCAATTCCATCAGCCGTCACGATGGTCGATAACCACGACGACGTGGCGCTGATACATGGGTTGTAACGTATGCCGAATTATCCGCCGAAATGTAGTGCCGTCGTCCCGGTTGATCAGGGCTAAAAAATTTCAGGAAAATAAAAAATGATAACGAAGAGACAGAGCAAACCAGTTCGACTTGTCGCACTTGTCGCACTCACCGCAGCGCTGGCAGCAACCGTGTTGACCCAAACCAGCTGCGGCGGCAACGCCCAGGCACAGCAAGCGGTATTTACTTTAACGAGCGCCGATCTGGTCAGCGGCACGTTCGATAACAAATTTGTGCTGAAAGGATTCGGCTGTTCTGGCGAAAACGTGTCACCTGCTTTGTCGTGGTCAAATGTGCCGCCCAACACAAAATCATTAGCATTGCAGGTCTATGACCCGGATGCGCCGTCGGGTAGTGGGTTCTGGCATTGGGCGATTTACAACATTCCGGCAACGGCTACTGGCCTGCCGCAAGGCGCAGGCAATAGTCCGACCACGTTGCCGGCCGGCGCATTTGGTGGTAATACCGATTTTCGGGATACCGGGTTGACCGGCATGAACGGTAATTACGGTGGGCCATGTCCACCGCAGGGTGACAAACCGCATCGCTATCAATTCACGCTCTATGCACTGGCGGTCGACAAGCTCGAAGTGGCAGGCGGCGTTCCAACCACTGGCACAGCGGGGCTATATGGCTTTGTGTTGAACAAAGGCGTTGGTCCGGCGCTGCTTGGCAAGGCAACGTTTACGGCAACGTACGGTCGTTGAACCGTACGTTAAAAAGCAGTCTGTGTGTTCGGCACGATGTCGGACACGCAGATGAAGGCTAAAAAAAAGTCTTCTGGAAATTGCGTGCTATGAACGTACAATTCGCAGCGTGAATAAGCCAGCATCAAACCATCAAATCATTAAACCCATCCTTTTCTTTTGACCTTTCGGGCCGCGGCATATGCACGCGATCGTGCCTACCGAGATAGCCGTCAAGTGCACGCGGTGGAGCTCAACATGCCTCAAGGTACCGTTGCGGAGTCAGCTTTGAATTGCCAATCCATATACGTGTTGCGATGTTCGAAGCCAGTGAACTCGGCATCAAAATTAGTCTGCTTGATTGGCTGTCTGTGCGACAAACTGGTGATACCTGCAATGCCTGGCCTGCCTGGTGCCGACACCAAGCCCCAATCGGCCCGCCCGGTCAACGGATCTGCATACACCTGACGCAAATGCCGGCGAACGCCGGGAACGCGAGCATCCTTCAGCAAATCTTGCAAGCTGGTCGGATACGGCGATTGACCCGTAGGCGTGGCACTCGCATAACTTTGCAAAGCCATCTGAAATTCGTGGCCGATGTCCAGCAAGGCTTCTTCTGCAGAGCGGCGCTGCACCACGACACCGAGCGACACGGTGGCACTGCTTGCGATACCGACGATGGCAAGCAGAATCAACAAGCCGAGCAACGCAAAACCAGGGGAGCGCGAACGTCTGTGCAGGATGCATATCCTCTGACGGTTTTTCATCGCTGCGAGAACGCCACACCGGCGCGGTCGCGACCCGTCGCTGCGCTAAACAGATTGGCGACCTTGCCACCGGCGGGATCTTCCGGCGGTACGAGTATCCAGGCGGTGCTGCTATCGGTCATTGGATCAACTGGCACACTGCGCAAATATTTTTTTTGCACAAGCTCTTCCAGCGATTCCGGGAAGCGTCCCGTGTCGGCATAAAACTTGTCGATCGTCTCGCGCGTGAGACGCAAATTTTCAGCGAGCACCGTTTCTTTTGCAATGTCGATGCTGCTGAAATACTTGGGCAAGGCTAGCGTTGCCAGCAAGGCGATGATCGCAAGCACCACAAGTAATTCGATCAAGGTGAAGGCCGATTCGGGCTGCGCCGTCCCTCTGATTTTTGTAAAAAACGTGAAGGTTTTTTTCATTTACTCACCAGCGCCGATACGGCACGCCGTTCAAACCGATGATCGATGAGGTGGAATACACGTCATATACATCATCGCCTTCTTGTGGATCCGTCGCTTCGCTGATGTAGCTGCGCTTGCCCCAGGTGGCGGCATCATCTAGCGCGCTATCCAACTGCATCGGGTCACGCGGAATACGTCGTAAAAAATACAGCTTGCGACGCGCCGGATCACGCTGATTGGTCACGCCTTCGACCAGCACCTTCAGCGTCTTCGGATAGCCGCTACCACCCATCGATTTAGCGATACTGCCCTCGTCACCCGCTTTTTTATACGCATCGAGCGCACGGCGAATTTCATGCAAAGCCCGGCGTAATTCTTGCTCGCGCGAACGTTGCAAGGCGACCTGCGAAGCCGGTATCACCAACGTTGCGAGCACACCGAGAATGGCCAGCGTGACCAGCAATTCGATCAATGTAAAACCGGGGACCGCGCCGCTACGCTGCATCACTGAATTTGCAATTGCATCAGTGGCACCGGCGCTGCAACGAGCGATTTTCCTGCCATACCAATTGGCGTATTCGATACCACCTGCACGCTGGTCGCAGCAAGTGGTGCAAGAGCCTTGAACGTCACGGTTGCAACATCGGCGAGATTGGTTGCACCGCCATCGCCGATGCGGGTTGCGGTCAACAAAACGCGCCCACCCAGTTCAACGCGACTGTTGAAGCTGGTCTTTGCGCCGCCCTGTTTTAAAAATTCGCCTTCAGTCACATTGACCACTTGCAGCGCCTTGCTGTCGTAGCCAAGTGCCATCGGCAAGCCAGTGACCGGCTGATCCGATTGCATCAGCAAGTGCACCGAAAATATCTCGCCTGCCTTGACCGATGTCGGTCCCTGCCACTGCAGATGAACCTGACCGGCGAGCGATGGAACCGCACCACCGTTCGCAATCCCGGATGGCGAAGTCGACGACGACACGATTGCTGCCGCAGGTGGCATCGACGGATTCTCCGGTGGAGTCGCGCCCGAAAATTTTGCATCAGGTAGGGCCAAACCACTCGGCTGATTGTTCGCTGCCAGCGTAGTCGCGCGTGGCGCGGACGGCTGACCTGGCAGTGCTGGCGGCAATGGTGTTTGTGCTGTTGGCTGCGCGGACGGTGACGACGGCGGCACTATTCCAGTATTTGCTCCAGTATTAGCGCCAGCACCACCGCCAGCAGACGGCGGTGCAAATCTAAAACCGCTCTCGGTACCCGATCTGAACTCTGCGACTACCGCATCCGGGCGCTGGATGTTACGAATCAAATGCGGCGTGATCGACAAAACAATTTCAGTTTTTTGCGTATCGTCGGTGCCGCTACCAAACAATCGGCCAACCAGCGGCAGTTCGCCCACACCCGGCACCTTGTTACCTGAGCGCCGGTCTTCATCGTTGATTAAACCAGCCAGCACCTGCGTTTCGCCATCTTTTAATCGCAATACGGTATTGGCAGTGCGCGTACCAATTTGATACGCGACCGAGCCGGACTGGGTTTTCAACTGACTGACGATATTGCTGACTTCAAGCTGCACTTTGATGGCGACATCGTTATCAAGATAAATCGTCGGCTCGACATTTAACGTCAGGCCGACATCGACATAGTTGATGGACTCAGAAACAAAGCCGGTTGAAGTGGCAGTAGTCGTGATGTTCGGCACACGTTCGCCAATCAGAATTTTTGCCTTTTCATGATTACGGGTGCGAATGCGTGGGTTGGCCAGCAGCTTGGCATCCGAATCATCTTCACGCGCCTTGGCAGTAATCGGCCCGATGCCTGCAGCCAGCGTGCCACGATTTTGACGACGTAAATCACGTAACGTCAAGCCACCTGCCAACGTGTCAGCAAGCGGCAATGGCGTCAGACTCAGACTGCTTGGCCACTGAATACCAAGCTCCAGCAAGCGGGTACGTTTGACTTCGAGAATCTCGACTTCAAGCATGACCTCTGGCTCAGGTACATCGTGCAGCGCCACCAGTTTTTCAGCAACGCGAATCGCCTCGGGACTATCGCGCACGATCAGCATGTTGAGCTTTTCATCAATCACCACATCGCGTGATTTGACGATGGTCTTCAGCGTATTGGCGACCACTTTGGCATCTGCATTGGTCAGAAAAAACGAGCGCACAATCAGGTCCTGATATTCATGCAGCTTGGCCGCCGTATTCGGATAAATCAGGATGGTGTTGGCGTCCAGTACCCGCTGCTCCAGTTGATTGGTCAGCAGCGTGAAGTGCACTGCCGATTCGATCGTGCTGTTTTTTAAAAAGATCGACGTCTTCTGATCGGTATGTACGTCCTTGTCGAACAAAAAATTCAGGCCGGACGTACGTGCAATGACTTCGAATACCTGCTTCAGACTGACGTCTTTGAATTCAATCGAGATCGGTTTTTTATACGCCTTGCCCAATACCGTCTCGACGGCGGCAGGCGGACTTGCTGCACTGATTATCCGCAGCAATGCCAGCGCCTCCTTGCTCGCCGGGTCTTCGGTCAGTATCGGTGCGAGCAATGCACGCGCTGCATCAAACTCTTTTTTATCAACCGCAGCCCGCGCTTTTGCAATGACCTGCGCATGCCGATTCGCCTGGGCGAGATGCTGTATTCCTGCACGCGCGACCGCATTCGATGGCTCGAGTCCGAGCACGCGCTGATACTCGGCTACCGCCACCTCATTGCGACCAGCGAGACGATCGCGCTCGGCCTGTTCGAGCAAGCGGTAGACCGCGCGTTCGCGTGTTTGCAACATGGCCTGTCGGTATTCGGGATTACGCGGCTCATGCGTCAATGCCTCGTTGAATTTACCGAGACCCTGCTCGATCTGCCCATGCTCGACCAGCTCTTTTCCAGCACGAAAAGCCTGTGGTCCAGCACAACTGGCGAGCATCACCAGACAGCACGATGCAATACAAAACCGGACAGCCACATACAAGAAAGTAGCGATCAATTGGCACCGCCGATGTGAAGAGTTTGCATTTTTTGAAGAGGAAGATAGACAAAAGTCAGTTGCGGTGGAACGATGGCATCGACCCGATATGTGCCTTCGATAATCATCTGTTCGACAGCAATAAAGGTCTGGTCGCCCCGAGCAAGAAACACCTGCCATTTGCCGTCGTCGAATTGCTTGCCCAAATAAGTGAATGGCAATGGCGGTGCAGTAGGTGGTGGCGGTGGTGGCGGTGGTCGCGGCTTTGCGACGACCGGCGGTGGTGGTGGCGGCACCCAGGTCTGGGTACCGAACAACGCAGTCGGTGAACCATCGTGCGCACCGCCGATCAGGGTATGGCGTGGTTGCAGAAGCAGGATCGGATCACCAGCGGCAGGCTTCGCAGCCATCGGTGACTTGCTCACCGGCGCAGCGGGCGCGGTGGATAGCTGCTGCGGCGCCGAGGCAGGTTGCACGACCTGCGTTCGCTCGGCTATTTTTGAGATACCCGCATTGGGTGTCGAATCATTGAAAAATGAATACCAACCCGCTGCTGCCAACGCGAGCGCCAACGTAATACGCAGACGCTTCATGGCGTTGACTCACGATGCAAGCCAGGTGGTGCCGGCATTTCCAGCAAATACAGGGAAAACTGCAGGTGCGCTTCCAGCATCGGACTGCTAATACTATCGCGCTTGAAGTGCAGTTCATCGAGTGATGCAAAGGGAATTGCGAGCAACACGTGCTCGGCAAATTGTCGGATCGCGGAATAGCTCGCCTTGACCGGTAGCGTGATGTGGCGAACATGCACGCGACTGTTTTTATCTTCCGTGCTGGTGTATTCAGCCGTTGCCAGGCGCAGATTATTCTTTTGCGCGAGGTCGAACAACGTGCTTAGTTGTTGTTCTGCATGGCCGTTGTCACCGAGCGCGTCGTAAAAATCGGCAAGACGATCCTGCAGGGGTGCTTGCGTAACCACACCGATTTGCGCTGTCGACTGCAACCGGCTTGCGGCAACGGCAAGCGCACGCTGATCGGCCTTTGCCTGTAGGCGCAGCTGCGGCGCGAGAATGACGCCGGCACTGATAGCGGCAATACACAACAGTGCGGTGATAGCCCGCACCGTACCGAGCCGAGCGCAGCACCATTGCAGCATGAGCCAACTGCGCGCGAAACTCATGGCAACTTTTCCCGCCAGCGCATAGCAAACTGAAATCGTATCGGCTTGTGCGTGTCGGGTTCATTCGTTTCGTGGCGCAGCAATTCAATATTGCTGAAAAAATCTTGCTGCTGTAGCGATGCGATGTAGGCAATCATGGCTGCGAAATCTTTTGCTTCGGCAGAACCTTTCAGGCTATGTTTAGCGGTATCCGGTTCGAGCGACAACAGCGCAATATCGGCCGGCGTTGCGCGTTCGACCGCATCCAGCAAGTCACGCCACGGCAAATTTAGCCGCGCAATTGCGGTATTGACCACGCTAATTTCGGCAGCGGTAATGGATTTTTTTTGCACAACCGGGATCTGTGCGAGACGCTTGCGATGCTGCGCGATCAGTTGTTGCAACGCGACCTGATCGGCAACGTGCCGTCGCCATATGCGGACACCATCGACAATAAAAATTAGGCACACGATTAGTGCGATGCTCGCCAACGTCCACGTGAAAGCGCCGACACGCGACAAAGTCCGCGCCAGTGAGATCGGTGCAAAATCGATCCGCATCGGTTTCATTCGACTGGCTCGCCAGACTTGACAGACTTGCTGCGTACTACCGCATCGGTGCGCGCTGCACGATGGCGTGGTGCGTGGATCTGATGCGGTTTTTCTGCGATGACAAAGCACAGCGGGTGCTGCGCATTTATGTCGGCATCGGCATCACGTTGCGCATCCACCCCAACCTTCCGCCACGCTGCGGGTACGTTGCCCGCACACGCAATCCGCACCGGTATCGGCAAGTTCAGACGCAGCGCTTCGCGCTGTACAAAATGCGTCAGCCAATTGGGATCGTTGCGTGCGATAGCATCCCGTGGCTGCTGCACGATATGACGTAGCTGCTCGCCGTCCAGCACAATCAGGGTCATTGCGGTGTCGCTGAGTTGCGCAAACCAGTCACCGCGCGACACCGCTCCGCAACACCGATTCCACGCGTCGATGGACTCGGGCACCAATCGCGACAGTCGCAATTTGCGGGCGCGCAGGATGGCGAGCAAGTCATCGCGTAGAGCCTTCGGCATGGCGGCTGCAAGAAACGGTTTGCGCACTTGCCAGTCAGCCTGCAATAGCCACGCGTCAGCACTCTCGCCGTACAAAGTTTGAAAGCGCATCGCTACCGCCGCAGTGCAATCTAAACGACTGGCCATATTCGATGGCGGTGTCGTAACGAACAACCGACACCAGGCATCGGGAATTACGACATTGACCACCGCGTCCTTGCAATCGAAGTCAGTCAAGGCGTTACCAAGCTGCGTTAAAAACAGTTGATGCAGTTGGTGCGCAGGGTGAGCAAACGCCGGTGCCTGACCATCGACCTTGACTAAAATCGGCGCGCCAACAGAAGTCCCAAAATG